>JAGDVQ010000006.1 GCA_023255715.1 Thiomonas sp.
CCGCCAATCTCACGGCGGGTCTGGTCGACTACGGCAAGAACCTGCGTCCGTTCTCCCCGCTTGCCAAGCCTGCCAAGGGACAGCGGGTTGCCGATCCGGATTTTCCCGGCACCTCGATCGTGCGGATCACCGATACCTTGGCTGATTTCAACGCCAATGTGGCGATACCGGCCTACCCCACGACGCAAGGCTGGAACTGCAACGAATCGCGCTTCGTGCTGTATGTCACCGGCGCGAAGGCGGGGGGTAAGCAAGGCTGGGCGATGTTCGATGGCAAGACTTACGCCTTCATCAAGTTTCTGCCCATCAATCCACCCGACATCGAGCAGTTCTACTGGAGCCACTCCGATCCGACCAAGCTGGTCTATATCGACAACCGCGAGAACGGTGGCACCATCATCATGCGCATGATGGAAATCAACGTCGAGACCGGTGCGCAGACCGTGTTGCACGATTTCATGCCCGACATCAAGGCGCAGGGCTGGCCCACCACCGGCCCGGTGCGCGCAGGCTATCCGTTCTATGCGGGGGGCGATCTCGAACTGTGGGGGCTCGGCGCAGGCGGCATCCCGAACGTGAGCGGCCAGCTCGGCCTCAACGCCTTCGGGTTCAATGCCAAGACCGGCAAGCTCACCCGCTACAGCGGCATTCCCGTGGCGCAGGCACGCGGCACCACGCCTTTCCCGCTCAAGTCGGGCAAGGGCTGGGCCTGGCCCGATTGGGCAAACCACACCACGGTGGTGTTCGACCTGAACGGCAACATTGTGCGGACCGTGCAGTTCGATGCCATCGAGCACCTGGACAGCTCGGTCAACGCCAAGGGCGAAGACCTGCTGGTCGGCACGCAGTACGACGGCCCGTCCGGCAGCGGCAATCTGATGGTGGCCAATCTCAACACGGGCGTGGTATCCACCGTCATTGGCGTGGCCAAGGGCGACGGCTATCCGCGCACCAGCACCCTCATCAGCTCGGGCGCGTGGAAGATGCCGGGCTGGGTTGCCATGGGTGTCACGGGCTCGCCTTATGGCAGCACCGCGGACAATGGCAGCAATAACGCCCCGGTGGCCAACCCGCAGACTTACATTGACCAGGAGGTGTCCATTGCCAATGTGGATACGGGCGCAGTGTTCCGCGTGGCGCATCACCGCAGCACGGGGCATTACAGCAATGCCCCGGTGAACAACTACTGGGCGCAGACCAATGTCACCCCAAGCCCGAGCGGCACGCGCATTCTGGTGCAGAGCGACTGGGGTAACGCCAACCCGAAGGCACCGGTCATCAATCCGAATGCACCAGTGGATACCTATGTGATCGAGTTGCCGGGGTACAAGGCCAACTGATCAACCGATGCCAGCCCGCAGGAAGCGGGAAAATCCGCCGCCAATCTTGTACACACCCCTGCTTCGAGGGGTGTGTACGTTTGTGCAGGGCGGAGATGGCTGGATCAGGGGGGTGTGCGTTCGCCGCAGGCTGTCATAATTTTCTGCCTCACCTCATGGGAACCACGAGTGGCGCAAGTGCACCGCGCCACTTTCCGTCAAAAATGGACGATCACCATCGCCTCCAGGTCTTGGACGGCTTACGCGCAATTGCCATCGTTCTGGTGATTGGTTACCACTATTTTGTGCGCTGGACACCGCCACTCGCGCCAGATAATTTTTATCCCTATGGTGATTTTGCTGCCGAATTCTGGTTGTTCAGATACGGAGACCTGGGTGTCGAGTTGTTTTTCATTATCTCCGGCTTTGTGATCAGTATGACGCTGTTTCGCAGTCGTACGATCGGTCAATTTTTCTGGAAAAGATTCTCCCGATTGTTTCCAACGATGCTGCTGTGTTCGGCATTGACCTACCTGATTTTGACGCTCATTCCGAATAGCCCATTCCATCCCGACTTGCGCGACTTTATTCCGAGCCTTACTTTCACTGAGCCATTGCTCTGGAGCAAGGTTTTCGGGGTGCCGTTCAGGGCGGTGGATGGCGCATATTGGTCGCTGTTTGTCGAGGTCAAGTTTTATTTCTGGATCAGCGTCCTTTATTTTTCAACAGGCGCAGCGCGATTCTTCAGGGTGGTTGCCTGGGCGTTTGGCATTCTGGTATTGATTGACCTCCTGTTGAGGGCACTGAATTTTCCGCATCTTTGGTCAATTGATTTCATTTTTGCGCTCAGTGCTTTGCCGTGGTTTCTTGCTGGTATTGGGTTTTATGCACTTTTTGTCGACGCGAAAAGTCGAATTGGCCGGATATTGCTGTTGGAGGCGATTGCTGGATTGGCCTTTCTGCACATGGGAACACATGCCGGCACGCCCGCTCCTTTCATCGCAATGGGTTGCGGATATGCGGTTTTTCTGGCGCTGCTGATGCGCCCGAAATGGGTTGCCTGGTTGGCCTATCCGCCTCTGGCTGCAATCGGCGTGGCAAGTTACAGCCTCTATTTGTTGCATCAGTCCATTGGCGTGGCGCTTCTCGATCTGTTGCGGCGCTCAATCGGCGGCGCTGGATCTGAGTTTTATGCGCTTGTCGTGCCGTTCTTGACGGGCGCGCTCATTGTGACCTCACTGCTCGTCTATCGCTATTGGGAGGCTCCTGCAAAGGAATTTTTGCTCTCCTGGCGCAAAGCCCTGCCCGCGCCGCTGGCTGAAGTGGCTGCGGAGCGTTCTGATCAACCGACGTGATGGGTTGATCGCCTATCCGTCACGACAGCCATGGAGGATGAGAACCAAGTTCGTCATGGTGTTTCAGGAGACTCAAGATGATCCCTTCCCGACGCAAATTTATCCAACGCTCACTGTTGACGCTTCCGGCAATGGGGGCGCTGTCTGCCTGCGGCGGAGGCGGCGCATCGAGCCCTGCGGTCTCATCGGGAGCAACGACAACATCAGCCGCCGTGCCAGTCGTCGCCGGGGTTGACCTGTCTGTCGGTCTGCAGAACTACGGGCTGAAGGCCATGCCCTACAGCAAGCTTGCCAAGCCGGCAAAGGGACAGACGGTGACCGATCCGGATTTCGGCACCCGAATCACCCGAATCACGGACTGTGTGGCCGACTTCAAGAATCTGTGCGCGGCGCCCGCCTATCCAACGGCCATGGCGTGGAACTGTGATGAGACGCGCTTCATCCTGTACGCCCCGGGGTCCACCATGCAGTCGGGCGGGCAGCAGGGCTGGGCTCTGTACAACGGCACCACCTATGCCTTCATCAAGTTCATTGACATCAATCCGGGCGATATCGAGCAGTTCTACTGGGATCATCAAGATCCGGCAACGCTCTACTACATCGACAACCATTCGGTGGGCAGCAGCGTGGTGGCCGATCTCACCGCCCTCAATGTGGAAACCGGCGTCAAGACCATTGAGTACAGTTTCATGCCCAATCTGCCCGCAGGCTGGCCGCGCACGGGGCCGGTGCGCTGTGGCTACCCCTTTGCGCTGGGCATCAACGCCAAGGGGGAGCGCATCTGGGGTCTGGGTGCGGGTGGCATTCCCAACGTGAATGGTCAGTTGGGCTTGAATGTGTTCGGTTTCAATCAGGCGACCAAGCAAATGGTGTTCTACGAAACCAACTATGTCGCCCAGGCGCAGGCGCGCGGCACCACGCCGTTTCCGCTGCTGTCCGGCCAGGGTTGGGTGGCGCCCGACCCGGCCTCGCAGAACAGTACGACGGGACGCGTGTTCATTCTGGACATCAACGGCAAATATGTGCGCACCGTCAACTTCGACGCCTACGAGCACTGCGACACGGCCATGAATGCCGCAGGGCATGACATGCTGGTGGGTTCACAGTTCAACCGCGCCACGGGTGGAAACGGCAATGTCATCGCTGCCGATCTGAACACGGGGGTCGTGCAGAATCTGGTGGGTGAATCCAGCACACCGGTGTTTGGCTATCCTGCCACTGGCAGCCTGACCGGATCGACTGCCTGGAAAAACCCGATGTGGATTGCAACCGGCATGACCGGAGACATATACGGCACGGGCAACAACGGCCCCACCCCCAACCCGACCACGCTGCTCGATCAGGAAATCATGCTGACCAGCCTGACCACGGGCGCGACCTACCGCTTCGCTCACCACCGCAGTACCGGCAATTACAGCAATGCGCCGCAGAGCAATTACTGGGCGCAGACCAATGTGACCCTGAGCACCAGCGGCACGCGCATCCTGTTCCAGAGCGACTGGGGCAACGGCGATCCGAGCAATCCTGTCCTCGATCCGAACGCCGCGGTGGATACCTACGTCATCGAGCTGCCGAGCTACAAGGCTTAGGGCAACACTGATTCAGTGTTGCCCAGCCGCTTCACGCGCCCTGCACGCAGAACACTGCCTCGGTGGCCAGCAATCCAGGTGCAAAGTTGATGCGGCGGCCGTTGCGCACACCGAAGGCGTCGACCAGGCGCAGACCGCAATGTGCGGCCAGGCGTTCGAAATCGGCGTAAGTCGCCACGCGCAGGTTCGGGGTGTTGTACCACTCGTAGGGCAGTTCGGGCGTCACCGGCAGGCGGCCGGTGAGGATCTGCAGGCGGATGCTCCAGTGGGCGA
This sequence comes from Thiomonas sp., assembly GCA_023255715.1. Taxonomy (GTDB): domain Bacteria; phylum Pseudomonadota; class Gammaproteobacteria; order Burkholderiales; family Burkholderiaceae_C; genus Thiomonas. The sequence goes on from JAGDVQ010000006.1 coordinate 4,537, forward strand.
AATTGGCGAAGCTCAGAATGCCCAGCCGTCCCACGCGCGCGGTTTCGCGCAGCGCGTTTTCGGTGTGGCGGATATTGGGCAGGGTGTCGATCTGCAGCACCACGTCGAAGCTGCGGTCGCCAAACAGCGACAGCCCCTGTTCCAGGTCGTACTGCAGCACATCGACCCCCCGGGCGGCTGCGGCGATCAGTTTTTGCGGATCGATTTCCACGCCCAGTCCGGTGCAGCCGCGGGTGTCGCGCAGGTGCGCGAGCATGCGGCCGTCGCCGCAGCCCAGGTCGAGCACCCGGCTGCCATGCGGCACCAGGTCGGCAATGACGGATAGCGGCGTGCTCATCGCGCAACCTCCTGGGCAATGCGGTCGAACCAGGCGCGCACCACGCCGTGGTAGTGCGGGTGATCCATCAGAAAGGCGTCATGGCCCTGCGGCGCGTCGACCTCGGCGTAGGTCACCGCGCGGCGGTTGGAAATGAGCGCCTGGACGATCTCGCGCGAGCGCTGCGGCGAAAAACGCCAGTCGGTGGTGAAGCTCACCAGCAGGAAGCGTGCGGTGGCCGGTGCCAGCGCCGCGGCGAGGTCGCCGCCGGTGGTGCGCGCCGGGTCGAAATAGTCGAGCGCGCGGGTGATGAGCAGATAAGAATTGGCGTCGAAATAGCCGCTGAACTTGTCGCCCTGATAGCGCAGATAGCTCTCGATCTCGAAGTCCACGCCGAAGCCATAGCCCAGTGCGCCGTTGCGCAGCGCGCGGCCGAACTTGGTCGCCATCGCATCGTCGCTCAGATAGGTGATGTGGCCGATCATCCGCGCAACCGCAAGTCCCTGCCGGGGAACCACGCCGTGGGCATAGAAGTCGCCGCCGTGAAAGTCGGGGTCGGTGATGATCGCGCGGCGCGCCACCTCGTTGAACGCGATGTTCTGCGCCGAAAGACTGGGCGCGGTGGCGATCGCCGCGCAGTGCGCCACACGCTCGGGGTAGCGCAGCGTCCACGACAGCGCCTGCATCCCGCCCAGGCTGCCGCCGATCACTGCCGCCAGCCGGTCGATGCCCAGGCGGTCGAGCAGCCGCGCCTGCGCATCGACCCAGTCTTCCACCGTGACCACGGGAAATCGGCTGCCCCACGGCTTGCCGCTGGTTGGCTCGATGCTCATCGGCCCGGTCGAGCCAAAGCACGATCCAGGGTTGTTGATGCAGATGACGAAAAATCGCTCGGTGTCGAGCGGCTTGCCCGGGCCGATGAGGTTGTCCCACCAGCCCAGGCTCTTGGGATCGCTGCCATGGGTGCCGGCGGCATGGTGGCTGGCGTTGAGCGCATGGCACACCAGCACCGCATTGCTGCGTGCTGCGTTGAGCGTGCCATAGGTCTCGTAGACCAGCTCATAGGCAGGCAACTGCGCGCCGCTTTGCAGCGGCAGCGGCTGCACGAAGGACATGCGCTGCGGCGTGACATCTCCGAGCGCGGAGGGCGAGGCACTCATGCGTGTTCCCGAAAAACAAAACCGGCGGCGCTGGCAATGCAGCGAAAACCGCCGGTGGTCTGCGCTGTTTTAGCTGGATTTGTTACGCGCCCGCAAGCCCAGGGCAAATCGGCGCGGGGCCAAGTATAGGCGCTGTGCCGCTGCGCTTCAGCCGACCTGATGTGCCCAGTGCTGCGCGCTCGCGGCCTGCGCGAGCCGCTCCTCGGGCACGGCGTACAGCCGCGCCAGCTGCGCGCGGTGCATGCACTGCGCCGGTGTGCCTTCGGCGATGAAGCGGCCCTGCTGCATCAGCACCACGCGGGTGGCTGCGACGAAGGCGTGGTCGGGATGATGGGTGGTGAACAGCACCCCGCGCCCGTCGTCGCGCAGTTGGCCGAGCAGTTCGAGCAGCCGCAGCTGGTTGCCGTAGTCCAGGCTGCTCGCGGGTTCGTCGAGCAGCAGATACGGTGCGTCCTGCGCCAGCGCGCGGGCAATCAGTACCTGCTGGCGCTGGCCGCCGGAGAGCGCGGCATAGCTGCGCGCGGACAGATCCTGCAGCCCCAGCCGGGCGAGCAGCGCATGCACCGCGGCGTGGTCGGCGGGCGCGGGGCGCGCGATCAGCCCGCGCCCGGCCAGCCGCCCCATCATCACCACGTCGGTCACGCTGTAGGCGAACACCAGGCGATGTTGCTGCGGCACGTAGGCGATGCGCCGCGCCCGATCGGGCGCGGACAGCGTGGACAGGTCGCGGCCATCGACCTGCAGCGTGCCGCCATGTGCCGGGTGGATGCCGCACAGCGTCTTGAGCAGCGTGGTCTTGCCGCAGCCGTTGGGCCCGAGCAGCGCGACCGTCTCGCCCAGGCCAAGGCGCAGACTCACGCCGCTGACCACGTCGGGCCCGCCGTAGCCGATGTGCAGTTCGCGCGCTTCGATCATCGCTTTCCCCTCAATCCGACCAACCCACGGCCACCCGCCGCAGCACCAGCGCGAACACCGGCAGCCCCACCAGCGCGGTGAGCACGCCCAGCGGCAACTCCACGGTGAACGCGGTGCGCGCGATGTCGTCGAGCAGCAGCACATAGAGCGCGCCGAGCAGCGCCGAGGCGGGTAGCACCCGGCGGTTGTCCGCGCCCCAGATCAGCCGCGCGATCTGCGGAATCAGCAGCCCGACCCAGGCGACCATGCCGGCGAGCACCACCGACAGCGTGCCCAGCAGCGTGGCCAGCGCAATGACCAGCGCGCGCACCTGCCGCACCGGCATGCCCAGCGCAGCCGCCTCTTCGTCGCCCATGCTCAGCACATTGAGCGC
>JAGDVQ010000142.1 GCA_023255715.1 Thiomonas sp.
CCTCGGTGGCGATGACGCTGCGGCCATGGCGGCTGTGCACCTCGACCATCTGCGCCATCACCGGCGGCGTGCCCACCAGCAGATCGTCGGCAAGGATGACGGCAAACGGCTCGTCGCCTACCAGGCGCTCGGCGCACAGCACGGCGGCGCCCAGGCCGTTGGCCACCGGCTGGCGCACGAACACGCACTGCACACTGTCGGGTTTGACGCCGCGCACCATATCGAGCAGGGTTTGCTTGCCGGCGGCCTCGAGTTCGTGCTCCAGCTCATAGGCCGTGTCGAAATGGTCTTCGATGGCCCGCTTGTGGCGGCCGGTCACGAAGATCATCTCGGTGATGCCCGCAGCGAAAGCCTCCTCGACGGCATACTGGATCAGCGGCTTGTCCACCACGGGCATCATTTCTTTCGGGGTGGCTTTGGTCGCGGGCAGAAACCGCGTGCCAAGGCCAGCGACGGGGAAGACGGCTTTGGTGATGGTCGGAGGCATGGTCGTCATCAAGGGCAGAGAAATGGCATCGATGCTAACAAGGGAATGTGAGAGAGCGCAGCGCAGCATCCCAATGGAAACGGGTGGGGTGCTGTGCGGGTTGCCTCAGCCGGGCCTGCGGGGTTTGTAGCCCGCAGCGAGAATGCGCGTCCACACGGCGTGCTTTTCGGCGGGGCTCATTTCCACCCAGCGGCCCACTTCGACCGCAGTGCGCAGGCAGCCTCGGCAGACATCGTCAAAGCCCGTGGAGCAGACGCCGACGCAGGGCGTGTCGGGCTCATCCTGGGCGTCTGGCAAGGTGTTGTTCATGCGGCTGCCCCCTGGATTGCGAGCGTTCCACTGCGCCCGGCAACACGGCCAAGGCCGACGCGGTGGTGGGGCAGGGCGGACAGGTCCAGCGTGTCGGCATACCCGCGCAGGGTGGTGCAGTGCAGGCCTGCCGCCTTCCAGCCTTGCAGCAGCCGATCGAACACCGGAGCGAGCTGGCCGCCTTCGAGTTCCGCATGCAGGGTGTAGACATGGTCGCGGCCATCGCAGCTCAGGCGCAGCAGATGGTCGGCGACGTTGTCGGCAGTCAGACCGTCCACGCCGATCAGCTCGTCGAGCGTCGGCAGCGTGGTGGGCAACTGCGGCACAGACAATGTGCGGCCCTGCACCACGGGCAGAAAGGGGTGGTTGCCACGCCCATCGGAGGCCAATGTGAAGCCCATTTCCTGCTCCAGAGAATAGGCGGCCTCGTTCATCTGCCAGCCGGCGGCGCCGTGCACGCGCGGTGGGGCGTCGAAAATCTCGGCATAGCGGTCGGCGGCCAGCTGGAGCTGGCGGCGGGTCCAGTCGGCATCCTTGCGCACCACGGAGTCTTGCCACAGGATGTGGTCCCAGGTGTGGACGCCGGTTTCATGGCCTGCGCGCCGGGTATCGCGCATCGGTGCGGCCGCGCGCCGGCCGATGTCCGGCCCGGGCAGCAGGGTGCCATACAGCAGGGTTTTCAGGCCGTAGTGGCTTGTGACCGAAGTGCGCTGCACCTTGGCGAGAAAACCGGGACGAAACACGCGTTTGAGCGCCCGCCCGGTATGGTCTGGGCCGAGGCTGAACAGGAACGTCGCGCGCCGCTGATGCCTGTCGAGCAGCCGCAACAGCGAAGGCACGCCTTCGAGGGTGCCGCGCAGGGTGTCAACATCGATCTTGAGCGCAATGGTGGGCATGTAATACGGCAGACGTGGCAGTCGGGGAGACAGACCAACATCGTAGAGGACTTGACCTGACACAGCCCGACAGCGCGGGGTGTCTGCTTCAATGCTTCAGAGCGGTGTCTTTGCACCTGGAGGAATACACATGCACGCCTTGTTTTCAACCTGTGATCTGTGCGATGCGCACCGCGATGCTTTGCATAGCGACGTGCTGCGCGTGCTGCCGCCGGTGTTTCGGTCTTACGGCAAGATCACCCGCTTTCGCGGTCAGATCGCCACCGTGCAATGCCGCGACGACAACGCGCTGGTGCGCGCAGTGCTCGAGACCGCGGGGCTGGCGCGGGTGCTGGTGGTCGATGGGGCCGCATCGATGAAGCGCGCACTGCTCGGCGGCAACCTTGCCGCGCTGGCCAATCGCAACGGCTGGGCTGGCGTGCTGATCAACGGCTGTGTGCGCGATGTCAGCGAGATTCAGCAGGTGCCCATCGGCGTGCTGGCGCTGGCCTCCATTCCTGCCCCGCCGGACAAGCACGGCAAGGGCATGACGGATGCCGTGGTGAGCATTCAGGACGTGATCGTGCGGCCCGGAGAGTGGCTCTATGCCGACGAGGACGGGGTGATCGTCAGCCGCGAGCCCCTCGGGCTTGCGCTGTGAGGTGCCCTTTGCGGCGCCTCAGGTCAGGACGCGGCGCCGCGCCAGAGGCGGATTGGTGTCGAGATAGGCGCGCAGACCCTCGAAAATGGCGCGCGCAATCTGCTTGCGATAGGCCGGAGTCTGCAGCCGCGCCTCTTCTTCCGGGTTGCTGATGAAGGCGGTTTCCACCAGCATCGACGGAATGGTGGGCGACTTGAGCACCGCAAATCCGGCCTGCTGCACCTGCCTGGAGTGCAGGTGCACCAGCTCTCCCATCTTGCTCAGGGTCGGGCGTGCCATTTTCAGGCTGGCGTTGATCTTCGCAGTGGTGGACATGTCGAGCAACACCTTGGCCACCTGATAGCTGCGCGAGTTGATGTCGATGCCGCCAATGGCGTCGGCCGCGTTCTCGCGCTGCGCCATCAGCCGCGCTTCCACACTGGAGGCGCCGCCATCCGACAGGCAATACACCGACGCGCCGCGCGCCTCCGGCGTGAACCAGCCATCGGCATGGATGGAGGTGAACAGGTCGGCGTTGGCGGACTGCGCCTTTTCCACCCGCGTCCACAGCGGAACGAAGTAGTCGCTGTCGCGCGTCATCATCACCCGCATGTTCGGGGTATTCATCGCCAGGTCTCGCAGGTGGTGGGCGATGAGCAGCACCACGTCCTTTTCATGCACCCCGCTGGGCCCGGTGGCGCCGGGGTCTTCACCGCCATGGCCGGGGTCGATGGCCAGCAGCACGCTGTGGAAGTTGCGCCGATCGCGGCGCACCGGGTCGGCGCGCGGGGCAGGCGTGTTGTCGGCGAGCACTTGCGGAGACTGCGGCGCGGTTTGCGAATCGTCAAGCTCGCTGCGGTGCTTGCGGATCCAGTCGCCGAGCGAATCCTGCTGCCCGGTCTGGGCCTGCGCCACGGTCTGCGGTGGCGCGGCCGCGCCGGTGAGGCGATCCCGCTCCAGCGCCTCCTGCTGCTGCATGAAGGCCATCAGCCGGTCGCCGGAATGCGCGGGGTACAGGTCGAATACCAGCCGGTTCTGGTAGGCGGCCACCGGCAGCAGGCTGAACACCTGGGGCTTGACCGCCTGTTTCAGATCGATCACCAGCCGCACGACATCGGGCTTGTACTGGCCGACGCGCACATCCTTGATGAACGGGTCATCCGACTTCACCTTGCCCGCGAGCTCGCGCAACTGGTTGTCGAGCTGCAGGCCCTGAATGTCCACCACCAGCCGGGGCGGATCGGACAGCACCTGATGCGTGGCGCTCAGGGGGCCGTCGGACTCCAGGGTCAGCCGGGTGTATTCCGGCGCGGGCCAGACGCGAATGGACATCAGCGTGGCCCCGCGCGCGAGCAGGGGCGTGGTCAGCAGCAGCACCAGGCTGGACGATTGCACGAGAAAGCGGCGGCGTGGCGAGGTCATTCTTCAGCTCCTGCTCAAAAGCCGGGGTTGCAGGAGCCAACCACGGCATCAGCCGGAATTCAGTCGCTCCGGCAAGGCGCGTAACACGTTCGATCCCACGTCGGTTGCAGCCTGAACGACGCAACGACGTCCTTCACCCACTGGCTCCAGATGCACAGCCAGATCGGCGGCAGGCAGCATGCCTTGCGCATGTTGCGGCCACTCGACCAGACTGATTCCTGGTCCGCCAATCACATCGCGCAGCCCAGAATCTTCCCATTCCTGGGGGTCAGAAAATCGATAGAGATCAATGTGATAGGCAGTAGTCCGAAGAGTTCCCTTCAATTGTAGGTCGGGAATGTCGACCGTGTACTCCTCCACCAGGCTGAAACTTGGGCTTTTGATGCGGCCCTGCACACCCAATGCCCGCAGAAAGGCACGGGCGAAGGTGGTTTTCCCTGCGCCGAGGTCACCTTCAAGGGTCACGAGCAGGCGAGGGCAAGGGTGTTGCGTCCACGCCAATGCCAGGGCCTGCGCCAGTGCGTGGGTGGCGGATTCGTCGGCGAGCAGCAGATCCAGGACGGCAAGGGGCATGGCGGGTTTCTAAAATCGTCAGGATGGAGCAGCGCAGCGCATCGACCGAATACCTGCAGACGCTGGTGCAAGACATCAAACAGCAGGGCAGAGCGCTGGGATTCTCGCAAATCGGCATCAGCGGCGTGGAACTGCCCGAGGCCGAGGCGCCGCTGCTTGCGTGGCTGGCCGCCGGGCATCATGGCGAGATGGGCTACATGGCGCGGCATGGCCTCAAGCGCGCCCGGCCAGCAGAGCTGGTGCCAGGGACGCTGCGCGTCATCACAGCGCGCATGGACTATCTGCCGCGCCACGCACCGCCGGATTGGCGCGATGCGGAGTGGCGGCAATTGGCGCAGCCGACTGCCGCAGCCGTCTCGCTCTACGCCAGAGGGCGCGATTACCACAAGGTGCTGCGCGCACGACTGCAACAGTTGGCTGATTTCATCGCGGCGCGGATCGAGCCGGGGGTTGTGCGCGTCTTTACCGACTCTGCCCCGGTGCTTGAAGTGGAACTGGCCGCGCGCGCTGGTCTGGGCTGGCGCGGAAAGCACACCCTGCTGCTCAACCGCGATGGCGGGTCGATGTTCTTTCTCGGAGAAATCTTCATCGGCCTGCCACTGCCAGTGGATGCACCGGTGAGCGCGCACTGCGGCAGCTGTACCCGGTGCATCACCGTGTGCCCGACCCAGGCCATCCTCGGCCCCGAACAGCTCGATGCCCGTCGTTGCATTTCCTACCTCACCATCGAACACGCTGGGCCCATTCCCGTGGAACTGCGCCCCCTGATGGGCAACCGAATCTACGGCTGCGACGACTGTCAGCTGATCTGCCCCTGGAACCGCTATGCCCAGCGGAGCACCCTGCCGGATTTCGACCCGCGTCAAGGCCTCGATCAAGCCGGCCTGCTGGAACTGTGGGACTGGACCGAAGCGCAGTTTCTTCAGCGCACCGAGGGCAGTGCCATCCGCCGCATCGGCTTTGTTCGCTGGCAGCGCAATCTGGCAGTCGCCATTGGCAACGGCCTGCGTGCAAACCCCGACCCGGCCTGGTGCCAGAACGCCAGGCACGCATTGCACCGCATGGTTCCAGCCGCGAGTGTGCTGCTGCGCGAGCACATCGAGTGGGCCTTGTCACAGGGCGAAGACAGGCAACCGGCCGCAAGCCGGTAGAATGCAGAGTTTCGTCGGGGCGTAGCGCAGCCTGGTAGCGCATCTGCTTTGGGAGCAGAGGGTCGGAGGTTCGAATCCTCTCGCCCCGACCATTACACAGCCTTGGCGCGTTGCGCATGGGGTGGCATCGAAGCATGCACAGGTTTCGGCAATACTGCTGGTCCTCACGGTGTTGATCCGCGCAGGCTTCACCGATCTGCCCGTAGCTCAGTTGGATAGAGCAACGGCCTTCTAAGCCGTAGGCCACTGGTTCGAATCCAGTCGGGCAGGCCAGAAAAACCTTGATAAAACAATACTTTATCGATGTGTTTTGCCTGCGACAGACTCGGCGCCGCTGCGCTAAAGAGGGTTTTTTCTTCCGTTGTCCCCAGATTGTCCCAGGAAGAGGATCATCCGATCTCGGTCGCCTGTGCCACAGCAGGTGAAAACCGCAACCCGTGGTCCTCAACCAAATGAAAACTAAAGGCTTCGCCATTTGCTCGACCAAGAGGCCCGCAGAGAACAAAGAAAGAAAAACGGCAAAGTCGGGCCAGCACATCCACGTACTGGCAACGGGAAGGTCAAGAGCCAAGGCCCGGAAGCCGCACCAACACTGACGTTCCGCGCAAAAAAAATCCCAACCTGCGTATTCCACGCCATCGCGGACACCGTTCCGCTGTGATGGCGGACAGCATTCCAGCGCGATGACGGACGCCGTTCCATGCTGAAGGCGGACAGCGTTCCAAACTGATGGCGGACACCCAGGGGTGTTCTGAGTGACCCAACGCGGCATAGGCTGCCCGGTTTTTTGACCGGGAGAGGCGATGCCCACACCAAGGGTCCTCATGAGCAAGATCAGACAAGCACTTCAACTTCTGGCCGAGTCCGGCCTGAGCACGCGGCAGGTTGGCGCCGCACTGGGCATCAGCAAGACCACGGTCAGCCAGATCGCGTTGTACGCCCGCGATGCCGGGGTGGACTGGCCACTGGCGAGCACACTCAGCGACGAGGCGCTGCGCGCACGGCTGTACCCCCCGCCGCGCGCACGCACCGCACAGCGGCGCGAGCCCGACTACCCCAGACTGCACCAGGAACTCAAACGCCCCGGCGTGACCCTGCAACTGCTGTGGGAGGAGTACCGCACCGAGGTGGGCCCCGCTGCCTACCGCTACAGCGCCTACTGCGAGCAGTACCGCGCCTGGGCCAGGCGGCTCAAGCGATCGATGCGCCAAGTGCATCCCGGCGGCGAGCGCCTGTTCGTGGACTACGCAGGCCAGACCGTGCCGGTGGTGGACGCCGCCACAGGGGAGATCCGCCGCGCCCAGATCTTTGTGGCCGTTCTGGGAGCATCGAACTACACCTTTGCCTGCGCCACCTGGCAGCAAACGGCCACCGACTGGGTCAGTGCCATCATCCAGACACTGACCTTCCTCGGCGGCGTGCCGCGGTTGCTGGTTCCCGATCAGCCCCGCGCACTCATCGCCAACCCCGACGCCTACGAGCCCGTCACGGCCCGGCTGATGCAGGAACTCGGCGAACACTATCACCTGGCCGTGTTGCCCGCGCGCCCGGGGCGCCCGCAGGACAAAGCCAAGGTGGAAGTGGGCGTGCAAGTGGTCGAGCGCTGGATCCTCGCCCGTCTGCGCAACCGGCGCTTCTTTACCCTGGCCGAGCTCAACCGGGCCATTGCCGA
>JAGDVQ010000156.1 GCA_023255715.1 Thiomonas sp.
TTCGTCGGCGATGGCCTGAACGACGGCCCGGCGCTGGCACAGGCCGACGTGGGCCTGGCGCTGGCCAGCGGCACCGATGTGGCGATCGAAGCCGCCGACGTGAGTCTCGCCCGCGGCGATCTCGCCACCCTGCCGACGGCGATCGACACCGCACGCCACACCCTGCGCACCATCCACGGCAATCTGTTCTGGGCGTTTGCCTACAACATCGTGCTCATCCCGCTGGCCGCCGGCGTTGCTGCGCCGTGGGGCGTGCATCTGCACCCCATGCTCGCCGGGGTGGCGATGGGGCTGTCGTCGGTGTTCGTGCTCGGCAACAGCCTGCGGCTCAAGCGGCTCTCGCCCTGGGTTGCTGCAGATGCGCCAGCGCCCGCATCATCGCTTCGACTCACCCCCCTTCCTCCCACCCCCTGAAAGGACGCACCATGCCCTCCATCGTGTTTTCCGCCCAGCCCTGCTGCGCCTTCGACGATGCGGTCAACCGCACCACCGAAGCGCTGAAGGCGCAGGGCTTTGGCATCATCAGCGACATCGACGTGGCGGCCACGCTCAAGGCCAAGCTCGGCGTCGAGCGCCCGCGCTACCGCATCCTCGGCGCCTGCGCGCCGACCTATGCGATGCGGGCGCTGGACTTCGACCCGCACATCGGCGCGCTGCTGCCGTGCAATGTCGTGGTGCGCGAGGACGCCGAGAACGGCCAGGTCGTGGTCGATTTCATGGACCCGACCTCGGTACTTGGCCTGATCGACAAACCCGAAGTCCACGCCATCGCCAAGGAAGTCTGCGGCAAGCTGATGCAGGCGAGAGACGCGCTGGCGCAATCTGCCTGAACCGATCGACCGAACCACAAGGAGAAACCTGATGCCTACCGTACAACTTCAAGTGACCGGCATGACCTGCAGCCACTGCGTCGCCGCCGTGACCCAGGCGCTCAAATCCGTGCCTGGAACCCAGGATGCCCAGGTCGATCTGACCAGCGGCCGCGCCACCGTGCAGGGCAGCGCCGCGCCCGAGGCGCTGATCAAGGCGGTGGAGGAGGAGGGCTACAGCGCCGTGCTCAAGCAGTAGGCGATTGGGCTGCGCTTACACCCCCCGCGCCCGATCCGCGTGGAACTGGGCGACGAAGGCGTCGAAGCTGCCTGCGTCGAGCGCGGCGCGCATGTCGCGCATGAGTTGCAGGTAGTAGTGCAGGTTGTGCGTGGTGGTGAGCATGCCGAACAGCATTTCGCCGCAGCGGTCGAGGTGGTGCAGATAGGCGCGCGAGAACTGGCGGCAGGTCGGGCAGGTGCAGGTGTCGTCGATCGGCCGTTCGTCGAGCTTGAAGCGGGCGTTGCGGATGCGCAGATCGCCAAAGCGGGTGAACAGATGACCGTTGCGCGCATTGCGCGTGGGCATCACGCAGTCGAACAGGTCGATCCCGGCGGTAACGCCGTCGACCAGGTCTTCGGGCGTGCCCACACCCATGAGATAGCGCGGCTTGTTCGCGGGCAGGCGTGGCGCGGTGTGACGCAGCAGCCGCAGCATGTCGGCTTTGGGCTCGCCCACGCTCAGGCCGCCGATGGCGTAGCCGGGCAGATCGAGTGCGGCAAGTCCGTCGAGCGAGGCGTCGCGCAGGTGTTCGAACATGCCGCCCTGCACGATGCCGAACAGCGCGTTGGGGTTTTCGAGCCGCGCGAACTCGGCCTTGCAGCGCGTGGCCCAGCGCAAGGAGAGTTCCATCGACGCGCGCGCCTCGGCCTCGGTGGTGATGTGCTTGTGCCCGCCGCGATCGACGTCATACGGCGTGCATTCGTCGAACTGCATGACGATGTCGGAATTCAGCACGGTCTGGATCTGCATGCTCACCTCGGGAGTGAGAAACAGCTTGTCGCCGTTGACCGGTGAGGCAAAGCGCACGCCTTCTTCGCTGATTCTGCGCATCGCCCCGAGGCTCCAGACCTGGAAGCCGCCGCTGTCGGTGAGGATCGGCGCGTCCCAGCCGATGAAGCGGTGCAGCCCGCCAAACTGCCGCACCACGTCCAGCCCAGGGCGCAGCCAGAGGTGGAAGGTGTTGCCGAGGATGATCTGCGCGCCCGCGGCCTTCAGGCCATCTGGCGTGATGCCCTTGACCGTGCCATAGGTGCCCACCGGCATGAACTGCGGGGTGTCGAGGGTGCCGTGGTTGAGCGTGAGGGTGCCGCGGCGCGCTTCGGCCGAGGTGTGGTGAACGGTGAATTGCAGCATGGGCGCATTGTTTCAGACTCGCCGCTTGCCAGTGCCCGATCCGCTACGCTCTCTGTCGCCTGAACCGATCCCCATGACCGCCCGCGCGTCCACTTCCCCACCCGAAGCCGCTGCCCTCGTCTGGACAGCGCAGGAGTCGACTTCGCACAGCCGGGTGTGTCAACTCCAGGGCGCGTGGAATGCGAGCGGGCTGCGGCGAGCGCCGGACACCCGCCTGCCCGAGGCGACGCAGCACATCACTCTCAAGGCCAGCGCCACGACGCTCGACACCAGCGGCGCGCTGCTGCTGGCACGCAGCATGGCCCAGTGGCAGGCCGCCGGGGCGACGGTGGATACCAGCGGCCTGAGCGACGCGCAGCGGCAGTTGCTCGATCTGGTGCGCCAGCGCGCGCTGGCCATACCCCCGAGCGCACGCAGCCTGGGCCTGCTGGGCGACATCGGCCGCGCCACGCTCACCGCGCTGGACGAACTGCGCGCTCTGCTGGCCTTCGTCGGCGAACTGGCATGGCGCGGCGCGCCGCTGCTGCTGCAGCCGTGGCGGCTGCGCTGGCGCGAAGTCATCCACGAAATCGACGCCGCGGGGCTGCGCGCGCTGGGCATCATCGGGCTGCTGTCGTTTCTGATCGGCATGGTCATGGCGTATCAGGCCGGGGCCACGCTGGCCACCTATGGCGCCAACATCCTGATCGTCAATCTGGTGTCCATCATCACCCTGCGCGAACTCGGGCCGCTGCTCACCGCCATTCTCGTGGCCGGGCGCACCGGGTCGTCGTACACCGCGCAGATCGGCACCATGCAGATCACCGAAGAGGTGGACGCGCTGCGCGCGCTCGGGATGTCGCCGTTCGACATGCTGGTGCTACCCAAGGTGGTTGCGCTGGTCGTCACGCTGCCGCTGCTGGCGCTGTTTGCCGATGTCATGGGGCTGGCGGGTGGCGGAGTGGTCGCCGCGCTGGGCTACGGCGTGCCAATCAGCGAATATGCCGCGCGCATCCCGCAGGTGGTCGGCCTCAAGACCCTGGTGCTCGGGTTGGTGAAGGCGCCGGTGTTCGCAGTGGTCATCGCGCTGGTGGGCTGCATGCAGGGGTTGCGGGTCGAGGGCAGCGCGGCGGCCGTGGGCCGGGCGACCACCGTGAGCGTGGTGCAGGCGATCTTTCTGGTCATCGTGATCGATGCCAGTTTTTCGGTGCTTTACAACCTGCTGCGGCTATGAGCGGCGCGCCCGAGCTGGTCATCGACGCGCGCGGCATCGTCAACCGATTTGGCGATGTGGTGGTGCACGAGGGGCTGAACCTCGCGGTGCCGCGCGGCACCATCATGGCGCTGGTCGGCGGCTCGGGCACGGGCAAGACCGTGCTGCTGCGCAGCCTGCTGCTGCTGCGTGCACCCGACGGTGGCACGCTCCAATTGTTCGGCCAGGACGCGCTGGCCACAGGCGAAGCGCAGCGGCAGGCGCTGCGCCGGCGCATCGGCGTGCTGTTTCAGGGCGGCGCGCTGTTTACCGGGCTGACCGTGCTGGAAAACGTGCTGCTGCCGCTGCGCGAGCAGGGCCAGGTGGAAGCGCGGCTGCTGCCCGAGCTCGCGATGCTCAAGATCGGCCTGGCCGGGCTGCCAGCGGACGCAGCGCACAAGTATCCGGCAGAGCTTTCCGGCGGCATGGTCAAGCGCGCCGCGCTGGCGCGCGCGCTCGCGCTGGACCCCGAATTGCTGGTGCTCGACGAACCCACCTCCGGTCTGGACCCGATCGGCGGCGCGGCGTTCGACCAACTGGTGCGCGAGCTGCGCGACCTGCTCGGGCTGACCATACTGCAGGTCACGCACGATCTGGACTCGATCTGGCATGGCAGCGACACCGTGGCCTTTCTCGCGCGCAAGACCGTGCTCGCGGTCGGCCCGGCGGCCGAACTGGCGCGGCGCGACGAGCCCGAGCTGGTGGCGTACTTCCGCGGCAGCCGCTCGGCGCCCTATCTGCAAGAATCGATGACGAGGTCGCAATGGAATCCAAAGTGAACTACGCCGCGGTCGGCGCATTCGTCCTGTTGCTGGGCGCACTGCTTGCTGCGCTGGCCTGGTGGCTGGCCACCGGCGGCAAGCAGGTCGCCACCCGCCCTTACCTGATCTATGCCACCGACAATGTCAGCGGCCTGCGCGCCGACAGCAATGTGCTGTACCGCGGCGTGACCGTCGGCAAGGTGGCGAGCATCGCGATCGACCCGAACAACCCGGCGCTCATCCGCATCAAGGTGGATATCGACCGCGATGTGCCGGTGCGCAGCGACACCGTGGCGCAGCTCAGCCCGCTGGGCGTCACCGGGTTGTCCGCGGTCAACCTCATCGGCGGCGCCTCGTCCTTGCCGCTGAAGGCACCGCCGGGTGAACCCGATCCGGTGATTCCGTACAAGCCCTCGGTGTTCACCCAGATCGAGGGCGGGATCAACGATGCGGCGATCACTCTGGCGCGCATCAGCCAGCGGGTGGACGCGTTGCTCAGCCCCGCCAATGTGCAATCGCTCAGCGACAGCCTGCGCAACCTGCAGGCGCTCACCGCCACACTGGCAGCCAACCAGACCAACATCGACCAGATGTTCGCCAATGCCCGCCAGACCAGTGCCAACCTGGCGCAGATGAGCGCGCAGGGCGAGGCGCTGATGCGGCAGAGCCAGGCGCTGGTCGCGCGGCTCGATGCCGTGTCGGCGCAGCTTGGCAAGGTGATGCCGCAGATCGGCGCCGCCGCCAGCAGCGTGGCCCGCGCGGGCAACACCTCCTCGGCGTTCGCCACCGCGGGCGCGCAGACCATGACCCAGCTGCAGACCCGTACCCTGCCCGAGGTGGACGCGCTGATGCGCAATCTGCAGCAGTTCAGCAGTCAGCTTGGCGCGCTGACCGACAGCCTCAAGGCCAACCCCAGCCAGCTGCTCTATGGCGCGCCGCTGCCGCCTCCTGGGCCGGGAGAACAGAAATGATCGCGTCCGTGAAGATTCCCTCTGCCCCCTCGCGCCGTGCGCTGCTCGCGCTGGTGCTCACCGGCAGCGCTGCGCTGCTGGGTGCCTGCGCGCTGCCGGTCAACCGCGCGCCGGTGCAGCAGACCTACCGCCTCACCGGGGCAGACATTGCCAGCGCGCCGCTGCCGCAGCCCGTGGTGGTGCAGCTGCTGCCGGTGCGCGCCGCGGCCGGGCTGCAGTCGGCGGCAATGCTCTACAGCCGCAGCCCCGACCTGCTCGCCCCCTACCGCGACAGTCGCTGGCTCGCGCCTCCGGCGCAGCTCATCGGGGACGCGATCGCGCAGACGCTCGCCCGCCAGCCCTGGGTCAGCGCGGTGCAGCAGCAAGCCGTGCTGGCGAATGCACCCTGGGCGCTGCACTGCAGCCTCTATCGGCTGGAGCACGATCTGCGCGGCAGCCGGGGCACGGTGCATGTGGAACTGGTGTGCGCGCTGGCAAACCCACGTTCGCGCCAGATCGCCGCGCACTGGCGCTTCGACGGCCACGAACCGCTGGCGGTCAACGACGCGGCGCACTTTGCGCAGGGCGCGCAGGCGCTGCTCGATCAGGCGCTGGCCGAGATGGTGCGGCGCGTGCACGACGCGGTGCAGGCGTCGCAGGCGGTTCAAGCCAAGGCTGAAACGCGCTGAGCCTTGGGATCAGCAGCTTTCGTGCTCGCTCCAGGCCACGGCCTCGAAATCGCCCAGGCTCATGTATTGCGGCACGTATTCGCCGCGATGCTGCTGCAGATGGCGATGGAACGCGCGCAGATGGTTGCGTGAGCCGCGCTCCAGATCGGCATAGACCGAGAGGATTTCCGGCTGGCGGGTGCGGCTTTTGGCCTGGGCCAGATCGAAAATGTCGAGCTCCTCGATCAGCAGCCCGACCTGGATCGCGTCGAGCGCGCTGCGCAGGCCGCGTGCGACAAGCTGGTCGTGCAGCGTCTGGAAGTCCGGGGTGCGAAAGCGGCCAACCGGCAGATCGTGCGCCGGGTCGGGCAGGTCATAGTGGTCGAGCAGCGCGGCAATCGCATCCATGTGCGCCTGCTCGGCGCCGCTGATGTTGAGAAACGGCCGCAGCGCCCAGCGTTCGGCGAGTTGCAGGTAGACATCGCGGGCGATTTTTTCTTCCTCGCGCATGTGCAGCAGGTCGTGTTCCTCTTCGGCGCTCAGCGGCTGCGCGCTCTGTGACGCGATGCGCTGGCGGATGGCCGCGATGTGTTCGATGCGGTGTTGATGCCGGTCCTGCATGAACCGGGGGGAGACAAGCTGTTCCATCGTGGCGTCCTGTTGAGTCGGTGTGCCGATTCTGGACGCACGCGACCGGCAGGGATTTGTGTCAGCGCAAATTCGCGCCGGAATCGTCCTGCCGCGTCAGCCACATCGCGTCGCCATAGCTGAAAAAGCGGTAGCGCTGCGCGATCGCATGGGCATAGGCGGCGCGGATGGTGTCCATGCCGGCGAAGGCTGACACCAGCATCAGCAGGGTCGACTTGGGCAGGTGAAAGTTGGTCAGCAGGCAGTCGACCACGCGGAAGCGGTAGCCCGGGGTGACGAACAGCGCGGTGTCGCGCGCGCCGGGCAGCACGGTCCCCAGCGGCAGCCCCTGGTCTTCGGCGGCGAGC
>JAGDVQ010000014.1 GCA_023255715.1 Thiomonas sp.
TGCGGGCGCTCGAAGACGCGCTGCTCGAGTTCGCAGGCTGCATCATGGTGTCGAGCCATGACCGCTGGTTCCTCGACCGCATCGCCACCCACATCCTCGCGGCCGAAGGCGATTCGCAGTGGACCTTCTTCTCCGGCAACTACCAGGAATACGAGGCCGACAAGAAGCGCCGACTGGGCGAGGAAGGCGCACGGCCGCACCGCCTGCGCTTCAAGGCGCTGCGATAAGGCTGGCGCACGCGCATGGAGCCGCTGCGCGTTGCCTGTCTGTGCGCGCAGTGGTGCGGCGTCTGCCGCGACTGGCAGCCGCATTTTGCCGCGCTGGCCGCGCAATTTCCCGCGGCGCAATTGCTCTGGGTGGATGTGGAGGACGCTGCCGATCTGCTGGGGGGCTACGAGCCGGAGAATTTTCCTGTGCTCGCAGTGCAGCGCGGTGCCGATCTGCTGTACTGCGCCACCTTGCCGCAGCAGGCGGCAGTTTGGCGGCGATTGATCGAGGAGTTGGCCGGGCTGGACGCAAACAGTGCGCGGCAACAGGCGGCGCGGCTGGCCGCGCAGGGGGTGCCACTGCCCGATCTGCGGAAACTGTCTTGATCTCCTTCCCCAAGCGTGGGGAGGGTTGGGGTGGAGCGGCGGCTTTACTTGATCCGAAACCCATCCCCGCATGCATCGCACGGCGCATCCTCGGCGTGCACGGAATCGACGCGGCAGGCGGGCGAGCCTTGCCAGAGCCAGTGCTGCAGGGTGCCAAGGGCAGCGGGCGCGCCGCAGGCGAGAACTTCGACCGTGCCGTCTGCGCGGTTAAGCGCGTGTCCACGCAATCCCAGGCGCAGCGCTTCGGCCTGGACATGGGCGCGATAGCCGACACCCTGCACCTTGCCAGCGATGCGAAAGCGGCGACAGACCATCCCATGCGCACCAAGGCTCGGCTTGACAGCGGCGCGCTGACCAAACAGCGCCGATCCCACGCGCACGATGGTGGCGCCCTCGATCACGGCGGCTTCGAGATCGGCGCTCATGCCCATGGAGAGGGTGTCGAGTGCCAGACCGTGCTCGGCGGCGATGGCGTCGCGCAGGGCGCGCAGGCGGGCGAAGGGCGCGCGTTGCGCGTCCAGACCTTCGCGCGGCGCCGGGATGCACATCAGCCCGCGCAGCCGCAGATTGGGCAATGCGGCCACGGCCGCGGCGAGCGCGCCGACATCGTCCGGGGTCACGCCGCTCTTGGTCGCTTCACCGTCCACATTGACCTGGATGCAGACCTGCAGCGGCGGCAACTGCGGCGGTCGCTGATCGCTCAGGCGCTGCGCGATCTTCAGTCGCTCGACGCTGTGCACCCAGTCGAACTGCGCAGCAACCTCGCGCGTCTTGTTGCTTTGCAGCGGCCCGATGAAATGCCACTGCAGCGCAGGCCAGTCCGCGCGCAAGGCGGCGATCTTGTCCAGCGCTTCCTGCACATAGTTCTCGCCGAAGGCCGTCTGCCCGAGCGCCGCGAGCTGCGCCACGTCCTGCGCAGGAAAGGTCTTGGACACGGCCAGCAGGGTGACGGACTGTGGGTCGCGGCCCGCAGATTGCGCGGCCTGCGCGATGCGCTGGCGCACTGTGGCGAGGGGGTGGCTCTGGGACATGGTGAAAAATCGGGGGATCGATACAACAAATCCGGGCAGCTGCGCGCAGCCCGTGGGATGAAAATAGCGGAAAAGTGCAATTCTGACCTTAAGATAGCCCAATCGCTTCGCGCCATCACGCACAAGCTTGCTCGGGGGAGACATCGCTTGGACATCACGCAACTGCTTGCTTTCAGCGTCAAGAACGACGCATCCGATCTGCACCTCTCATCGGGGCTGCCGCCCATGATCCGGGTGCACGGTGACGTGCGGCGCATCAATGTCGAGCCGCTGGACCACAAGGCGGTGCACGCCATGGTCTACGACATCATGAGCGACTCGCAGCGCAAGCACTACGAAGAATTTCTCGAGGTCGATTTTTCCTTCGAAATTCCGCAGCTCGCGCGCTTTCGTGTCAACGCCTTCAATCAGGCGCGCGGCGCTGCGGCGGTGTTCCGCACCATTCCGAGCAAGGTGCTGACCCTCGACGACCTGAACGCGCCGAAAATTTTTGCCGATCTGGCGCTCAAGCCGCGCGGGCTGGTGCTGGTGACCGGGCCGACCGGCTCGGGCAAGTCCACCACGCTCGCGGCAATGATCAACCACTACAACGAAACCGAGTACGGGCATATTCTGACCATCGAAGACCCGATCGAATTCGTCCACCAGTCCAAGAAGGCGCTGATCAACCAGCGCGAGGTCGGGCCGCATACCCTGAGCTTTTCCAACGCCCTGCGCTCGGCGCTGCGCGAAGACCCGGACGCGATTCTGGTGGGCGAAATGCGCGATCTGGAGACCATCCGTCTGGCGCTGACCGCCTCGGAAACCGGCCACCTGGTGTTCGCCACGCTGCATACCTCGTCGGCGCCCAAGACCATCGACCGCATCGTCGATGTGTTCCCGGCGGAAGAAAAGGAAATGGTGCGCGCGATGCTGTCCGAAGCGCTGGTGGGCGTGATCTCGCAGACCCTGTGCAAGAAGAAGGACGGCTCCGGGCGGGTTGCGGCGCATGAGATCATGATCGGCACCCCGGCGATCCGCAACCTCATTCGCGAAAACAAGGTGGCGCAGATGTATTCCATGATCCAGACCAGCCAGTCCTTCGGCATGCAGACCCTCGACCAGAACCTGGCCGATCTGGTCAAGCGCAACATGATCTCCGCCACCGAGGCGCGCACCAAGGCCAAGCAGCCGGAAAATTTCCCTGGCGCCTGACCGTTCGCACCACAACACAAAATTCAGCAAGCACCCGCCTGGCCATGAAACTCTTTGACAAAATCATCGGCGCCTCGCGCAAAGACGCGGTGGACGACGCTCCGGAATCGCAGTTTTTCACCACGGGCTTCCATGACGCGGAAGTGGCCAGTCTCGACAGCGTGGTCGACTGGTCGCAGCGCGCGAGCGAAATCGGCGCGACCAAGCTGTCGCGCAACGTGGGCGGGCAACGCCTGGTTGAGCTTTGGCAGCAGGACAAATACATGGCCGGGCTGACGCCTGCGGACCTGGAGCGCTGCGTCAGATATTTCCATTTCTACACCGTCAAGGCCAACGCCGACCTCATCGCCCAGGGCGAGACCGGCAGCTTCATGGTGGTGCTGTTGCGCGGGGCCGTGGCGGTGGATCGCCTGCAGCCCTGGGGAGACCGGCTGCGCCTGACCGAGGTGCGCGCGGGCAGCATGCTGGGCGAAATGTCGCTGGTCGACGCGGCGCCGCGCTGGTCGTACTGCACCACCTTGACCGACAGCGAAGTGGCCGTGCTCGAAGCCAGCGATCTCGACCGCATGATTGCGCAAGACCCGGCTGCGGCCTGCCGTCTCATTGGTTCGCTGGCGCGCAGGCTGTCGCTGCGCCTGCGCAAGCTCAGCGCCCGGGTGGCGGCCACCACGCCCGGCGGCTGATGCGCTCTGTCAATTGAACATGGACCGCTCAATGCAAAAGATGCGGCAAATCGGGGGATGGTATGGATCGTGATCAGGCGTCGAAATTCATCAATGATCTGCTCAAGCTGATGGTCAGCCGCGGCGGTTCGGATCTGTTTCTCACCGCTGACTTTCCGCCGGCCATCAAGGTGGACGGGGCCGTGTCCAAGCTGTCGTCGCAGGCCCTCAGCAGTCAGCACACCCTGGCGCTGGCGCGCTCGATCATGAACGACAAGCAGTCCGCCGAGTTCGAGCGCACCAAGGAATGCAATTTCGCCATCTCGCCCGCGGGTCTCACGCGCTTTCGCTGCAACGCGTTTTTGCAGCAGGGCAAGGTGGGCATCGTGCTGCGGCAGATTCCGCAAGACCTGCCGTCCATCGACGCGCTGGAACTACCGCAGGTGCTCAAGACCCTGGCGATGCACAAGCGCGGGCTGATCATTTTTGTCGGCGCCACCGGTTCGGGCAAATCGACCTCCATGGCCGCGATGCTCGACTTCCGCAACGAGAATTCGCATGGCCACATCATCACCGTGGAAGACCCGATCGAGTTCGTGCATCCGCACAAGAATTGCATCGTGACCCAGCGTGAGGTGGGCCTCGATACCGAGAGCTGGGAAGCCGCGCTGAAAAACACCCTGCGCCAGGCGCCGGACGTCATTCTCATGGGTGAAATCCGCGACCGCGAGACCATGGAACACGCCGTGGTGTTTTCCGAGACCGGCCACCTGGTGCTGGCCACGCTGCACGCCAACAACGCCAACCAGGCACTCGACCGCATCATCAACTTTTTCCCCGAGGAGCGCCGCACCCAGTTGCTCATGGATCTGTCGCTGAATCTGCGGGCGCTGGTGTCGCAGCGGCTGGTGCCGCTGCAGACCGGCAAGGGGCGCGTGGCTGCGGTGGAGATCATGATCAATTCGCCGCTGATTGCCGATCAGATCTTCGAGGGCAAGCTCACCGAAATCAAGGATGTGATGCGGCGCTCGCGCGAACTGGGCATGCAGACCTTCGACCAGTCGCTGTTCGACCTGTTCGATGCCGACAAGATCAGCTACGAAGACGCGCTGCGCAATGCCGACTCGGTCAACGACCTGCGCCTGCGCATCAAGCTCGACAGCAAGCGCGCGCGCAATGCCGACATCGGCAGCGACACTGGGCATCTGGCCATCGTTTGACGTTGCGAGTCAGCCCTGCGGCACACTGACGATCCATCCCTCCACCGGATCGATCTGCGACGGCAGGCCCCAGCCCTGGGCACGGCGCGCGCTGGCCCAGGCGGCCTGCATCAAGCACAGTGCGGCATCGAGATGGTCGCCGCTGGCATCGCGCAACATGGTCTGGTGCAAGGGGTCTGCGCACTGCAGACGCAAGCCCAGCGGATGTCGGCCAGATTCCAGCACACGCAGCAACTCAGCCCGCGCGGACTGGCGCTCCTCGGTCTGCTTGCTGCGCGTATCGCTCTTGTAGCTGCGCCGCCCCAGAACCGCCCGCGCAGCAAACCCCGGATAGCCTTCGAGCGCAACACGCTGGGGGTCTCCGGCATGGAGGCCGGGCAGGTCCACGTGGGCGCCGAGCAGCAGCGGGGTGGCGGCGTGCAACATCCAGGCCACCGGCGGATTCACCCATTTCATCGACGGCGATGACCCGGCAGGCCGGTCGCACGCGCGATGGGCAAACTTTGCCCCTGCCGGGCGCGTGGCGCAGAATTGGCGAAACACCCCACGCAACTCGGCACGGGACTGGGTCTGAAGATGCTCGATCAGCCGTTTCCAGGGCAGGGGCGCGCTGTCGTTGTCGTGACCGGGCCAGCCCAGGGTGTTGATCAGTTCCCGTGGCAGACCGAATGGCAGATCGAACACGCCGAGCCAGGGCCCGGGCTGCAACAGCCACTGTGCAAACGCCTCCAGCGTGTCGAGCCGGGTAAAGCCCCCGAGGGTGACGCGGTCGGGTTCGGTGGATCGCCAGGAACCATGCGCGATGACGATGGGTTTGCGTCGATTTGGCGCACTGCTGAAATCGATGCCATGCAGCGAGAACGCACCGGGCTCCATGCCTAGCCTTGATGCGGGATCGGCGGCGCATCGGCCGGGGCGGTGGTCATGTTCTGGAGCAGCAGATTGCGCACCGGGGCCGGAAGACCCAGTTGCACCGCTTGCGCAATGCTCAGCCACTGCCCCTGCCTCTCGGCGGCCTGCTGAGGTGCATCAAGGTCGATCAGCAAGGGGTGCACGGTCAACTCGAAGTGGGTGAACACATGGCGAAAGGCTGGCAACGCACGCTGGCTGACCATGCGTCCGCACTGCGCAGCGTGCACAGTCGCCTGTTCCAGCGTCTCGAATTGCGGCAGGCTCCAGAGCCCAGGCCAGATGCCATGTGGCGGTCGCTTTTCCAGCCAGATTTGCTCGCCGGGAACGCTGCGCAGCCACAGCATCACGGTGCTGCGCTGTGGCCGGGCGCCGCGGGAGGGTTTGCGCACCGGCAGGCGTTGCGGATCGCCGGACAGGCGCGCGTGGCAATCGGCCGCGAACGGGCATTGCATGCACAGCGGCTGGCGCGGTTTGCACACGGTCGCGCCCAGGTCCATCAACCCCTGGGTGTAGGCGGCCATGTCCACGGCTTCGGGCAGCAGGCTGTGTGCGAGCGCCCACAGCTTGCGGGTGGTGGCTGCGGAGGGGATGGGGTCGCTGATGCCGTGCGTGCGGCACAGCACCCGCTGCACATTGCCGTCGAGGATGGCGGCGCGCTCGTCGAAACAGAATGCAGCGATCGCGGCTGCGGTGGAGGGGCCGATGCCGGGCAGTGTGGCCAGTTCCCGTGCGGTTTGCGGGAACATGCCGCCAAAGCGCTCGACCACGATCTGTGCGCAGCGATGCAGATTGCGCGCCCGCTGGTAATAGCCCAGTCCGCTCCAGGCCGCCAGCACCGCATCCGGCGGCGCTGCAGCCAGCGCCTGCACCGTGGGAAAGCGGGCGATGAAGCGGGCAAAGTAATCCGCCACCACGGCAACCTGGGTTTGCTGCAGCATGATTTCCGACAGCCACACAACGTAGGCGTCGCGCACCTGCCAGGGCAGATCGTGCCGTCCATGCTGGCGCTGCCATTGCACCAGGCGGGTGGCGAAATGCGGCGGGCCGGGTTTGGCTGGCATCAGAGGAGAAGCACGCGGTCGTTCAGGCACGGGGGCGTTGAGTCGGCGCGCCAAGGCGCGAAACGCCGCATTGTGCCAGCGCTGCGTCGCAGGCGCCGTGCGAAC
>JAGDVQ010000174.1 GCA_023255715.1 Thiomonas sp.
GGTTGGGATTTTTGGTATTGGTTGACCTTGCCCCCGAAAAACGTAGGTAATGTCCCAGGGAGTGGTGTAAGTCTTTGAGAGCAAGGCAAGGCGCGGAGGGCGTAGCCCGAAGCGGCTTGCCTTGCTCCGGTCGTCCCTGGTGTTGGGGTGGCCATCGTGAAGTCCGGATAAGGTTGAGGTGCGACCCACCAATCCTTGTCTGAAGGAAATCACGATGACCAACGCAACTATCGCACTCAACGAGCTCGCTGAGAAGGGAGCCGACATCGACGTGCTGCGCCAGATGGTGCAGTTCATGGCTCAGCGCCTCATGGAGATCGACGTCGAGGGGCGCTGCGGCGCCGGCTACGACGAGAAGTCGGCCGAGCGAATCAACAGCCGCAACGGCTACCGTGAACGCACCTGGGACACGCGTGCCGGCAGCGTCGAACTCAAGATCCCCAAGCTGCGCCAAGGCAGCTACTTCCCCGAATTCCTGGAGCCGCGTCGCACGGCCGAGAAGGCGCTTACCGCCGTGATCCAGGAGGCCTACGTGCAAGGCATCTCGACCCGGTCGGTCGACGAGTTGGTCAAGGCGCTGGGCATGAGCGGCGTGTCCAAGAGTCAGGTCAGCCGGCTGTGTGGCGAGCTCGACGAGCGCGTCGGCGCCTTCCTGAATCGCCCCATTGAAGGCGACTGGCCGTATCTCTGGATCGACGCGACCTACGTCAAGACGCGGGAGGCCGGCCGCATTGTCAGCGTGGCCGTGATAATCGCTGTCGGCGTCAACACCGACGGGCAGCGCGAGGTCCTCGGTGTAAAGGTCGGGGCCAGCGAGGCGGAGCCGTTCTGGACCGAATTCCTGCGCAGCCTCAACCGCCGCGGCCTGCGCGGCGTCAAACTCGTCATCAGCGACAGCCACGAAGGCATCAAGGCCGCCGTCGCCAAGGTACTCAAAGCGACCTGGCAGCGCTGCCGCGTGCACTTCATGCGCAATGCCTTGGCGCACGCCGGCAAGACGCAGCGCCGCATGGTGTCGGCGGCGATCGGCACCGTGTTCGTACAGGACACCGCCGAGGCCGCTCAGGACCAATGGCGAACCGTGGCCGACCAACTGCGCGGCAAGTTCCCCAAGCTGGGCTCTTTGATGGACGACGCCGAGCACGATGTGCTGGCCTTCATGACCTTCCCGAAGGCGCACTGGACTCAGATCTACTCGACCAATCCGCTGGAACGGCTGAACGCCGAGATCAAGCGCCGCACCAACGTCGTCGGCATCTTCCCCAACGATGCCTCGATCACCAGGCTGGTTGGCGCCATGATGTTGGAGCAGAACGACGAGTGGTCTCTGAACCGCCGATACATGCAACTTGAAGGCCTCCAGTCGCTCTGCGATACTGCTCCCACTCGGCTGTCCGCTGTGGCACGCTGAGTAATGTGTGCCTCAGCCTATCCGGGCTGTGGACTTACACCACGCGCTGGGACGCGACCGATCGACAGCCCCTGCACACAGCACCTGACCTTCGCATCAGGTGTCAAGATGGGCTTTCTGGACACGTACCTACGACGCCCATGACTATCTGGAAGAGAAACGCGCCGCGCTGGCTGCGCTGTACAACCCCGTCAGCGGCGAGTCTGCATCGCCGGAAGAATAGTCATTAACCACGGTGCGGCTGGTGGGCTGATGACCGGGGGTCAAGACGGGCCACAAACGCGCCAATGATCGATAAAGCCCCCGGCCGAAATCAACCGGGTGAAATCAATGGGTCGAAATGAAGCCGGGCGAAATGAAAGCCTGGGCGAAATGAAGATCTTCCCCCTCCCCCAGTGGCTCCGGTCTCTAACACCGATGACCTTGCATGGCCTGCCGGGAATTCGAGCTCCATGTGCTGGGCAAAACCACGATTGACGCATGGCAATCGTGGATCGTGTGGCGCCTGGGGAAGCTCCCCGTGGTCAACATCTGGAACGCCAGGCCCTCGTGCATCTGGCGCAATCTTTGCGAGCGAAACACTCCAGTGGCATAGCCGTCCAGGAGAACCAGAACCCGCATGCCCGCGCGCGCGACCCACACCGTTTGGGAAAGCAGACAACTTCCCGAGCGCGTGCGTCAAAGCGCACTCGACAAAGGCCTCATACTCAACGGCCCGCAAAGCTGGGCCGACCTCAGCGCATTGCAGCGCTACACCCTGTTCAAGCTCACCCGCTCAGGGCATGAGAACCGCAATTTCCGTTTGGCGCTTGAGGAGTTCGGCCTGCGCAAACCCCCGTGCTGAACCGCATCACGGCGCCGGATTTGGGACATTGAGGTGAATGTCCTCGATCGCCGCAAGCACCTGCGGCGACAGCGTGGTCCGGCAGGCTCGCAGGTCTTCGTCCAGTTGTTGCATGGAAGTCGCGCCCAGAATCACACTGCCCACGCACCAGCGGCTGGAAGCGAAACCCAGCGCCAGTTGCGTTGGCGTCAGGCCTTCTGCGGCGGCCAGATCGGCATAGGCCGCCACCGCCTTGTCCACCTGCGGCTTGGCATAGCGGGCGCCAAAGCCCTTGAACAACTGCATCCGCCCGGCGCTTTGCGGATCGCTTCGGTATTTTCCCGACAGCAGACCGAAAGCCAGCGGGGAATAGGCTAGGAGCGCCACCCGCTCGCGGTAGGCCACTTCGGCGAGACCGTTTTCCCAGGTGCGATTGAGCAGGTTGTAAGCATTTTGCACACTCACCGGACGCGGCAGCCCCATGGCGTCCGCAAGGCGCAGGGCCGTCATCACGCCCCAAGGGGTTTCGTTCGACAGGCCCCAGTGGCGAATTTTTCCGGCCCGCAGACTCTCACCGAGTGCCGCCAGGGTGATTTCCAGCGGCACGGTGTCGCGCTCATTCTGCGGATCAAAGTGATATTGACCAAACAGCGGCACATTGCGGTCCGGCCAGTGCAGTTGGTAGAGATCGACATAGTCGGTCTGCAGGCGCTTGAGCGAGCCGTCCAGCGCGCGGTGCAGGTTGTCGCGGGTGAAGCTGAGCTGGCCATCGCGGATCCAGTTCAGCCCTCTGCCCGGTCCGGCGGCCTTGGTGGCAAGGAGAATCTTGTCGCGCTGTTGCGTCTTCAGCCAGGAGCCAACGTAGAGCTCGGTGCGCCCGGTGGTTTCTGCGCGAGTGGGCACCGGGTACATCTCGGCGGTGTCGAAAAAATGGACGCCCTCATCCAGCGCGAAGCTCAGCTGCGCATGTGCTTCGGCTTCGGTGTTCTGCTGACCGAATGTCATGGTGCCCAGGCAGATGCGCGGAATGTGCAGGGAGTCGTTCTGGGGTGGCGTGGAGCTTGTCATGGATGGGTCTGGGGGATGCGATCCGAACATTGTTCAACAGGAACCGAAATTGCGTGGGCTACCTTGTACGCTTGATGTCTGCTTGATGCCCGCCCCGTCCCACACGCCCATGCCCCATACCACCCGACTGCTTGTTTTACTCGCCCACGGCTCACGCCAGCCGGAGTGGGCGCGCCCGTTCGAGACCGTGCGCGACAGCGTGCAGGCCGCCCATCCCAATCTGCCGGTGAGGCTGGCGTTTCTGGAGTCCATGCAGCCTGCGCTGCGTCAGGTGCTGGAGGAAGCAGGACGTGACGGCCTCGGTCTGGTTCGTGTCGCGCCGCTGTTTCTCGGCTCGGGCGGGCATCTGCAACGCGACATTCCAAACATCGCGCGCGAGGTGCAGGCGCTCTACCCCGCACTGCAGATCGAGATTGCCCCTCCCGCGGGGGACGATGCCGATGTTCTTGCGGCGCTGGCCGCTTACGCCGTGCGCTGCGCGTCGGGTCTTGATGGCTGACCAAGAGGCGACCAGGGGCATGAAATTTGCACGATGTTCGATATGTCACGTCCACCGCTCCCGCAACGCGCCTTGACCGTTGCCGTCATCTCCCCCGATCCCGCGCTGGCGATGGAAGAGGGTACGGCCAGCGATTCGCGCCAGACGCAGCGTTGCGCGCTGCTGGAGCAGGCTCTGCGGGACGCAGGCTACGCCGTGGTCGCCGTGCTGCCGGCCACGCCAACGCTGGACGAGCGCATCGCCGCGCTCAAGCCGGATCTGGTGATTGTGGACGCCGAGTCCGGCGCGCGCGATCTGCTGGAGCATGTGGTGCTGGCCTCGCGCGATACGCCGCGCCCCATCGTGCTGTTCACCGACGATGACGATACCGAAACCGCGCAACTCGCCATTACTGCCGGGGTGACGGCCTACATCGTCGATGGCCTCAAGCCCAGCCGGGTGAAGCCGGTGATCGAAGTGGCGCTGGCGCGGTTTGAGCGCGAGCAGGGCCTGCGCGCGGAACTCGACGCGGCGCGCACGCAACTCACCGAGCGCAAGCTGGTGGAACGCGCCAAGGCCATTGTGATGCAGCGGCAGAACTGCACGGAAGAAGAAGCCTTCCAGAAGCCTTCCGCCGCATGCGCAAGCTGGCGATGGAAAAAGGCCTCAAGCTCGCCGAGGTGGCCCAGCGCATCCTCGACACCATTGGACTGATCTAAAGCACGCGGGGCGCGCCTTCCGGGTGCGCCGTTGCACCATGCTGGCGCAGTCAAGCGGCACCTTGCACCACGGACGATCGGACCAGCGCGCAGACCGCCGGGGGGTTCCCTGCCCGTCCCTCTGCACGGCCTTGAAGTTCGTCCTGGCACGCTGTTTGCATTGAACAGACCGTAGACCAACGGCGGTCTATGTTGAACCCACTGAGCGGGTATCTCCCCCGTTAAGCTCGGCAATGATGCCTTCGTGTGCTTCGCCTCGTGTGAAGCGCCCGGAGGCTTTTTTTTTCGCCCGCAATTTTCAGGGCCCGCCATGCGCAACCGGCAAGACGCAACACCTTCGGCCACCTCTTCGGTC
Organism: Thiomonas sp.; assembly: GCA_023255715.1. Taxonomy (GTDB): domain Bacteria; phylum Pseudomonadota; class Gammaproteobacteria; order Burkholderiales; family Burkholderiaceae_C; genus Thiomonas. The sequence continues at coordinate 4,855 of JAGDVQ010000174.1, forward strand.
ACACCCCCGAGCAACGACCCGGCACAACCCTTGCGCCGCACTCTCATCAAGTCAGGCGCCGCCGTGGCTGTTGCCGGCCTTCTTCCCAGCCTGCAGCCCGTGGCATGCGCCGCCACTCTGGGAAAACCTGAAATGGAAGAGGTCAAAATTGGATTCATTCCCCTGACCGACTGCGCGCCCATCGTCATGGCCGCGGTGCTGGGGTTCGACAGTGTCACGCTCCGTTCAATCCTGCGCGACCAAGTCGGATTAAAAGATCTTCTGGACAATTCGTCTCAATTTGTATCAAATCATGTCCGAGCCTTTACTGGCTCTTTCAGGGAGTGTGCAATTCACCCAGGTCGACATCGACCTGGGTTTTTTTTCGCCCCTGGTCGCCTGACTTTGGTCTCCTGGGCCTTGTGCCTCCTTTGCATGGCTCTGTCTTGTCCGGGCGCATGGTGATTCCGTTGCGAGTGAGAGACAATGCGACAAACTTCAAATCCGCCGACTGCATGTCCTCTCCCGTTCCGCGCACCGACTGGCCCCAGTCCATTGTTTTGCACAAGCTTTCGCGTGTGCTCGAGTTGAGCTATGCAGACGGCACGCAGTACCGGCTGCCGTTTGAATTGCTGCGCGTGTATTCACCGTCAGCCGAGGTGCGTGGACATGGGCCTGGGCAAGAAACGCTGCAAACAGGCAAACGCGACGTGGACATTGTCAGCGTGATGCAAGTCGGCAACTATGCCATCCAGCCGAGCTTTTCTGATGGCCACGACAGTGGAATCTACGGCTGGGATTACCTGCACTTCCTCGGGCAGAACCAGGACGCGCTCTGGTCGGATTACATCGCCCGCCTCCAGGCTGCCGGGGTAGATCGCGACACGCCCATGCCTGCTGCCGCGTCCGGCGCGCATCAATGTTCTTCTCACTGAAGTCCCCCATGTCCGACACCAGCCACTCGACCAGTACGCATTTCGGCTATCAACAAGTTGCCGAAGAAGAAAAAGCCGCGCGGGTTCGCGGCGTGTTCGACTCCGTCGCTCCGCGCTATGACGTGATGAACGATCTGATGAGCGTCGGCATGCACCGTGTCTGGAAGGCATTCACCGTCGCCATCGCCGGAGTCCGGCCCGGTGATCGTGTGCTCGACGTCGCTGCCGGCACCGGTGATCTGTCACGCGCCTTTGCCCGCAAGGTGGGCCCCACCGGCATGGTGGTGATGAGCGACATCAACGGCTCCATGCTGCGCGCTGGGCGTGACCGCCTCATCGACTCCGGCGTGCTGGTGCCGACCGTGCTGTGCGACGCCGAGAAACTGCCGTTTCGAGATGCAGAGTTCGATCTGGTGAGCGTGGCCTTCGGCTTGCGCAACATGACCCACAAGGACGTCGCATTGCGCGAAATGCAGCGCGTGCTCAAGCCCGGCGCAAAGCTGCTGGTCCTGGAGTTTTCCAAACCCTGGGAACCGCTTCGAGGTGCTTACGACCTCTATTCCTTCCAGGTCCTGCCCCGTCTGGGCAAACTGGTTGCAGGAGATGCGCAGAGTTATCAATATCTTGCAGAGTCCATCCGCATGCACCCCGATCAGCAGACGCTGGCGGCGATGATGCGCGAGGCCGGATTCGGCTACGTCGACTGGCACAACCTGACCGCAGGCGTCGTCGCGCTGCACGTTGGGCAAAAATTTTGATCTGACGCAACGCAAAACACATGGGTTGAACTTTTCCACCCGA
>JAGDVQ010000028.1 GCA_023255715.1 Thiomonas sp.
CCTCGCGGCTGAGGAAAAACGTGGCGTCGACATTCAGGCGCATCACCTTGTCCCAGGCCGCGTCCGGGTAGTCCTCGGCCGGCGCCCCCCAGGTCGCACCGGCGTTGTTCACCAGGATGTCGATGCTGCCCAGCGCGTCCTGCACGGCCTGCACCAGCGGGGCGATCGCCTCGCGCCGCGACAGATCGGCAGCGAAGACCTGCGCCTGCACCCCGCTGGCCTGCAGCCGGGCACGCGCCTGCTCGAGTTCGTCCGCCTTGCGCGCCACCAGCGCCAGCTTCGCGCCCATTTCGCCCAGCGCCTGCGCCATCTGCAGCCCAAGCCCGCGCGAGCCGCCGGTGACCAGCGCGCTGCGCCCGGAAAGACTGAACAACTCCTGCACCGACATGACCGCTTCCTCCCGCGCGCCTTGCGCCTTGCAAGGCCCGCTCAGCACACCTCGAACAGACCGGCCGCGCCCTGTCCGCCGCCGATGCACATGGTGACCACGACATACTTCACACCCCGGCGCTTGCCCTCGATCAGCGCATGCCCGACCAGCCGTGCGCCGGTGACGCCATAGGGATGGCCCACTGCGATCGCCCCGCCGTTGACGTTCAGCCGCTCGTCTGGGATGCCCAGCCGGTCGCGGCAGTAGAGGACCTGCACGGCGAAGGCCTCGTTGAGTTCCCACAGGCCGATATCCTCGACCTTCAGCCCGGCGCGCTGCAGCAGCCGCGGCACCGCGAACACCGGGCCGATGCCCATTTCGTCGGGCTCGCAGCCGGCCACGGCAAAGCCGCGAAACACCCCCAGCGGCGCGATGCCGCGCTGCTGGGCAAGCCGCGCGTCCATCACCACACAGGCCGAGGCGCCGTCGGAAAACTGGCTGGCGTTGCCGGCCGCGATGACGCCACCGGGCCGCGCCGGGCGAATGCGGCTGACTCCCTCCAGCGTGGTGTCGGGGCGGATGCCTTCGTCGGCGCGCAGCGTGACTTCGCGCATGACCATCTGACCCGTGGCCGGGTCGATCGTCCCGGCGCGCACGGTGATCGGCACGATTTCCGCGTCGAACCGTCCCGCCTGCTGCGCGGCTGCGGCGCGCTGCTGGCTGCGCACGCCGTATTCATCCTGCGCCTGGCGCGAAATGCCGTAGCGCTGGGCAACGCACTCCGCAGTTTGCAGCATGGTCCAGTACAGCTCGGGCTTGTGCTGCTGCAGCCAAGGCTCGCGCAGCATGTGCTGGTTGGCGCGGTCGTTCTGCACGCAGGAAATGGACTCGACCCCGCCGGCCACCATCACCGGAACCCGGTCGACGAGCACGCGCTGCGCCGCCATGGCAATGGCCTGCAGTCCCGACGAACAGAAGCGGTTGATGGTGGCTCCGGCGGTGGTCACCGGCAGGCCGGCACGCAGCGCGATCTGCCGCGCGATATTGCCGCCCGAGGCGCCTTCGGGATAGGCGCAGCCGATGATGCAGTCTTCCACTTCCCCCGGGTCGATGCCGGCGCGCTGTACCGCGGCCTGCACCACATGCCCGCCCAGGGTCGCGCTGTGGGTGAGGTTGAGCGCGCCGCGCCAGGATTTGGCCAGCGCCGTGCGCGCGGTGGACACGATCACAGCATCGGTCATGGGCATGCTCCTCGGTTCGGTGGGTCTGCCATGAGCGGCGTGTTTGAATCGGTTTCGGGCGCAATGCGGCCTGACGCGCGGCTCAGCCGACGTTGAAGGTCTTGCCCTGCGCGGCCAGTTCGGCCAGCAGCGGCGCGGGTTGCCAGAACGCCGCATCGCCGCCGGGCTGGGCGGCGAACTGGCGCATGCGCCGCGCCACCATGAACAGCCCGACCTCGTCGGCATACCGCATCGGCCCGCCGCGCCAGGCCGGAAATCCGTAGCCCGCGAGGTAGACCATGTCGATGTCGGACGCGCGTTGCGCAATGCCCTCGGCCAGCAGCCGCGCGCCTTCGTTGACCAGCGCGTAGATGCAGCGGTCGACGATTTCGGCGTCGTCGATGGTGCGCGGTGTCACGCCGATCTCGCGGCGATAGTCCGCAATCAACGCATCCACCTCGGGGTCGGGCAGCGCGGTGCGGTTGCCCGCCGCGTAGCGATACCAACCCTTGCCGGTCTTCTGGCCGAAGCGCCCCTGCTCGCACAGCCGGTCGGCCAGTCGGGAGTACGGGACGTTCGGTTTTTCCGCATAGCGGCGCTTGCGGATGGCCCAGCCGATGTCGTTGCCGGCCAAGTCGCCCATGCGGAACGGGCCCATCGCCATGCCCCAGGCTTCGAGCGCGCGGTCCACCTGCTGCGGGCTGGCACCCTCCTCGACCAGAAAGATGGCCATGCGGCCGTAATGTTCGAGCATGCGATTGCCGATGAAACCATCGCACACCCCGGACACCACCGCGACCTTGCCGATGGTCTTGGCCAACTGCATCACCGTGGCCAGCACGTCGTTCGCGGTGGCCTTGCCGCGCACGACTTCGAGCAGCCGCATCACATGCGCCGGGCTGAAGAAATGCAGGCCGACCACGTCCTGCGCGCGCCCGGTGCAGGCGGCGAGGGCGTCCAGATCCAGCGTGGAGGTGTTGGAGGCCAGGATGGCGCCGGGCCTGGCGATCGCATCCAGCCGCTGGAACACCTCGCGCTTGACCTCCATGCTCTCGAACACGGCCTCGATCACCAGATCGCAATCGGCCAGCCGCGCGAAGTCCAGCGTGGGTTGCAGCAGGGCCATGCGCTGCTCCACCTGCTCGGGCCGGAGCCGGCCTTTCTGCGCCGAGTTGTCGTAGTTTTTGCGGATGGTGGCCACACCGCGGTCCAGCGCGTCCGGCTTGGCCTCGACCAGGACGACGGGCAGGCCGGCGTTGAGAAAAGCCATGCTGATGCCGCCGCCCATGGTGCCCGCGCCGATCACGCCCACGCGGGCGATGCGACGCGTGGGTGTGTCGGCCGGCATGTCGACGACCCTGGACGCCGCGCGCTCGGCGAAAAACGCATGGCGCAGCGCGTGCGATTCGGGCGAGGCCATCAGCATCGCAAACAGCCTGCGCTCCTGCGCCATGCCGTCCTCGAAGGCGCGCAGCGCGCCCGCCACCGCCTCGACACACTGCAGCCGCGCGGGCTCGTGCGGGTATCGCGCCTGCACCGTCTGGCGTGTGAACTGCACGAAGGCTTCGGCATCGGCAGGATCGACCGTGCGGTCACGCACCTTGGGTGTCGGCTGTTCGGAAGCCGCCAGGCGCCGCGCAACCTCGGCCGCCGCGCCGACCACATCGTCTTCCACCACCGCATCGAACAGCGCGGTGTGCGCCAACCGGCTGGCCGGCACCGGCTCGCCGGAAACGATCATGTTCATCGCCTGCTCCAGCCCCACCGCGCGCGGCAGGCGCTGGGTTCCGCCCGCGCCGGGCAGCAGGCCGAGCTTCACCTCGGGGCTGGGCAGGTCTTCGGGGTTGATGCGACGCTGCGGCTTGAAGATGTGCGGCAGGTGGGCGTAGCTGTAGAGCGACAGGCGATCCGGAGACAGCGCCAGAACCTGATCGAGGGTGCGGCCAAACGAGTCGAGGTTCTGGAACGGCAGGCCGTAGATCAGGTCGAGGCTGATGGACGAGAAGCCATTGGCACGCGCGGCGTCGATCACCAGCCGGGTTTCTTCCACGCTCTGGATGCGGTTGACCGCCTGCTGCACCTCGGGGGCGAAGTCCTGCACGCCCACGCTCATGCGGTTGAAGCCAAGCCGTCCGAGATGCGCAACCCGCTTCTCGTCGACCTTGCGCGGATCGATCTCGATGGAAAATTCGCCACCCGGCTGCAGGTCGAAGTGCGCGCGCGTCATGTCCATCAGCCGCGCGGCTTCGTCGTCATTCAGGAAGGTGGGGGTGCCGCCGCCCCAGTGCAGCTGGGTGACCGGCAGGCGGGCCTGCAGAATGCTGGCGATCAGGCCCAGCTCTTTCTCGACGCTGTCGAGGTACGGGGCCGACCGCGCGTGGTTCTTGGTGGGAATCTTGTTGCAGCCGCAGTAGTAGCACAGGGTCTCGCAGAACGGAATGTGGAAATACAGCGACACCGGATCAAAAGGGCGCTGTGCGCGGCGACGCAGTTCTTCGGCGTAGTCCCTGGAGCCAAACCCGGAGTGCATGCGGTCGGCAGTGGGGTAGGAGGTGTAGCGCGGGCCGGAGATGTCGAAACGCTGGAGCAGCTCGGGCTGGAAGTCGAGAGATTGATTCATCATAATGAATGAATGTTTGCGCAAAGCGGGGCACAGGGTTTTGATCTGCGGCAAGGGATGACGCCGGTGCAGTGCAATTGCTGCAGCGCAAAACCAACAGCCCGAACGGACCGGCCGCGCTGCGCGGATGGAATGGACTATTCTGCGACGCGCATTCCTCAGCGCGCGGGCGCGGCTCCGCATATTCCTCATGCAGACTGACTCTTCCTCCTCGTCTGAACACAAGGCCACCATGGCCGCGCTCAGCCTCGGCGCGCTGGGCGTGGTGTATGGCGACATCGGTACCAGTCCGCTCTATGCGTTCCAGACGGCGTTCAGCCCCGATCACGGCGTGCCCTACAGCCCGGACAACATTCTGGGCGTGCTGTCGCTGATCTTCTGGGCGCTGACCCTGATCGTGCTGATCAAGTATGTGCTGCTGGTGCTGCGTGCCGACAACGACGGAGAAGGCGGCATTCTGGCGCTGATGGCGCTGGTGATGCGGCGCTACGCCAAGGGCACGCGCGGTCGTACTGCGGCCATCACCCTCGGGCTGATCGGGGCGTCGATGTTCTACGGCGACAGCGTCATCACCCCGGCCATCTCGGTGCTGTCGGCCATCGAAGGCATCAGCGTGGCCACGCCGATTTTCAATGACTGGATCGTGCCCATCACGGCCGGCATTCTGGTGGGGCTGTTCGTCGTGCAAAAGCACGGCACGGCGTTGGTCGGGCGGTTTTTCGGCCCCATCATGCTGCTGTGGTTCACCGCCATCGGCCTGCTTGGACTGGCGCAGGTGGTGCAGAACCCCACCGTGCTGCTGGCAATCAATCCGTATTACGGCGCCGAACTGTTCGCGCGTGAACCCGGCGTGGCGCTCATTCTGCTGGGCGCGGTGTTCCTGGTGCTGACCGGCGGCGAGGCGCTGTATGCCGACATGGGGCACTTCGGCCGCAAGCCCATCCAGTTGGCGTGGATTTTCCTGGTCATGCCCGGGCTGGTGCTCAACTACTTTGGTCAAGGCGCGCTGGTGCTCGCCCATCCCGAGGCGACCAAAAATCCGTTCTTCTATCTGGCGCCGCAATGGGCGCTGTGGCCGCTGCTGTTGCTGGCGACTGCCGCCACCATCATCGCATCGCAGGCGGTCATCACCGGCGCCTACTCGATCACCACCCAGGCGATCAAGCTCGGCTACCTGCCGCGCATGCGGGTGCTGTTCACCAACGAGGAAAACCAGGGCCAGATCTATGTGCCGTTCATCAACTGGCTGCTGCTGATCTTCGTCATCCTGCTGGTGCTGAGTTTCAAGACCGCCGAGAACCTCGCTGCGGCCTATGGCATCGCGGTGAACATCACCATGATCGTCACCACCGCGTTCATCTGGATGATTGCGCAGCACCGCTGGGGCTGGAGTGCGACCAAGGCCAATGTCGTGTTCGGCCTGTTCGCGCTGATCGATCTGGCGTTTCTGTCGTCCAACGCGCTCAAGATCGACCACGGCGGCTGGTTTCCGCTGCTGTTCGGCGCGGTGATCTACACCTTGCTGGCCACCTGGAAGCGCGGACGCACCCTGCTGCGCCGCCAGCTCGAGGAACATGCGCTGAATCTGCAGGACTTCGTCTCCAGCCTGTCCACCTACCCACCCACGCGGGTGGAGGGCACGGCCATCTACCTCACCCCCAGTGCCACGACGGTGCCGCATGCGCTGCTGCACAACCTCAAGCACAACAAGGTGCTGCACGAACGGGTATTCTTCCTCTCGGCGCAGACCATGGACGTGCCGCATGTGCCGCCCGAGCAGGGGCTCAAGCTCACGCCGATGGAAGAAGGCATCTACCTGCTGCATGTCGAACTGGGCTTTCAGGACGAGCCCGACATCCAGCGCCTGCTCAAGGAGTGCGAGCGGCTGTATGGCCTGGAATTCCAGTTGATGGAAACCTCGTTCTTCCTCGCGCGGCAGACCATCATCCCGTCCAAGCTGCCCGGCATGGCGCTGTGGCGCGAAGTGCTGTTCTCGTGGATGAGCCGCAACGCGCAGGACGCGTCCGACTACTTCCGCATCCCGCCCAACCGCGTGGTGGAGCTGGGCACGCAGGTCGAAATCTGAGTGATTGCGCAGTTTTTCACGCTCTGACCCTTCGGGTGATGGGGCGCATGGTTTGTTCTCTTGAACCGCAGCCGGTTTGTGCCGATGATGCAGGCATGGTTGATGCTTGTTTCAATCGACCTGCTTTGAGGAGAACCCCATGCTTGCCGTTGCCGCCTATAAAACCGTGTTCGACGTCAGCGCCGTGGAGCGCAAGCTCCAGGCGATGGGTCCTGATGCCAACGAGACACTGCGCGGCACTTATCAGCGCATGC
>JAGDVQ010000063.1 GCA_023255715.1 Thiomonas sp.
GCCCAGACCGGCACCGGCAAGACCGCTGCCTTCACCCTGCCCATGCTGCACCGCCTCTCGCAAGGCCAGGTGCCGCGCAACAAGTTCGGCGGCAAGGGCATCCGCGCCCTGGTGCTGACGCCCACGCGTGAACTCGCCGCACAGGTCGAGGAATCGGTGCGCAGCTATGCCAAGTACCTGGACATCAACTCCACCGTCATCTTCGGCGGCGTGGGCATGAAGCCGCCGCCGAGCAGGCCGGTGGCGTTGCGCGTGGCGGCGCGGACCTGCTGCAGGTCCAGATGAAAGCGCTGCAGCGCGCCGGGGTCGACACGCACTTGCAACGCGCGAACCTGCTGGCTGAACACCAGCACATTGGCCACACCGGGCACGGCCATGAGCTGCGGGCGGATGTCCCACTGGGCGATGGCCTGCAGGTCCATCAGCGTCTTGCGGTGCGAGGTCAGCCCCGCCATCAGCACGGTGCCGGTGCTCGACGTCAGTGGAATCAGCCGCGGTGGCCCCACGCCCGTGGGCAGATGCACGCTGGCGAGGTGTTGCGCCACGCGCCAGCGGTCGTTCTGCAGTGGCGTGTCGGCTTCGAAATACAGTTTCAGAATGGAAATGCCCGGCAGGCTTTTCGATGCCACCTGCTTCACCCCCAGCAGACCGCTGGCCGCGGCCTCCAGCGGGTCGGTGACCAGCAATTCCACCTGTTCGGGCGACAGGCCGGGCGCCTCGGTCTGCACCTTCACCATCTTCGCGGCGAATTCCGGGAAGACATCGGTGCGCGCATCGCGCACGCTCCAGGCGGCAAGCGCTGCCAGCAGCACGGCCAGCGCCAGCACCACGCCACGGTGGCGGATGGATCGCGCGATCAGCGCGGCCTGCAAACCGCTGGAAAAAACACCGGAACGCCCGAAGTTGTCTTCATCTCGGGCAGCGGGTCGAGTGGAGTCCGGCTCTGGAGGCGTTGGATCTTGCGTCATCAGTCGTCATCTCCGCCGCTGGTCGGCAAGGCGTGTGGCTTGGGCGGTGGTGTGAGCACCAGCCCGGCGCCTTGTGTCACCACGTCCAGCGCAGCCCAGCCCGGCTGCACATAGCCGCCGTGCAGCGGCCAGGCGGTCGACACCTTGCGGGGTGTGAACCGCAGCGCGTGGCTGGCCGTGGATGTGGCGACGAACACCACCGCCTGCCCGCCGCTCCACACCACCGCGCTGGCCGGCAGCCAGACACCGGCCTGCGCCTGCGCCGATTGCACCGACGCCTGCAGACTCAACCCCGGCATCAGACCGTTCGTCGCGGGGGCGACGAGCACTTCGCGCAAGCCCTGCAACTGGCTCGATGCCGCCGCAGCCGGGCCGATCACACGGGCCGACACGGTGTGTGCGCCGCCCGGAACCTGCAGCCGTACTTGTGCCGCTGGGGGCAGCGTGCGCCCCGGTGGCAGACTGAGATCGACGATCAGCTCGCGCCCGTTCAGGAGGGACTGTCGCAGGCGCGCATCGTGCTGCAGCAGCAAAGCCAGGGCCGGGCCGAGATCGGCGGTGATCTGCGCCTGCGCCACACCGAAGGCCGCCTGCGCGCCGCCCACCTCGGCCCTGGCCTGCACCGCGCCGGCCTGCGCCTGCTGCACGGTGGCGAGCGCGACATTCTGCCCGGCGTCATACAGCCCCTCGGCGCGCTGTGTCTGCAGTGTGGCGAGCTGAAGACGGCTTTTTGCGACCGCAATCTGCGCCTGCGCCGCCTCCAGTGCACTGAAGTCGCGCAACAGCGCAGCCGTGCTCCGCACCGTGGCGCTGGCGGTGAACTGCGGGCGATAGGCCGCAGCCGCGCAGTGCTGAATCTGCAAACCCGCAGAGGCGCGTTGCGCCGCGGTCCACACCACCTCTTGCGGCAAGGCGGCATGTGCCGCAGCGGTGAGCAGCCCGGCGAGGAGCAGACCTGCCGTGAACAGGACGCTTGTACGGGACAGTCGTTTGAAACACGCTTGCATTCGGATTCACTCCGTGCGCCAGACGACGCGGGACAGGTGGGTGAGGTTGGTCTCGGGGAGGGCGCTGGGTCGCCGTGTCGGCGTGGACGCCATGCGCTGCTGCAATGCGGTCTGCAGGGTCGAGAAGGCCTGCCATTGCGCGGCGTGCGCCTGCAACGCGGCCTGTTCCGCCTTCAGCAGCCGCAGTTGCGCACGCAGCGCTTGCACCGGGCCGATCAGCCCTTTGGCCTGTGCGGCGTTGTCGGCGGCCCACAGGGCGCGGTTCACGGCCATCAACTGTGCACTCTGGCGAGCCTGCTGCCGTGCCGCGCTCAGTGCGGCCTCGGCCTGCTCGATATGGGCGAGCGCCTGCGCCTGTGCATCCGTCCAGATACCGAGGTCGCGGGGGGAAATGCGACCTTCCGGGCTGATGGCCGCCGCTTCGGCCATGACCAGCCCGGCGCCACCCACAGCACGGCTGCCGAGGTGCACCATGTGCCAGTCCCCAGCGACGCCATCGGGTGTGGAATACTGGCACATGGGCGCCACGCAGATGCGGTTGCGCAGGGTGACGCTGCGCAAGGTCCAGGGCGAGAACAGCTTGTGGGTCATGCAGACGCTCCGAGATAACGGGTAAAGTGGTCAAGGGTCAGGCGCCAGCCTTCCTTCGCAGCCTCGGGACGGAAGCTGTCCCGGGGATCGGCAAAGAAGCCGTGGGGCGCGCCCGGAAACACCGTCAGGGTATAGCGCTTCCGGGCGGTGCTGAGCGCAGTGGCAATGCGGCCGTGTTCTTCGGGGGTGATGGACTGGTCTTCGGTACCATAGAGCAGCAGCAGCGGCGCCTGCATCTGATCTACCAGATGCAGCACCGGGTTGCGTCCGACGAAATCCTGGTCGGGAGCAATACCGCCGCCATAAAAGGCGACCGTGGCGCGAAGCCGGTCTGCATGGACGGCATTGGCCATGAAGGCGTAGCGTCCGCCCATACAGAACCCCAGCGCGCCGATGGCGTCCTTCCGCACCTCGGCGCGCTGCTGCAGCGCCTGGATGGCCAAGCCCGCCTCCCGCATGGCCACTTCGTCGTTCAGCGTTTTGAGATGGCCGATGGCGTTGGCGAAATCGGAATATTCATAAGTCTTGCCGTGATACAGGTCGGGCACTATGGCGCAATAACCGGCTTGGGCGAGACGTTCGGCCACGTCCTGAAAGTGTGCGTTGACGCCGAAGGCTTCGATGAAGACCAGTACGGCAGGGTGTGGACCCGCGTCGGTGGGGCGGGCATACCAGGCCCGCGGACCGTTTTCCAGTTGAATCCATTCAGATGAGATCTGCGACATGATATCTCCTTGCTACAGTCAGGAAGCGGAAAATGATGCGGCGTCGAATAGTAAGCCGATGTGCACGGCCCGATACGGGGTACCCTTCAGGCGGCCAGTGACTGGACGTAAAGTTGCAGTTGTCGCAGACAGCGCTGATAGGCTTCGACGGATTGCGCATTTTTGCCTAGGCCGACGCAGCCTTCAATCGCGGCAACGATGAAGAGCGCCACCTCTTTCGCCTCAACATCGGCGCGCACCTTGCCGGCGGCCTGCCCCTCGGCCAGGGCGCCGGCCATGACCGCGACCCAGCGGTCGAGAATCTGCTGCAGGCCGCAGCGGAACGCCTCATCGAGGGGGCTCATTTCCTGAATGAGATTGTTGAGGGGGCAGCCGTACCGGATGACTGATTCGTCGGCGGTATTGATTTTTTCTTCGAGAATACGCTGGAGGCTGACCAAAGGGTCATCGTGCTCGGCAAAAGGGGCAAACCAGCGTATTGCAAGCTGTGGTGCAATCACTTCTTCGACCACGGCCAGCCCCAGTTCGCGTTTGGTGCCGAAGTGGTGGTAAAGCGCACCTTTGCTTACCGAGGTGTTGGCAAGAATGCGTTCCAGGCTGGCTGCCTGAAAGCCGGACTCCAGAATCTCGGTGTAGGCGGCACTCAGCAGATCGCTACGCGTCTGTTCCGGATTACGGGTTTTTCGTATGGCTTGTATCATCATGGAGTTAGAAGATACCGACCAAGCGGTATCTTGTCAAGAAATTTGTATGGGCATCCCCGACGGCTGCGGCAGGTGCGGATGAGACCCTGCGCAGCCTGGATGCGGCGGCGCGTGCCTGAGCGGAGGAACGCTCAGAGATAGCGCAGCGACAGATCCAGGCTGCGCAGATGGCGGGTGAGGCTACCGACGGAAATGAAATCCACGCCGGTGGCTGCCACCTCGGCGATATTGTGCGGGCCTATATTTCCTGAAGCCTCCAGGGGCAGACGCCCGGCGACCCGCTGCACGGCATGGCGCAAATCCTCCAGGGAGAAATTGTCGAGGAGAATCATGTCGGCACCTGCACTCAGCGCTTCTTCCAACTGACTCAGATTTTCTACTTCAATTTCTATGCGGGTTAGCGCCGGGGCGATTTGCCATGCCGCCGTCAGCGCTGCGGTGATGCCCCCGCAGGCGGCGATATGGTTTTCCTTGATGAGGATGCCGTCGTAAAGACCCAGCCGGTGATTATGACCGCCGCCGACGCGTACCGCATATTTCTGGGCCTGACGCAGGCCGGGGATGGTCTTGCGGGTATCCAGGAGCCGCGTTTTATGGCCGCTCAGGGCGTTGGCACAGACGCGAACCTGGGTCGCGGTGCCGGAGAGGGTCTGCAGAAAATTCAGCGCCGTGCGCTCTCCGGAAAGTACAGCGCGCGCGGGGCCTTCCAGGGTGCAGAGGACTTGATCGGGGGCAACAGTTACACCCTCGGCGACTTGCCAGTTGATCTGGATTGCTGGCGAGAGAGCGGCAAACGTGGCCTCGGCATACGCCTGTCCGCAGAGAACCCCCTTTTCACGACTGATGATACGGGCACTGAGACGATTGGCGGCAGGGATGAGTGCCGCCGTCAGGTCGCCGCTGCCCATATCTTCGGAAAGGGCGTGTTGTACGGTGCGCGATAAATCAGCAGGAATCATGCGGAAACCTCGTTGCGGCCGACCCAGAAGAGCCAGGTCAGACCGATAATGGCGGCGATCAGGGAGGCGAGGAGAATGCCCAGCTTGGCTTCTTCTTGCAGATTATGGTCAGTGAAGGCCAGTTGGCTGATAAATAAGGACATGGTGAAGCCGACTCCGCCCAGCCAGGCGGCGCCGAGCAGGTGCCGCCATTGTACGCCGTGGGGCAGGCGCGCAATTTTGAGGCGTACCGCAATCCAGCTACTGAGACTGATTCCGATAAATTTGCCCAACACCAGACCCAGACAGGTGCCGAGGGTGACCGTACTCAACAGCATTCCGGTGGACACCTGCGCAAAGTTGATGCCCGCGTTGGCCAAGGCAAAAATGGGGATAACGCCGAAGGTGACCCAGGGTTGAACCGCATGTTCGAGGCGCTGTTGGGGTGCGAGGGCGGCGGCGCTGCTGTGTTGCACGCTCTGGATGATGCCGGCGAGCTGGTCGTTCACCAGAGGGTCAAGACGCCTGCTATGGATGATGATATCCCGCAGATTTTGCCCGCGGGCATTCAGGGTGTCGGCCAGCTCGTCGGGCCGGATGCGACCGCGTGCCGGTATAGTGAAAGCCAGCAGTATCCCGGCGACCGTGGCATGCACCCCCGACAGCATGACGAAATACCAAAAGGGCACTCCTACCAGCAGATAAGGCAGGGGGTTGCGGATGCCGCCCTGATTGAAGAGAATCAGCATGAGCAACAAAATTCCCGCGACGATCAAGGCGGTCACGTTGAGTGCGGGTGTGTAATAAATGGCAATGACGAGCACTGCGCCGAGATCGTCGGCAATGGCCAGGGCGGTGAGGAAAATAATCAGGTTACGGGGAATACGCCAGGCCAGCAGTACGAGAATACCGATGGCGAAAGCAATATCCGTCGCCATGGGAATACCCCAGCCTTCCGCAGCGGAGCCGCCGGGATTAAACTGGTGATAAATCAGTGCCGGGACAATCATGCCCCCCAGGGCCGCAATGACGGGCAGGGCGGCATCGCGCAGGGAGGAGAGTTCCCCCACCAGAAATTCCCGCTTCAGCTCCAGCCCGACGACAAAAAAGAAAAGCGCCATCAGGCCATCATTGATCCAGTGATGGAGGCTTTGATCCAGGCCCCAGCCACCCCAATGCAGCCCTAAGTGCTCTTCCCAAAATGCGTGGTAGGGCACATGCCAGACGGAGTTGCTGAGAATCAGGGTCAGGATCGTGGCAGCGATGAGGACGATGCCGCCTGCCGTCGCTCGCCGCAGAAACTGCTCGAAGGGCGACAGAATGCGTCCGAATAAAGGCTCAAGCAGATAAACCGGGCGGTCAGCCATGCAGGCCCCAGTGCCCCGTCACAAATGCTCCAGTCGCTGTGCCTGTTCGCTGAGTTGCAGCAGGGCGGCGTCCATTTCGCGCAGACGCTCTTCTTCCTTGGCGACGACCTCGGCGGGGGCGCGGCTGCGGAAGCTTTCCTGGGCCAGCTTGGCGGCGGTTTTAGCGCGATCCTGCTCAAGACGTTGCTGCTCTTTCGCCAGACGGGCCT
>JAGDVQ010000181.1:0-1766 GCA_023255715.1 Thiomonas sp.
GCGGCATCCCCGGCGTGGCCTGCGCCTCTAGGCGGCGACGTAACGCAGCCGACCGCTGACCCGGCAGCTGGCCTTGATGGCGCGGCTGGCCAGCAGCTGCTGCATCAGGCCGCCCGGCAAGGGCGCGCTACTGCGTTCGTAGGAGATGCGAAAGGTGAGCGGCGCTTCGGAAACTTGCTCGATGTACGCGCCATTGGCGAGCAGTTGCAGCACGGTATGCAACGCATGGGAAGATGACATGACTGACCTCGTTTTTTGCGGACGCACGACCCCTGTCATGCGCATCCGTTGAAGGTCTGCAGGCCGTGCGCCTGCAAGGGGTGGGTCAGTTCATGTTGGGAATTCTAGGCGGCTGCTGCGGGTGGGCGTCAAGGGGTGGTGCGTGCAAAAAGTTTCCGCGCGGAGAGATTCTGCTTATCAAGGCTTATCAAGGCATGCCACCTCTGCGCTGCGCCGTCTGGCGCTCCTCCACAGGCTGTCGAGGAGAAAATTTCCGCGCGGAAAGGTTCGACACACCAAGGCTTTGCGAGGCATGCCACCTCTGCGCCGCGCCGTCAGGCGCTGCTTCACAGCCCTTCGAGTGGGAGGATGCAGCCAGAAGTCGTCTTCAACGTAGTAGGCCAGTCACTCGCTCCGGCTCGCTGAGATTTATCGCGTCATCGCGTGCAACGGGGTTAGCCACGCGGCGCTCGCGACTACCGGTTGTCCAGACGGTTTGCGAGATGCATCTTGACTATGACTGCGTCTTCAGGGATTGCAAAGTTTTTCAAGCGCTTAGCCAAGAACAGACCAAACGCGCCAATCCTCCAAAACTCAGTGGACGCCTCGTATCACGGCTGAACACTGCGCAGTTCACCACGGCCGCCGCACGCTCTGAACTTCGGCGAAATTCGTCCAGGCGGTGCTTTGCCAGGCGCTTGCGTCGTGATACTCGAGGTCATGGATACGCCGCTCCAGGTCTGCGGCATCCACCGCCTTGGCCAGATAGGCCTGCTCGGCTTGCTGCTGTGCATCAAGAGGAGAAAACAACTGATTCAGAAACTGCTTGAAGGTGCGCATGACATCACTCCCTCGTGGGGAGCCTCACAAAGAAACTAGGGATAACCCTAATTATAGGCTGCACCCGCATTCTCAAGCCGGGGGAGGGCATGAAATTGCTGCATCGCAGCAGGGGTTTTCAGCAACGAGATGACGCTCTCCAGTGCCACGGCGCCCCCTTGCCATGCCCACGGCGCGCTGGCCGGTGTCTGCGCGACAGCGCCGGGATAAAACAGCGGACTACACGCAGTCTCCCTGTTCCCTGGAAGACCGTGTCATGCAATTCAAAACCCGCAACCACCTTGTGTTGCTCTATCGCACCGAATGGGTGCGCAAGGGCACGCAGGGCAACACCCATGGATTCAGCCACGCGCACTACGTGGGCAGCCTGCCCCGGGATGCGCAGGACATTCCCGAGCCGCTCGCCGCCGTGCTCACCGAGGCCGAGCGTGCCTTGGTCGACAAACGCGTGTGCGCACCGGCGCGCGAAGCCGCCCGGCAGGCGCAGGAGCACGCCCACCAGCAGGCCATCGACCCGAACTGGCGGCTGCGCCAGGCCAGCGCCCTCATTGCAGAGGCCGCCCCGTTGTGCGCAGCGCAAGATGTCGTTCCGGACGTGCTGCAAGCCTTGTTCGCCGCCGTGCGCAGTCTGCCTGCGCATCCGTCCCCCGGCCGGAGCGCAAAGGGTGACACCACCACCGCGACCACCGCGCCCGACCCACTTGCTG
>JAGDVQ010000181.1:1776-33233 GCA_023255715.1 Thiomonas sp.
CGCAGGGCACTATGGTCCGCCGCCCAAGAGCAACGTGCGCGGCACTGCGGTGTACCAGTCGTGGGAGCGTTTGCAGCAGGCGATGGAAGGCGACGACGCTGGCAGTCTGCTGCGTGCCCTGCAGGACGCGGGCTATGTCAAACGCAAGCGTCGGGATAGCGCCGAGGCGTGAATCGGCTGGCTGCCTCCTTTCTTCCGCCGAAGCGAAACGGTGGTGACTACACCTAGCAGGCCATCACTTGATAAGGAGGACACAATGGCTTGTGCGATGAAGTTGCAAAGCGGACGCCTGCTGGCGTCGCAGGAAATGACGGCGTTCAAAGGGGCTGTGGCGGGTGCGGGTGGACTGTGGTCGTCGGTCTCGGCGACGCTGCTGCGGCGTCTGAACGCGCGGCCGCTGAAGTCGGCGTTGTTGGTGTCGGGTGAGGATGCGCAGCCGCGCGTCGTGGTGCTGCTGTTGCAGTCCGGCCGGGTGCAGCTCGCGGGCTTGGTGCCCGTGGTCGATACGCTGTCGCAGCGGTGGCTACTCGATGGGGTCGAGGTGCATCGCCGCCTGCAATGGGTGGTGCAATCTTCCTCGCATCACCAGGTGCTGAGTTCGCGGACACCGATTCTCGACCCCAACTCGCCCGTTTGGCAGCAGATGCGCGCACTCCTGGAAGCAGCCCCGCTGGGAGTGTCCGAACAGGAGCAGCTGGAGGCCTTGGCCGAGGCGGCCGCTCTTCTGCAGCGCTATCCCGTGGACCTGCAGCCTGGTGCAGGCGCCTTGCAGCAGTGGGCGGTGGTGTGCCGCGGAGCGGATTGTGTGTCGACAAACCTGGGGTCTGACAAGACCTGAACGCCAACCCCGTGATGTGACAGGACATCATTTCGTTGATTCAAACGTCGACTCCTTGGGGTCGGCGTTTTTTTTGACTGCGACCGGACCTTGCAAAGCAATGCGCAGAGTGTCTGCGGATGTTCCCTGCGCTGATGTGCAGTCACAAATGATGGGCGGGCGAACGGGTCGGCTTTACCCAGAGCGAGGTCTGAGATATGCTGAAATCCGTTGCGAGGCTTGTTGTACAAGGCGCTGTACATTCGCCCGGGGTAGTGGAAAAATGCAATGGAATCAAGGCGTTAAGAGGGTCACGTAAGCGAATCCCCCTCTCTCCGCCAAGAAAAAATCGCCCGATTGCGGATCGCAATTCGGGCTTTTTTGCGGAAGTCAGCGAGACGCCCAGACGCGAAAAAACCGCCAGTGATGGGCGGTTTTGCTGGACTTGGTGCCGGGAGCGGGACTCGAACCCGCACGCTTTTAAGGGCGCTGGATTTTGAGTCCAGTGCGTCTACCGATTCCGCCATCCCGGCTGGGATGTGGTGCTGCAAACAGCGGAAAACAAAACGGGGAACCGAAATCCCCCGCATTTGCCTTCAAAATTGTTGGTGCCCAGAAGAGGACTCGAACCTCCACGCCTCGCAGCGCTAGTACCTGAAACTAGTGCGTCTACCAATTCCGCCATCTGGGCAATCAAGCTGTGCATCATAGCATAATCGTTTCGGATGTAAAGAACCACCGCCCGGCGGGGCGAAGGGTGCGTGAGCGGCGATAATGCACAGAGAACAACACTGAGCTTCATCTCCGTGTGGCGATTGGGCCGAGACAAGGCAGCGTTCTGCTGCAAGACAAAGGATCTTCCGTGATTGTTGAAGGTATCGTGCGCGGTCATCGCGATGGTCATGGTTTTGTCACTCCAGATGATGGCGGGCCGGATGTGTATCTGCCGCCGCAGCAAATGCGCACCGTGCTTCACTTGGACAGGGTGAGTGTGCGTGTGGGCAAACCGGATCGACGCGGGCGGATCGAAGGCCAGGTGATCGGCATCCTGGAGCGCAGCACACGGCCGATCATCGGGCGGCTGTTGCAGGAGGGTGGCACTTGGTTGCTGGCGCCGGAAGATCGCCGCTATGTGCAGGACATCCTGATCTCTCCGGATGGCGTGGGCAAGGCGCGGGTCGGGCAGGTGGTGAGTGCGCAGATCACGCAGCCGCCTTTGCCCAATGTGCAGCCCGTGGGACGCGTCCTGGAGGTGCTGGGTGAACTGGACGATCCCGGTATGGAGATCGAAATTGCGGTGCGCAAGTACGGTGTGCCGCATCTGTTTTCGCCTGGCGCGTCGAAAGAGAGCGCTGCCTTGCCCGATGCGGTGCGCGATGCGGATATTGCGGGCCGGATCGATCTGCGCGATGTCGCGCTGGTCACGATTGATGGCGAGGATGCACGCGATTTTGACGATGCGGTGTACTGCGAACCTGCCAGGATCGGCCGCGCCAAGGGCTGGCGCCTGCTGGTGGCGATTGCGGATGTGTCGCACTATGTGCGCGAGGGCACGGAGCTGGATGCCGATGCGCTGGAGCGGGCAACCTCGGTCTATTTTCCGCGCCGGGTCATTCCCATGTTGCCGGAGAAACTGAGCAATGGTCTGTGCTCGTTGAATCCCCAGGTGGACCGGCTGTGCATGGTGTGCGATGTGTTGATCACAGCGCAAGGCGACATGAAGGCGTATCAGTTCTACCCTGCGGTGATGCGCTCGCAGGCGCGCCTGACCTACACCGAAGTGGCGGATATTCTGTCCAACACGGCAGGCAAGCTGGCCCGCGAGCGTGCCGCTCTGGTTCCCCACCTGCTCAACCTGCACGCCGTGTTCAATGCATTGCTGCAATCGCGCCAGGTGCGCGGTGCTCTCGACCTCGACATTCCTGAAACGCAGATCGTGGTGAACGCTGCGGGCAAGATCGAAGCCATCGTCCCGCGCCACCGCAATGATGCGCACCGACTGATCGAAGAATGCATGCTGGCAGCCAACGTCTGCGCGGCGCATTTTCTGGAGAGCAACAAGCAGCTCGCGCTCTATCGTGTGCATGAAGGGCCAACGCCGGAAAAGCTGGAAACCTTGCGCACGCTGTTGCGCAATTTGGGGCTGACTCTGGGCAGCAAGGGGGAGGCGCCAGAGCCTGCGGATTATCAGGCGCTGGCCAAGTCCATCGAAGACCGGCCCGATGCCCTGCAGATCCAGACACTGCTGCTGCGCTCCATGCAGCAGGCAATCTACACGCCGCACAACAGCGGTCACTTCGGTCTGGCATACCCCGCTTACACCCACTTCACCAGCCCGATCCGGCGCTACCCCGACCTTCTCACGCATCGAGGCATCAAGGCGATTTTGCAGGGACAGCACTACACCCCGAAATTCAGTGAGCGGGTGGAGATGAATCGTGGCGAACAGAATGCCCGACGCGCTCCGCAGCGCAATGCCACCAGTGTGGCGCCCGCTGCGCCAGTGTCCAAGGAGCAAGCCAAGGACATGCCGATCTGGGAAGCTGCAGGCGTGCATTGCTCGGCGAACGAGCGCAGAGCCGATGAGGCCAGCCGCGATGTCGAGAGCTGGCTGAAGTGCTGGTACATGCGCGACAAACTCGGCGAGGAGTATGCGGGCACCATCACCGCCGTGACCGGCTTTGGCTTGTTCGTGCAGCTCGACGCCTTGTTTGTGGAAGGCCTGGTGCATGTGTCCGAGATCGGTGCCGACTACTTCCGCTATGACGAGGCACGCGGGGAACTGCGCGGCGAGCGCACGGGAATTCGCTACGCACTGGGCGGACGCTTGCTGGTGCAGGTCAGCCGTGTCGATCTCGATGGCCGCAAGATTGATTTCCGTCTGGTGCGCGAGGGCGGTAAAACCAATCCGTCGAGCAAGCCTCTTCCGACCTCCGGAGAGATCAAGGGCCTCGATGAGGATGTATTTGCGCTGAACCCGCAAACATCGGTTGGCGTGCGCAAATCCAGAACCTCGCCAGGAACGACAAATCCAACTGGAAAAAGCCAGCGTCGTGGCGCGTCAGCACCCGCCAAGGCCTCGGCAGCTTCCACGTCGCCAGCCCGACCGGCCAAAACGAAGGCGGCGGCAGGACGTAAGACAGGCAAGGGCGGAAAGCCCAACGGGCCGCGCAGTCGCGTACGCTGAGGCCCATCGAACCCGGTGGGGTGATTCGCTTCAGACTGTGGGCCGCGTAACCGTGGCCGCCGAAGTGGGGGTGACGGCCTTGTCGCGGGGTGGAAGGCGGCCACGCTCTGATAGGCGCATCCAGATGCGCAGTGCAATCAGACTCCCCAGCACCATGGCAAACGATCCGGGAATCCACAGGATCAAGCCGCCCAGATGCTGGTCGGTCAGGGGATCCAGACTCAGGGCACGTCCGCAGATTTCATAGATGGGGTAGTAATCGGTCATGCTGAGCGCAAGAATTGCGCCCCAGGCCATGGTTGGCAGCATGGCCAGCAAAGGCAGGAACACGCGCTTCCCCGAGGAGAGATGCGCCGGCGGGCTTGGGCGCGTGTCCAGCACCAGCCACCAGAACAGCAGACCATCGAGCGCCATGCTCCAGTTCATCAGCCGGTAGGTTGGCGCATTGAGCATGACAAAGGGATGAAACGACGGTATGAGCCAGAGCAGCGCCATGCCGCCAAATAAAACGGCGGCAACCACTGGATTGAACAACACCATTTTGATCCCGCGCATCACCGCGCTGCGGTTCATGGGGCGAAGCCAGCGCAGCCGCCATGTCAGCGGGATGCCTGCACGCAGCGTGCTGAGCGGATAGCTCCACATGAGGAGCAACGGTGCGAAATCGTGCAGGGAGAGTTGCTGCAGGATGTGGACGAAGAACTGGTGTTCGGCGTAGTAATCCCAGCGCGTCTGAAAGGCCTGCCACATCAGCACCCAGCCCAGCCAGAAGCGGATCTGGCGCGACAGGGACGGCCTGTGTCGGCGGCAGCCGCGCACATACAGAACCGCAGCCACCGCAAGCAGCGCAAGTGCTGTGGGAGAGAGTTCCCAGGGAATGAACCAGCGCAGCAGGGCGTCCATGCAGAGTGAGGCGTCTTGGATGATCGGGGCAGCGCACACTTTAGCGTGGCGCGGGTCTGCGCAGGATTATGTCAGCATCAAGACATGAAAAACCCGGCGCACGGCCGGGTTGCAACGGATTCAGCGCAGGTCAGGCGATGGTGCGAAGGACATCGCGTATGGTGGACATGATCTGGTCGATCTGACCCCGTTCGATGATCAGGGGCGGCGACAGCGCGATGGTGTCCCCGGTGTAACGGACCAGGACGCCACGCGCATAGCAGCCGACGAAGGCTTCAAATGCCCGTCTGCCCACGGCTCCGGCACGCGAATCGAGTTCGATGCCGCCGATCAGCCCGATGTTGCGCAAGTCCTTGACATGGCGTGCGTCGCTCAGGGCATGCAGTGCCTCCTGCCAATACTGGCCGATGCCTTCATCGCGGACGCGGGTCAGCAATTTTTCGCGCGTGTAAATCTGTTGCGTTGCAACGGCAGCAGCCATGGCCAGCGGGTGACCGGAATAGGTGTAGCCGTGGAAAAACTCGACCGCCCCGTCGGGAGAGCCGTTCACGACAGTGTCATAGATGCCGTTGCGAACGAACACCGCCCCGAGCGGAACCGCCGCATTGTTGACCGCCTTTGCCGTGGTGATGATGTCGGGTGTGACATTGAAGTACTGCGCGGCAAAAGGCGTGCCCAATCGGCCATAGCCGGTGATCACCTCGTCAAAGATCAGCAGGATTCCGTATTTGTCGCAGATGCTGCGCAGGCGCTCCAGGTAACCCTTGGGAGGCACGAGCACCCCCGTCGACCCGGCCACGGGCTCGACGATCACTGCGGCAATGTTGCTGGCGTCGTGCAACGCCACGATGCGTTCCAGATCGTCCGCCAGATGGGCGCCCCATGCGGGCTCTCCGCGAGTGAAGGCCTGGTGCTCGGCCGAATAGGTATGCGGCAAATGATCGACATTGGGCAGCAGCGAGCCGCGAAAGACCTTGCGGTTCGCCACCATGCCGCCCACTGAAATCCCGCCAAAGCCAACGCCGTGATAACCGCGCTCGCGCCCGATGAACACGGTCCGCGTGCCATCACCACGGGCGCGGTGATAAGCCAGTGCGATTTTCAGTGCGGAATCGACCGATTCCGAGCCGGAGTTGGTAAAGAATACCTTTTTCAGGTCGGCCGGGGCGATTTCGGCCAGCAGATTGGCCGCTTCGAATTGCACGGGGTGGCCCATCTGGAATGGCGGCGCATAGTCCATCTGTTGCGCCTGATGCGCAATCGCTGCGCTGATTTCAGGGCGGCCATGTCCCGCGTTGACACACCAGAGTCCAGCGGTGCCATCGAGAATCTGGCGGCCGTCATGCGCGCGGTAATACATGCCCTGAGCACTGACCAGGAGGCGTGGTGCGGCCTTGAATTGGCGATTGGCAGTGAACGGCATCCAGAGTTGTTCCATCGACGGCAACTCGGCAATGGCGCCAGAACGCTGAAGTTCGGCTTGATCCATGAAGATTCTCCTGTGAACGGTGTTGTACGCAAACGTGGAATGGATGAGTTTGCTGGCGACTCAAATATAACCAAGGCGTACGGACACGACGAACGCGACACGGAAAAAGAAAAAGCCCCGCAGAGCGGGGCTTTTTCAGTGCAGCGTGAAACTCACTTGGTGACCATGTGGGTGCCGACAACTTCAACCACGGTACGACGGTTGGGAGCCTGGCATTCCACTTGGCTCTTGAAGGAGCCCTTGCAGCTCTTCGGATCGACACGGAAATCGGTCTTGCCCTTGCCTTCGACATAGATCTTGTCTGCCGGGACACCCTTGCTCACCAGGTAGGCCTTGACCGCTTCGGCACGACGCACCGAGAGCTTCTGGTTGTAGGCGACGCTGCCGAAGCTGTCGGTGTAGCCAGTGGCGATCACGACTTCCAGATTGATCGGCTTGATTTTTTCAGCCAGATCGTCAAGCTTTTCCTTGCCTGCGGGCAGCAGAACAGCCTTGTTGAACTGGAAGAAGGCATCAGCAGAGTAGGTGATCTTTTCGCTGACAGGCACAGGAGCCGGTGCAGGGGCCGGAGCGGGGGCAGGGGCCGGAGCAGGAGCGGGGGCCGGAGCGGGGGCCGGCTCAGCCTTGGCAACCACCGGCAGGCCGCAAGCCTCGCTGGAGGCGGTGGCAGGCGTCCAGAAGTTGTCTTGCCAGCACAGCTTGTTGTCGCCGTTCATCCAGGTCAGACCGTAAGGGTCTTGCCAGTTGTTGATGCTGCGGCTCTCCGCAGCGTGCGCAGCGGTCAGGGAAGACGCAGCGAAGACGGCTACCGCGAACAGTTTTGCGATTTTTTGGTTGTGGATCATGTTTTTTCCTCTCGGTCGTTGATCGTTCATCGCAGCTTGAACTGCGTGTGCCCATGATAAGCGAGAGAGCGCCTCGTCAATGACAGCATTGATGTGATGCCGACCTTCAAGATCACCCGCCGCTCAGCGAACTGATTACTAGTTAACCCGAAGTGATTGTGCCACAGCGACCATGACGATCAATCGGCGTGGCGGCATGGTTTACGGTCTGCCTCCCCGGCTGGTTTGATTTGTTGCCATCTCGCAACGCACAGACGTTTTTGCGCGCCCGATCGCCCGCCAAGCGCGCGCCCGCGCGGCTGGCGGTCCTGGAAATCCGGGCTGCTAAGATGATCTGCTTGACTTGGGGCGCCCGTGCTGACAGGGGGCGCGCTGGGCCAGGTCGGCACCATTCCGGGTTGAGCCGACGTGTGAACAACTGCTGCACCACATCCACTCATGTCCGTCTTCGCCAAAGAAACTCTCCCGATCAGCCTAGAGTCGGAAATGCGCCGCTCCTATCTGGACTACGCCATGAGCGTGATCGTGGGACGCGCCTTGCCCGATGCGCGCGACGGCTTGAAGCCCGTGCATCGCCGCGTGCTGTTTGCGATGCACGAACTGAGCAATGCATGGAACCGGCCCTACAAAAAATCGGCCCGTATCGTCGGGGATGTGATTGGTAAATACCACCCGCATGGCGATCAGTCGGTGTACGACACCATTGTGCGGATGGCACAGGATTTTTCCCTGCGTTACATGCTGGTCGATGGTCAGGGCAACTTCGGCTCGGTGGATGGCGACAACGCGGCGGCGATGCGTTACACCGAAATCCGGCTGTCGAAAATCGCGCACGAAATGCTCGCCGACATCGACAAGGAAACCGTCGATTTTGGCCCCAACTACGACGGTTCCGAGCAGGAACCGCTGCTGCTGCCGGCGCGCCTGCCGAATCTGCTGATCAACGGATCTTCGGGGATTGCGGTGGGCATGGCCACCAATATTCCGCCGCACAATCTGGGCGAGGTTCTCGATGCCTGCCTGCATCTGCTGCGCAATCCAGACGCGTCGATCGAAGAGCTGATGGAGCGTGTGCCCGCGCCGGATTTCCCCACTGCGGGCATCATCTACGGCACATCCGGCGTGCGCGATGCCTATCGCACCGGGCGCGGCCGCGTGGTGATGCGCGCGCGCTGTCATTTCGAGGACCTGGAAAAGGGCCAGCGTCAGGCCATCATCGTCGATGAGCTGCCGTACCAGGTCAACAAGCGCACCCTGCTGGAGCGGATCGCCGAGCTGGTGCAGGAAAAGAAGCTCGAAGGCATCAGCCACATCCAGGACGAATCCGACAAGTCGGGCATGCGTGTGGTGATCGAGCTCAAGCGCGGCGAAGTGCCCGAGGTGGTGCTCAACAATCTGTACAAGCAGACGCAGTTGCAGGACACCTTCGGTGTCAACATGGTGGCGCTGGTGGACGGCCAGCCGCGCCTGCTCAACCTCAAGCAGATGATTGCGGCCTTTCTGTCGCATCGACGCGAAATCATCACCCGCCGTACCGTGTTCGATCTGCGCAAGGCGCGCGAGCGCGGGCATGTGCTGGAAGGCCTGGCGGTGGCTCTGGCCAATGTCGATCGCATGATCGAACTCATCAAGGCGGCGCCCACGCCGCCTGTGGCGAAGGAGCGGCTGCTGGCAGAGATCTGGGAGCCGGGCGAGGCGCGGGCGATGTTGTCGCGTGTCGAGGGCGACATCACCCTGTTTCAGCCCGATGATCTGGATCCGCGCTACGGCCTCAAGGCCGAGGGCTATCGGCTCAGCGACACCCAGGCGCAGGAAATTCTGCAGATGCGCCTGCAGCGCCTCACCGGGCTGGAGCAGGACAAGATCGTGGGGGAGTACAAGGAGGTCATGGCGCAGATCGCCGATCTGCTCGACATTCTTGCGAAGCCCGAGCGCATGACCGACATCATCACGACCGAAATGAGCACGCTGCGTGCCGAGTTCGGTGACGCGCGGCGCTCGCATATCGAGGTCAACGCGTACGACATCGACGTCGAGGACCTCATCACCCCGCAAGACCTCGTGGTCACCATCTCGCATTCCGGTTACGTCAAGAGCCAGCCGCTGGCCGAGTACCGGGCGCAGCGTCGCGGCGGGCGCGGCAAGCTGGCCACCGGCACCAAGGAAGACGACTGGATCGAGCAACTCTTCGTTGCCAACACCCACGACATGCTGCTGTGCTTCTCCAACCGTGGCCGGGTGTACTGGATGAAGGTCTATGAGGCGCCGATGGGCGGGCGCGGCTCACGCGGCAAGCCACTGGTCAACCTGTTCCCGCTGCAGGCTGGCGAGAAGATCACCACGGTGCTGCCGGTCAAGACCTTCGACGAAGAGCACTTCGTGTTCATGGCAACCGCCCGCGGCACGGTGAAAAAGACCCCGCTGTCGGCGTTTGTCAATCGCCGCACCGCAGGCATCATCGCCGTGGGGCTGGACGATGACGACTATCTCATCGGTGCGGCGATCACCGATGGCCGGCACGACGTGATGCTGTTTTCCGATGCCGGCAAGGCGGTGCGTTTCGACGAATCCGATGTGCGGCCGATGGGGCGCGAAGCCCGCGGTGTGCGCGGCATGCAGCTCGAAGCCGATCAGGCCGTCATCGCCCTGCTTGTGGCCGAAGATGAAACCCAGAGTGTGCTCACCGCCACTGAAAACGGTTACGGCAAGCGCACGTCCATCACCGAATACACCCGCCACGGCCGTGGCACCAAGGGCATGATTGCCATCCAGACCTCCGAGCGCAACGGCAAGGTGGTTGCAGCCTGTCTGGTGCGGGCCAGCGATGAGATCATGCTGATCACCGATACCGGTGTGCTGGTGCGCACCCGGGTGGAAGAGATCCGTGAACTGGGCCGTGCGACGCAGGGCGTGACCCTGATTGCGCTCGATGCCAAGGCCAAACTCATCCAGGTGCAGCCCGTGGTGGAGGCGGAGTCGGAAGACGACGCACCCTCCGAAACCGATGCGGCGGCAGAGTAGGCGAGGGCGATGATGCAACGTCCCTACAACTTCTCCGCCGGGCCTGCGGCCATTCCTGAAGAGGTGCTGCAGCAGGCGGCGGCCGAGATGCTCGACTGGCATGGCAGCGGCATGAGCGTGATGGAGATGAGCCACCGCGGCCCGCAGTTCGAGTCCATCATCGCGCAGGCCGAGGCCGATCTGCGCGAGCTGCTGGGCATCCCCGACGATTACGCCGTGCTGTTCATGCAGGGCGGCGCCATTGCGGAGAACGCCATCGTTCCGCTCAATCTCTCGCGTGGTGCCAAGGCAGACTATGTGGTCACCGGCAGCTGGTCGCAGAAAAGCCAGCTCGAAGCCCGCAAATATTGCGACGTGCACTTGAGCGCCAGTGCGCATGACGAACAGGGCTACGGCAGCATTCCAGACAATGCCGCGTGGAGCATCCGCCCGGATGCGCAGTATCTGCATGTCTGCACCAACGAGACCATCGACGGCGTGGAGTTTCATTTTGTGCCCGACAGCCACGGTGTGCCGCTGGTGGCCGACATGTCCTCGCATCTGTTGTCGCGCCATGTGGACGTGGCGCGCTATGCCTGTATCTATGGCGGAGCACAGAAGAACATCGGCCCGGCCGGGCTGACCCTGGTGATCGTTCGCCGCGACCTGCTGGGTCACGCCCTGCCGCAATGCCCCAGCGCCTTTGATTACGCCCTGGTGGCGGCCAACCACTCCATGTTCAACACCCCGCCGACCTATGCGATCTATATCGCCGGGCTGGTGTTGCAGTGGATCAAGCGCCAGCGCTTTGGCGATCTGGTGGGGCTGGCCGCGGTGGAGGCGCGCAATATTGCCAAGGCCCAGCTGCTGTACGACGCGCTCGATGCGTCGCAACTCTATGAGACGCGTGTGGCGCGCGAATGCCGCTCGCGCATGAACGTGCCGTTTCATCTGCGCGATACCACGCTGAACGCCGCGTTCCTCCAGGGAGCCGATGCGGCTGGGCTGCTGCAGCTCAAGGGCCACAAGTCGGTCGGCGGCATGCGGGCCTCGATCTACAACGCCATGCCAATGGAGGGTGTGCAGGCCCTGGTGAATTACCTGCAAGACTTTGAAAAGCACCGCGCCTGAACCCTGATGAGTCAAGATTCCCAAGATGACCTGAGCCCCTGGCGCGACCAGATCGACGCCCTCGACAGGCAGATCCTTGCCCTGCTGAACCAGCGTGCCAAGGCAGCGCAGCAGATCGGGCATATCAAGCAGCGGTTGAACATGCCGGTCTTCCGCCCTGAGCGGGAACGGCAGGTGATCGAGAAATTGCATGAGCACAACACCGGGCCGCTGCTGAACGCCGGCGTCAGCGCGATCTGGCGCGAGGTCATGTCGGCTTGCCGCGCGCTGGAAGCGCCGCAGCGCGTGGCGTTTCTCGGCCCGGCGGGAACATTCAGCGAACAGGCGGCACGGCGGTTTTTCGGCGCCAGTGCGCAGGGCTTTCCCTGTGCCACCATCGACGATGTGTTTCGCAGCTACCTGAGCGGCGAAAGCGAGTTCGCCATCGTGCCGGTGGAAAACAGCACCGAGGGCGCGGTGGCGCGCAGCATGGATCTGCTTCTCGCGCATCCGGTGCATCTGTGCGGCGAGGTCAGCCTGCCGGTGCGGCACTTCCTGATGCGGCAGACGCCCGATCTGCAGGGGCTCCAGACCGTCGCCGCCCACCCGCAGGCGCTGGCGCAATGCGCAGGCTGGCTGCGCACGCATCTGCCAGGGGTTGAGCTGCGCCCGGTCTCCAGCAATGCGGAAGGTGCCCGCCTGGCTGCGGAAGACCCGCGCATCGCCGGGATTGCGGCCGAGTCGACGGCGGTGCTCTATGGCCTGCACGTTGTGGCGCGCGCCATTCAGGACGAGGCACAGAACACCACGCGCTTCGTCGTGCTCGGCGCGGCCCAGCCCGAGCCGACGGGGGCAGACCGCACCAGTCTCATCCTGTCCGTCCCCAACCGCGCGGGGGCGGTGTACGACTTGCTCAAGCCGCTGGCGGAACACGGTGTGAGCATGACCCGATTCGAATCGCGTCCAGCGAAATCGGGCGACTGGGAATACGCTTTCTACATTGATGTCGAAGGGCACCAGGACGAGCCCAAGGTGTCCGCCGCGCTGCGTGAGTTGCAGTCGGTCTGTGCCATGTACAAATGTCTCGGCTCCTATCCCATCGACAAAAAGCCCCGCGACCTCTGATCGCGTACCGCACTCTCCTGAACACCATGCAACAGAACAACGTCCAGCAAGCCCATTGGGGAACCGACTACGTCCGGTCGATCTCGCCCTACGTGGGGGGCAAGCCCATTGCCGAGGTGGCCCGCCAGTTCGGCCTGCAGCCCGAGCGCATCGTCAAGCTGGCCTCGAATGAAAACCCGCTGGGCATGTCGCCCAGGGCGCGCGATGCCGTGCTGGCAGCCATGAGCGACAGCACCCGGTATCCCGACAACGACGGCTATGCGCTCAAGCAGGCGCTGGCGCAGAAGCTCGGCGTGCCTGCGGCCTGGATCACTTTGGGGCATGGGTCGAGCGACCTGCTGGAGATGGCCGCCCGCGCGCTGCTCACCGATGCCGATGCCGGCATGTATGCGCGCTACAGCTTCATTGTCTACACCCAGGCGGTGCAGGGCGTGGGTGCGACGCACCAGGTCGTGCCCGACCGCGACTTCGGCCATGACCTGCCGGCCATGCTGGCCGCGATCACACCGCAGACCAAGCTGATCTATGTCGCCAACCCGAACAATCCCACGGGAACCTTCCTTGAAGCGGACGCGCTGCTGAGCTTTCTGCGGCAAGTCCCGCCGCACATCGCCGTGGTGCTCGACGAGGCCTACGGTGAATACACCGAGCCCGGGCTGCGCTACGACAGCATGCAATGGGTACGCGAGTTTCCCAATCTCATTGTCTCGCGCACCTTCTCCAAGGCCTATGGACTCGCGGGTCTGCGTATCGGCTACGGCGTGTCGCAACCACCCCTCACCGATGTGCTCAACCGCGTGCGCTCGGCGTTCAACACCAGTTCGCTGGGCCAGGCTGCGGCTCTTGCGGCACTGGACGATCAGGATTTCATCGATCAGGCCTATACCGTCAACCGTGCCGGTCATGCGCAGCTCGCCGCAGCGTTTGACGCGCTGGGGCTGCATTACATCCCCTCGCAGGGCAATTTCATTCTGGTGAAGGTGGGTGACGACGACGGCGCCGGTGCGCGGGTCAATCTGGCCCTGCTGCAACGTGGAGTCATCGCCCGGCCGGTGGACAACTACGGCTTGCCGCAGTGGCTGCGCATTTCCATTGGCACCGAGGCAGAAAACGCCGCATGCATTGCGGCGCTGCGCGCGCATGATGTCGGGGGCTGATGGCATGGACACTGTCACCGGCGCGGATGGCGACGAGGCCACAGTGCAGTTCGAACGTCTGGCCATTCTCGGCGTCGGTCTGCTGGGCGGCTCCTTCGCGCTTGCCGCGCGTCGCGCCCGGCTGGCGCGGCGCATCGTGGGCTACAGCAAGTCGCCCACGACCACGCGCACCGCGCTGGAACGCGGCGTCATCGACGAGGAGGCCGACTCGGCCTTGCGTGCGGTCCATGGCGCCGATCTGGTGCTGCTGGCCGTGCCGGTGGTGTCCACCGGCGATCTGCTCAAGCAGCTGCGCCACGGCCTGGAGCCGCACGCGCTGCTGATGGATGTGGGCAGCACCAAGGGCAATGTCGTTGCTGCGGTGCAGGCGCAACTGGGCGCACGGCAGAGCCAGTTCGTGCCCTGTCACCCGATCGCCGGGAAGGAAAAAAGCGGCGTGCTGCACGCCGAGGCCGGATTGTTCGACGGCAAGCGCGTGGTCATCACCCCGCTGGCGGCCAATACCGACAGTCTGGTGGACATCGCCACCCAGGCCTGGGAGTCGATCGGCGGCGTGGTGTCCGTGATGTCGCCCGAAGAACATGACGCCGCGTTCGCCGCGGTCAGCCACCTGCCCCATCTATTGGCGTTCAGCTATGTCTATGCGCTCACCAGCCAGCCGCAGGGCAGCGCCTTTTTGCAACTCGCAGGCCCCGGCTTTCGTGACTTCAGCCGCATTGCCGGGGGCGACCCGCACATGTGGCGCGACATCCTCGATGCCAACCGCGACGAGGTGCTGCGCCAGTTGCAGATCTACAAGCAGGCGCTCGCCGGTTTCGAGGCGCAGATGCGCCAGGGCAACTGGACCGCGGTGGAGGCACTGATCCGCCGTGCCAGCCAGGTGCGCCAGGGTTGGGACGCTCCCGCTTGCGCCGACGATGACGCCTGAGAACCATGTGCCCGAGGCCCGCGACCTGCCGCCGCTGATCGGCGCCGGCGGCACAGTGCGCCTGCCCGGCTCCAAGAGCATTTCCAACCGGGTGCTGCTGCTGGCGGCGCTCGCCGAAGGCCAGACCGAGATCACCGGCCTGCTCGACTCCGATGACACCCGGGTGATGCTCGCCGCGCTGCAGGCGCTGGGCGTGCAGGTCGCGCGCGACGGCAGCACGGCGCGTGTGCAGGGCGCAGGCGGGCGGTTTGCTGCGGCGCAGGCCGACCTGTTCATGGGCAACGCCGGTACCGCGATTCGCCCGCTGACCGCAGCGCTGGCGCTGCTCGGGGGCGACTACGCGCTGCACGGCGTGCCGCGCATGCACGAGCGGCCGATCGGCGATCTGGTCGATGCGCTGCGCCAGTTCGGCTGCCAGATCGCTTACACCGGGCGCGAGGGCTATCCTCCGCTGCGCATCGGGCCCAGTGCGTTCGCCTTGCGAGGCGATGTGACCGTGCGCGGCGATGTCTCCAGCCAGTTCCTCACCGCGCTGCTGCTGGCGCTGCCGCTCAAGGCCGCGCAGCAGGACATTGCGATCGCGGTGCAGGGCGAGCTGATTTCCAAGCCCTATGTGGACATCACCCTTCGGCTGCTGCAGCGCTTCGGCGTGGACGTGCAACGCGAGGGCTGGCAGCGTTTCGTCATCCCGGCGGGCAGCCGCTTGCGCAGCCCGGGGCGGATCGCGGTCGAGGGCGACGCGTCGTCGGCCTCGTATTTTCTTGCCGCCGGAGTGCTGGGGCAGTTGCACGGCAAGGGGGCGCCGGTGCGGGTGGAAGGCGTGGGGCAGAGCAGCATCCAGGGTGATGTGGAATTCGCCCGGGTGCTCGAACGTTTAGGCGCGCAGGTGCGCTGGGGCGAGGATTTCATCGAGACCTTCGGCCTGCAGCCCGGCCTGACCGCGCTGCGCGGCGGAGAGATCGACTGCATCGCCATCCCCGACGCGGCGATGACTCTGGCGATGACCGCGCTGTTCGCCGCCGAACCGACCACGCTGACGTCGATCGGCAGCTGGCGCGTGAAGGAGACCGACCGCATCCACGCAATGGCGACCGAGCTGGCCAAGCTGGGCGCGCAGGTCGAATCCGGGCCGGACTGGCTGCGGGTGCATCCGCTGCCGCCGCAGCAGTGGCGCAGTGCCACCATCGCCACCTACGACGACCACCGCATGGCGATGTGCTTTTCGCTGGCCAGCTTCGGCAATGCCGACATCCGCATTCTCGATCCCGGCTGCGTCGCCAAGACCTATCCCGACTACTTCGCCGACTTCGCCCGCATCGCCCGGCCCGTGCCGGTGATCACCATCGACGGGCCCACCGCGTCGGGCAAGGGCAGCATTGCCTCGGCGGTGGCCGAGCATCTGGGCTTTGCCAACCTCGACTCCGGCCTGCTCTACCGCCTCACCGCGCTGCTGGCGCTGCGGCGCGGCGTACCACTGAACGACGCGCCCGCCCTGGCCGCCCTTGCCGCTGGTCTGGCACTGCGTTTCGACAAGGAGACCATTCTGGTGGACGGCACCCGCATCCTTCCGGTCGAACTGCGCACGGAGGAGATCGGCAGGGCGGCCTCCACCATTGCAGCGCTGCCCCCGGTACGCGAGGCGCTGGTGGCCCTGCAGCGACAGCTGCGGCGCGCGCCCGGGCTGGTGGCCGACGGACGCGACATGGGCACGGTGATTTTTCCGGATGCGCCGCTCAAGGTCTTTCTCACCGCAAGCGCCCGCAGCCGTGCCGAGCGGCGGCATAAGCAATTGATTTCACAAGGAATTGCCGCTATACTTGACGACGTTTTTGCGGACCTGGAGCAGCGGGACGCGCGCGATACACAGCGCGCTGTCGCCGCTCTGAAGCCCGCACCTGATGCCAAACTGCTGGACAGCACCCACTTGAGCCTTGCGCAAACGGTCGATGCGGTCTTGCAGATGTGGCATCAAACCGCCTGAACTCGCGCCCGCGGCTTCAGTTATCCACCCCCAACCCCACGGTCTTCGTGGTTTGAAAGTTTCTACTCAATGTCCACTGCCTCTCCAAGTGCTGCCGCCCCCGATTCATTTGCCGCACTGTTTGAAGAATCCCTGCAATCGCGCGACATGCGCGCCGGCGAAGTCATCACCGCCGAAGTCGTCGCTGTCGATCAGAACTTTGTCGTGGTCAATGCCGGGCTGAAGTCCGACGCCTACATCCCCATCGAGGAGTTCTACAACGATCAGGGCGAAGCTGATGTGCACGTCGGCGACTTCGTGTCGGTTGCCATCGATGCCCTCGAAAACGGTCGTGGCGATACCGTGCTGTCGCGCGACAAGGCCAAGCGTCTGGCGTCGTGGCTGTCTCTGGAGAAGGCCCTGGAAACCGGCGAGTTCGTCGAAGGGACCACAACCGGCAAGGTCAAGGGCGGCCTGACCGTCATGGTCAACGGCATCCGCGCCTTCCTGCCCGGCTCGCTGCTCGACACCCGCCCGGTGAAGGACACCACGCCGTACGAAAACAAGACCATGGAGTTCAAGGTCATCAAGCTCGACCGCAAGCGCAACAACGTGGTGCTGTCGCGCCGCGCCGTGGTGGAGGCCAGCCAGGGCGAAGAACGCGCCAAGCTGCTCGAAAACCTGCAGGAAGGCGCGCTGGTCACCGGCGTGGTCAAGAACATCACCGACTACGGTGCATTCGTCGATCTCGGCGGTATCGATGGCCTGCTGCACATCACCGATCTGGCCTGGCGGCGTGTGCGTCACCCCAGCGAAGTGGTCACTCCGGGTCAGGAAGTCACCGCCAAAGTGCTCAAGTTCGACGCCGAGAAGGGCCGTGTGTCCCTGGGCCTCAAGCAGATGGGCGACGATCCGTGGCATGGCGTGTCGCGTCGCTATCCTGCTGGCACCCGTCTGTTCGGCAAGATCACCAATATCGCCGAGTACGGCGCGTTTGTCGAAATCGAGCCGGGCATCGAAGGTCTGGTCCACGTCTCCGAAATGGACTGGACCAACAAGAACGTGGCGCCGAGCAAGGTGGTTCAGCTGGGCGACGAAGTCGAAGTGCAAGTGCTGGAAATCGACGAAGACCGTCGCCGCATCAGCCTGGGCATGAAGCAGTGCCGCCCCAACCCCTGGGACGAGTTCGCCGCCAACCACAAGCGTGGCGACAAGGTTTCGGGCCCGGTCAAGTCGATCACCGACTTCGGCGTGTTCATCGGCCTGCCCGGTGGCATCGACGGCCTGATCCACCTGTCCGACCTGTCCTGGAACGACACGGGCGAGTCTGAAGTGCGCAACTACAAGAAGGGCCAGGATGTGGAGGCCGTGGTGCTGGCCATCGACATCGAGCGCGAGCGCATTTCGCTGGGCATCAAGCAGATGCTCGACGACCCCTTCATGTCGTTCGCTGCGCTGAATGACAAGGGCAAGATCGTCGAAGGCACGGTCAAGGCGGTTGATCCCAAGGGCGCCACCATCGACCTGGGCAATGACATCGAAGGCTATCTGCGTGCCTCGGAAATCTCGCGCGAGCGCGTCGAAGATGCCCGCAACGTGCTCAAGGAAGGCGACCAGGTTTCCGCCGTGGTCATCAACATCGATCGCAAGACCCGCAACATCCAGTTGTCGGTCAAGGCGAAGGATGCCGCCGAGCAGCAGGAGGCCATGGACCGTCTGGCTGGCGATACCCGCGAAGCCGGTACAACCAACCTGGGCGCCTTGCTGCGTGCCAAGATGGACAAGGGTTCCTGATCCGCGACAGCGCGTGCGGCCCATGGCGGCACGCGTCTGAGACCATGCTGATTGCGGCGGTCTGGGTGAACACCTAGGCCGCCGTTTTTACCTGTACTTCCCATGACTCGTTCCGATCTCGTTGAAATTCTGGCGGCTCAGTTTCCCCAACTGGCGCACCGTGATGCAGAACTGTCTGTCAAGACCATCCTGGATGCGCTGTCTCAGGCGCTCAATGACGGGCACCGGGTGGAGATTCGCGGATTTGGCAGCTTCAGCGTGAGCCATCGGCCTGCGCGCATCGGACGCAACCCCCGCTCAGGCGAGCAGGTGGCGGTTCCTGAAAAGCGCATCCCGCATTTCAAGCCTGGAAAGACCCTGCGCGAGCTGGCGGACTACCCGGCTACACCCAGTCAGAAGCCAGACGGGTCCGGGACGTCGGACGCTGTTGCCCTGGGCGAATGATCCACGGCATGCCATGGGACAGCAATCTGTTGGCGCCATGCCGGCACGTCGGTTGCACATTCTGAGGCGGCTGCTCTGGTGGTGGCGCACCGGCAGAGGCGGCGCTGGCACCGGACTTGCGTCCGAAACCCATGGAAAACCTCAGCGCGCAATCGCCAGTCACGCCGACTTCGGCGCGTCGCGGCAATCTGCCGCGCACGAATCGCCTGTGCTCGATTTCGATGCAGCCATCGAGAACCATCTGCAGTGGACCGCACGGCTGAGGCGTTATGGGCATGGCGACAGACAGGAGTTTCTCGATCCGGTGCAAGTCTGCCGCACCGATGCCTGCAGCCTGGGTCTGTGGCTGGAACGACAGACACAGCCGTCTGCAGAATGCGCCGGGCAGATCGCGCAGATCCGGCAGGAGCATGCCGATTTTCATCACAAGGCCGCCGTGGTGGTGACGCTGGTGCAGACCGGTGCGTCGGAGAGTGCCCTGCAGTCTGTCGATCACGGTGATTTCGCCCACCGCTCGCGCAGCCTGATTCATTTGCTCCAGACCTTGCGCGCACGATGCAACGCAGGCAGCGCCCAGCCGACCGTGGCCGGGACGGCGCGAAGAAGCGGCAAGGAAAGCGTCGGCACGTCGGCTTGACGGTCTGCAAGCCTGAGATGCAGGAATCGGTCGATGGATCTTGATGCCGGGCCGAGACTGGCGGTATAACGCAAGACAGATTCACCCGAGGCAACTGCAGGTGCCCAAGCGGAGGAGGCTCCCATGGATATTCAAGCGCGGTCTTCAGATGTTTCTCTGAAGAACGTCACTTTGCGACAGCTGCGCGCGTTTCTGGTTGCATCGCGTCATTTGAACTTTGGCAAGGCTGCGCAAGAACTCGATCTGACTCCCCAGGCGATTTCCATCCAGATTCGCGAACTGGAGGCACAGGTCGGGCTTGCGCTGTTCGAGCGCCGGGGGCATGGCAAGTCGCTGCGGCTGACCGCGACCGGGCAATACTTTCTCGTGTATGCGCAAAAGATCTTTTCCACCCTGCGCGAGGCGAAGGGAGCGATCAGCAAATTCCGCGAGGTCGATGCGGGACATCTCACCGTCGGTCTGGTGCGCACGACCAAATACATCGTGCCCTTGCTCCTGGCCAGATTCCAGGAAGTGCATCCGCATGTGAGTGTGCAATTGGTGCAGGGCAGTGGAGACCAGTTGCTGCAGCAATTGCAGGTTGGCGAGATCGATCTGGCCATTGTGTCGCGTCCGCTGCACCAGATCGCAGGGTATGTGCAGGCGTTTGCCGACTATCCCCTGGGATTTGTCGCCGCGCCGGATCATCCCATGCAAACGTTCGCCTTCGTGCCGCGGGATGCGCTGGCCCAGTTTCGCTATATCGTGCGAGAGCCGGGCTCTGTGACCCGCGCCGCTTTCGACGCCTATCTGCACCAGCATCGCATCCACCTGCCCAACGTCCTGGAACTGCCCACCAATGAAGCCATCAAGCAGGCGGCGATGGCGGGTCTGGGTGTCGGGTTCCTGAGTCTGCACACGGCCGGGCTGGAATTGCACAGCGGGCTGCTCTGCGCGCCCCAGGTCGAGGGACTGCCGCTGACACGGCAGTGGTCCGTTGCGCGCAGCCCGACGCGCCAGATGACGCCCGCGGCGGAGCGCTTTCATCATTTCATCCTGGAGCAGGGCGACGCACTGCTGGCAGCGCATTTTCAGGCACTTGGCTCCGCGCACGCGCAGGGCGTGGCGGCTCCACTGCATTGAGCCTCAGCGTTGTCGCGCGCGGTGCGGCTGACCCGGCTCAGCGCGTCAGTGCCATGAACATCTGGGGCAGCCGCTCGGGCAGGCGTTCGATCTGATCGATCACCGCATAGCTGCGGCCGAAAATGTCGCCCACATAGGCGTCGGCCTGAGGATCGAGGCTGATGCAATAGGCGAAGATGCCCTGCTGGTCGAGTTCCTTCACGGCCTGTCTGGCATCGGCGACGAGCAAATGGGGGTCGTGCACATCGACATCCGAGGGCATGCCGTCGGTCAGGACGAGCAGCAGTTTTTTGTCGGCCTTGCGTGCGCCGAGGTAGTGCGCTGCATGCCGCAGTGCGGCGCCCATGCGGGTGGACCACCCGGCCTGCATGCCGGCCAACCGGGCCTTGACGGGATCGCCCCAGGGTTCGGCATAGCCCTTGATGTGCAGAAACCGCACGTCATGCCGGGTATTGGAATGAAATCCGGCAATGGCGAACGGATCGCCCAGGGTCTCGGTGGCCCAGGCCAGCAGCGAGACGGCCTCCTGACTGAGCTGGAGAATGGTTTGCGAACTGCCCGCCACCGGGTCGTTGAGCGAGGCGGACAGGTCGAGCAGCAGCAGCACGGCGATGTCGCGGCCATCGGTGCGGTGTCGCTGGTTGATGCGTGGGTCGGGTGCGGCGCCGCTCTTGAAGTCGATGAGGGAACGGATGGCCACGTCGAGATCGAGTTCGCTGCCGTCCTCCTGATAGCGGATGCGCACCTTGTCCTGCGGCTTGAGCAGATCGAGCAGGCGCTTCAGGCGCTTGGCCAGCGCACTGTGTTTTTGCAGCAGACGGTCGATGTCCGCGGGATCGCCGCTGGGGTGCAGCACGTCATACACGCTCACCCAGTCCGGACGCCAGGTCTGGCTGTTGTCGTCCCACTCCGGGTAGTGGCGCGGGGGCAGGGCGTGGAGCTCCTGCTCGGTTCGGGAAGCAGGCTTGTCCTCGAAGGTTTCCTCTTCGTCGCCGCGCTCGATGAACGTCCACAGATGCCGATTGTCGTCACGGTACCCCACCACCGTATCGGCGAAATGCACCTGGGCGAACTGGTCGCTGGGGCGGCGGGTTCGGGTGACATAATCGAGCGCCAGCGCGGCGATCTCGCGGGTTGAACTGGTGCCCTGCGCCATCAGGGCGTGAAAGCGGTGGGCAAAGGCGTGGATGTCGGCATGGCGATAGCCATGCGCCGGGTCGAGCAAGGCGCGCGACAGCATCGCCAGGCGGTGGCGCAGGCAGGAGGTGGTCTGCGGATCGCAAGCATCCTCGACAGGCGTCGGGTGCAGGGCGAGGAGCGTTGAGCGCAGGCCGGGCCAGGAGCGGATCAGCAAGGTGTCGATGCGGCAGTCCTCCAGCCACTCCACCGCCAGACGCTGGAACGGGCTCCAGTTGTCGGCAATCAGCGGCTGGCTCCAGCGCCGGTGACCTGCCATGTGGGCGAGCGCCGCGCGATAGCGGTCGAGACCGCTGACGCCGGACAGGTCGTCGTACACATCGGGCAGGCGGATGCCGAGGGCGTCGAAATAGGGCACCGGCTGCCGCAGTTGAGAGAACCCCGTGGAGTAGGGGATCAGCATGGCGCTGTCCTGCCACAGGCCGCGCAGGTAAAGATCGAGCTTGCGCTCGACGCCCGTCAGCAGGGTGCCATGCCGTTCGCGCTGCAGCACGGCGCGGCTGTCCGCCGACTGCACGCTGAAATAGTCTTTCTGCCGCTCGGGATGGGTGGCGTAATTGCGCACGCCATAGTCCACCCAATTGGCCAGCCCCGCCAGATTCAATTGATCGAGCAGAGCGGGCGCCTGGACAAAAAAGTCTGGCAGACCTGGGCTGGGGAACGTGGTGTGATGGCCGTGAATGGAGCCGGTGGTGCGCTCCATCAGGTTCAGCGCGAGATCGAAATACGCCTGCAATTGCTGCGCCGACTGCAGCCGCCGTGCAACCGGCGCAAGGGTTTGCAGCAGCGCGGCAATGGTGCGGCCATTCGGCGACTTCTGCATGCGATGCACCAGGGTCATCAGCGCGGCCAGCGCTGCATCCGGCTGGTCAAGTACCTGGGCGGCTTCGGGCCATTCCTCCAGGAAGATCAGCATGGGTTCGGCGCCGCGGCCGAGCTTGCCGATCTGGCGGGCGGCGTCCAGATAGGCGTCAAACGCGTCCGGGGTGAACACGGCGAGCGCGCCATCCATCAGCCCCTCGAACACGGACTCGACCTGCGCAAAGCGCGTGTCCAGGCGCTGCCAGGCGCGCTGCAGCAGGGCTTGGCGATTGTTTGCGCTGGGATGCATGGCGCGATGCTCAGCCAAACGTGGCGGCAATGGCGTGTTCGAGCGTGGCGCGGATGTCGGCATCGTCGGTGACTGGTGATACCAGCGCCATCTGGCAGGCGTCGCGCGGCGCGACGCCGTCTTGGATCAGCGAGGCGGCGTAGACCAGCAGCCGGGTGGAGATGCCCTCATCCAGCCCGTGCCCCTTGAGGCGGCGTGCCACCGCGCCGATGGTCACCAGACGCTCTGCCAGGGCCGAATCCAGCCCGGTCTCTCTTGTGAGGATCAGCGCTTCCAGCGCGGCGTCGGGATAGTCGAAATCAAACGCGGTGAAGCGTTGCTTGGTCGAGGGCTTGAGATCCTTCATCAGGGTCTGATAGCCAGGGTTGTACGAGATCACCAGCTGAAAATCCGGATGGGCCGGCAGCAGTTCGCCCTTCTTGTCCAGTGGCAGCATGCGGCGATGGTCGGTCAGCGGGTGGATCACCACGGTGGTGTCCTGCCTTGCCTCGACCACTTCGTCGAGATAGCAGATCGCGCCAATGCGCGCCGCAGTGGTGAGCGGGCCATCGAGCCAGCGCGTGCCGTTGGCCTCCAGCAGATAGCGGCCCACCAGATCGCTGGCGGTCATGTCCTCGTTGCAGGCCACGGTGATCAGCGGCTTGCCCAGCTTCCACGCCATGTATTCGATGAAGCGCGACTTGCCGCAGCCTGTCGGTCCCTTGACCATGACGGGCAGACGCCTGCGGTAAGCCGCCTCATACAGCGCGACTTCCCGCTTCTGCGGCTGATAAAACGGTTCGGCACGAATCAAATACTGTTCTTGGTCGATCACGGCAGGGTTCCATCGGAAAACAAAAAACAAACCCCGCCGAAGCGGGGTGCTCGGCTGAGCAGGCTTATTTGTGCACGCCGAGTTTTTCGCGCCAGCCGGGGTACAGCTTGTCGGCGTCGGCCGGGAAGGATTCGAACGCGCGCGCGAACTCCTTGTGCTCCTTGGCGAATTCGATCGGGTCGGCGCCTTGCTTCCAGCACTCATAGGATTGACGCAGAGAGATCGCGCCAGCCGCCGGGCTGTCGATATGGCCGTAGGAGCCGCCACCGGCAGTGTTGATCACGTTGCCATGGCCCAGGTTTTCAAAGAAGCCGGGCAGGCGCAGCGCGTTCATGCCGCCGGAGATGATCGGCGTGGTCGGCTTCATGCCGTACCACTTCTGGTAGTACACCGGGCCCTGGCACTCGTCGCGCTCGATCATGTAGGCGATGTTGCGGTCGTCGCCTTCGCCTTCCATCTTGCCGTAGCCCATGGTGCCCACGTGAATGCCCGAAGCCCCCTGCAGACGGCTCATCTTGGCCAGCACGAAGGCGGTGTAGCCGCGCTTGGCGCTGGGCGAGGTGATCATGCCATGGCCGGCGCGGTGATAGTGCAGATACTGGCCGGCATACTGGCGGCGTGCCGTGGTGATCATGCCCGGGCCACCGACGAAGCCATCTACCAGAAAGGCCAGTTTGTCGGCGTCGGGACCGAAGGTTTCCAGGGCGAAGTCAGCGCGGGCGCACATTTCGTAATGGTCGTCGGCGGTGATGTTCATGGAGAACAGTTTGGCCTCACCCGTTTCGTCCATGGCGCGTTTCATGGCGTCATACACCAGCGGGATGGTCTTTTTCACCGGGGCGAAGACCTGGTTGCCCTGGGGCTCGTCATTCTTGATGAAGTCGCCACCGAGCCAGAACTGATAGGCCGCTGCGGCAAAGGGTTCGGGGCGCAGACCCAGCTTGGGTTTGATGATGGTGCCGGCAATATAGCCGCCGTCCTTGACCGGGCGGCCGAGGATGCGCCACAGATCAGAGATATCCTTGGCCGGGCCGTCGAACAACTGAATGGCGCGCGGGGGCATGAAGAAGTCGATCATCTGGCCGTGCTCGATGTCGCCCATGCCCTGGTTGTTGCCGATGACCAGGGTCAGAAAGGAGACGATCATCATGCGGCCATCGGTGACGTTGCGGTCGAACAACTCCAGTGGATAGGCGATGCGCATATCCTCGGTGGCTTCGTCGATGTGATAAACCAGCGCGTCCACGCCCTTGGTGAAGTCGTCGGTGGTCGACACCTCGACGTTGGTGCCGGTGGACGATTCCGCGGCAAAGTGGGCGGCGGCCTCCAGATAACCGTGGCCCGCCTTGGGCTTCATCTTGTAGGCCACCAGAATGTGCTTGCCAGCGGCGATGAGTTCTTCCTCTTTTAGGGAAAGATCGGCATAACGATTAGATTGATCCATGGTTGCTCCTTATGTGCATATTGATGGGAAAGATTGATTTTGTTGCTAACTTCATAATTTATCCGGAGTAACAGATATTATGACCAAGATATTTTTTATAATATTAATTATATCATTATATCACTAAAAATAGTGCCAACATACCAAGTAAAATCTTATTTTATAGATAAGAAAAACGTTATGATTTGTTTCTGCCAACGCTTTGCCCACTGGTGGCCAGCCTTTGAACGTCAGGACAACACCCCGCATCAACCCTCCATCCGTTCCCCGGACACCTGCAACAGCCCGCGCAGCAGAGCGTCAGGGTCTGGCGGGCAGCCCGGTATCTGCAGATCCACCGGCAACACGGCTGCGACACCATCCATGACCGCATAACTGCCCCGGAACACACCGCCGCAACAGGCGCAGTCGCCGATGGCGATGATCCGCCGCGGTTCGGGCATGGCGTTGTGGCAGTCTTGTAAAGCCGCGACCATATGGCGGGTCACCGGCCCGCTCACCGTCAGCACATCGGCGTGGCGTGGGGATGCGGTGAAGCGAAAACCGGCCTGCTCCAGTCCATAGTGCGGACCGCTCAGGGCATTGAGCTCCAGTTCGCAGCCATTACAGGAGCCCGCATCCACATGGCGGACGCTGAGACTGTGGCGAAAACTGGAGGGGCTGGCGGATGCGGGGTCCCGCTCTGTCCGCGGCGGTTTTTCCCCGACTTTTCCCAGCCGCAGGACCTCGCGCAGTATCCGATACATCATCGTCTCCTTTCGGGAATCGCCTGGGCGCTGTGCTCAAAGATCATGGCCGCTGTAACTCAGGTTGAAAGATTTGTTGATGAGCGGAAAATCCGCGACGATATCGCGCAGGACCGCCTCTTCCAGTGCCGGCCAGAGGACCCATGAAGGGTCCTGGGGACGGCACTGGCGAATATTTCCCTGCTCCATGCGCAGCCAGAAGAATATCTCGCCCCGCCAGCCCTCCACCCAACCGACGCCTTCACCCGCGGCATCCCGGAGATCCAGCGGGTGGTATACGGTACCGTCGGGCAGTTTCTGGAGGATCTCCTCCTGTAAGCGCAGCGACTCGGAAATCTCCAGAAAACGCACGGCCATACGTGCCGCGACATCGCCTTCCGTGGCTGTGGCCATCCGTACCTGGAGCTGGTCATAAGGGGTGTGGGGGAACTGCACACGCAAATCCCAGGCCTGGCCGCTGGCTCGGCCGGCAACCCCCATGAGTCCCAGATGCGCCGCCCGCTCGGGGGAAATTACACCCAGTTGCACCACGCGGTCGCGCAGTCCGCCGTGTTCGGCGAGAATTTCCTGCAGGCGCCCGACGGCGGTTTTGAGTGCCTGCCCCGCACTATGGAGGGCAGCGATGGCCACCGCCGTGAGATCAAAGGCCACCCCACCGGGCAAGACCCTGTCCATGAGATAGCGATGCCCAAAATAGCGCTGATTCTCCCGCAGCAGGTCCTCTTTGAGGGCCTGAAACTGGGTCAGGGCGAAGGCCAACCCGGCATCGTTGCCGATGGCACCGAGATCGCCGAGATGGTTGGCCATGCGTTCCCGTTCCAGGCAGAGGGCGCGCAGCCATTGGGTGCGTTCCGGCACCTGTGCGTTGGCGATCTGTTCCACCGCCTGGGCATAACTCCAGGCATAAGCCACCGTGCTGTCGCCGCTGATACGTCCGGCCAGACGCGCGCCGGCTGCCACATCCAGGCCCTGGAAGAGGCGCTCCACGCCTTTGTGCGCATAACCGAAACGCTCCTCCAGGCGCAGGATTTCCTCCCCCAGGACCTGAAAACGGAAATGCCCCGGCTCGATGATGCCGGCATGTATGGGGCCGACCGGAATCTCGTGGGTGTCCAGGCTGGCCGCAGGCACGAAGGCATAGTCTCCGTCTCCGGCGGTACCGAGGTTTTCAGTGCGAAAATCCGCGCGCAGGGGAAATTGATCCGCAGGCCAGACGGCATGTCGCAGCCAGGGGCGGGTATCGTTCGTCCCTGTCGTACGGACGCCCAGCAGGTCATAGAGTGTCCGTTCCATGCG
Source organism: Thiomonas sp. (assembly GCA_023255715.1). GTDB lineage: Bacteria > Pseudomonadota > Gammaproteobacteria > Burkholderiales > Burkholderiaceae_C > Thiomonas. The sequence goes on from JAGDVQ010000181.1 coordinate 28,903, forward strand.
CAGGGCAGCCGGAAAGATAGCGGCCAGACCCGGACAGACCGCAGCAGCAGGGTCCACGATCATTTCCGTATGGATGATGCCTGTCTCGGCGAGAAACGCCGCGTGGATGAGATAACCGGATTCTTCGGCGCGACGCTCCTCGCCCCAGAGGGCCAGCAGGCGACCCCCCTGCGCACGGATATTCTCGGCGGCAAGCGGCCAATACTCTTTACAGAGGCGACCGGACCACACCGGTAACGTCGTGCCCCATTGCCGGAAATCAGTCAGTACGCGCAGTGCTGGGTTGGGCATGATGGCGTCCTTATCCGTGGAGGAGCAGAGCGGCATGCTGCATCCACTGGACCAGTATCCAGGGGATGAATACCCCGAGCACGATGACGAGGGCCAGTTGGATGAAGACCGGGATGATGCCGGCGACGGGCTGGCGGGCGATGCCTTCTGGAGCAGGCCCGAAGACCATTCCCTGCAGGCGCGGGAAAATCCCGGCGAAGGCTACGCCCAATCCCAGCAGGAGCGAAGGCGTGAGCCAGGGCTGGGCCTGCAACGTGCTGGTGATAATAAGAAATTCACTCAGGAAGAGGCCGCTGGGTGGCATTCCGAGGATAAAGAGCACCGCCAGCATGAGCGCCCAGCCCAGGAAAGGGCTGAATTCCAACAGGCCGCGGATGCGCTGGATTTCCCGGCTGCCGACACTTTGTACCGCTTGTCCGACCGAGAAAAACACGGAGGATTTGGTCAGGCTATGGCTGATCATGTGCAGTAGGCCCGCAAAACTCGCCAGTGGCGAGCCGATCCCGAAGGCGAAGGTGGCCAGTCCCATATGCTCGATGGAGGAGTAGGCGAAAAGCCGCTTCACATCCCGCTGCCGTAGCATGGAAAAGGCCGCCACCAGCAGGGAGAGCAAACCGAAGCCCATCAGCAGTCGACCGGCGAAGTCCGGACCCAGGGCACCATCCACCAGCACCTTGGCGCGCAGAACGGCGTAGAGGGCCACATTGAGCAATAGTCCGGAAAGTACCGCCGAAACCGAGCTGGGGCCGCTGGCGTGGGCATCCGGCAGCCAGTTGTTGAGCGGGGTCAGGCCGATTTTGGTGCCGTAGCCCACCAGCATGAAGATGAAGGCGATGGCCATGACCTGCGGCTCCAACTGATGGCGCACGGCTGCCAGATGGGTCCACAGCAATGCGTCCGCACCGTGCCCCATGATTTTCTGAGCGGCGAAATACAGCAGGATCGTGCCGAATAGCGCCATCGCCAGACCGACGCCGCAGAGGATGAAATATTTCCAGGCCGCCTCCAGACCTTCGGCGGTGCGGAAGAGGCTCACCAGCAGGACCGTCGACAGCGTGGCGCCTTCCATGGCTACCCAGAGGATGCCCATATTGTTGGTCAACAGGGCCAGCAGCATGGTGGCGAGAAAGGTCTGGAACATCGCGTGATAAAGGCGGACACGCCGGCGGGAGAGCGACCAGTGCGCAATTTCGTGCAGCATGTAGTTGCGGGAGAACCATGCCGTACTGAGCCCCACCACACCATCCACCAGTACCAGCACGATACTGAGATCATCCACCATGAATTGTCCGCCGCCCGCGGTAAATGCGCCGTCCCGCAGCACCTGTATAGTCAGGGCGAGGATAGCCAGCAGGGTCAGCGTATTGAGGCCGATGAACAGCGCTGCGCCTCGGCGTCCGTCGCCCCAGAGGGCGAGCAGGGGGATGCCCATCGCCGCACACGCCAGAACCAGCAGAATCAGCATTATTCCTCCCGGATATGTTCCAGATTCTGGAGATCCATGCTGTCGAAGGTCTCCCGTATCTGAAAAAAGAACACGCCGAGAATAACGAAACCGATCAGGGCATCCAGGGCTACGCCCAGTTCCACAATCATCGGCATACCCAGGGTGGCGCTGGTGGCGGCGAAGAAGAGGCCATTATCGATAGCCAGAAAACCCACGACCTGAGAAATAGCCTTGCGCCGCGTGATCATCATCAGAAAAGCGAGCAGTACGGCGGCGAGGGCAATGCCGACCATGCCGCGGGTCACGGTGCCGGTCAGGGCGGTGATGGGGGCGGCGAGGGAGAAGGCGAAGATGACCAGTGCGATGCCGGCGAGCAGGGTCAGGGGAATGTTGAGTACTGCCTCCACATCGCCATGCACCTGCAGTCGCCGTAGCAGGCGATGCAGGACCGTCGGGATCAGAATGGCCTTCAGGCACAGGGTCAGCGCTGCGGAAAACCATAATTCCGTCTGCCCGGTCAACAGCGCCACCAGCGCGGTGCCAGTCGCCAGGACCACTCCTTGCCAGGCGAGAAGGTGGATCAGGGTGAGGAGCCGCCGTTGCGCCAGCATGGCGAAAGCCAGCAGCAGGAGGAGGGCGGCGAGGAGCCTCAGCAGAGGGATGCCCCAGGCGAGTCCCTGTGTGGTGATCATCATGTCATGCCCCCAGCATGAAGAAACTCAGGAGTCCGACGACTCCGAGCAGAAAGGCGGTTGCCATGAACTCCGGCGCACGAAAGAGGCGCAGCTTGGCGAGTAGGGTTTCGACCAGCGCCAGGATAAGAGCGGCGGCCGCGAATTTCAGCAGCAGGATCGGCACGGTCAGGGGCAGTACCGCAATTTCTGCGGTGGGCACGATACCCCAGGGCAAAAACAGCGCAATACCGATGGCCACGTAGAGCACCAGCTTGATCTGCGCCCCCCACTCCATGAGCGCGAGGTGCCGTCCCGAGTATTCCAGGAGCATGGCTTCGTGGATCATGGTCAGCTCCAGGTGGGTGGCGGGATTATCCACGGGAATCCGCGCGTTTTCCGCCAGCAGCACCATGAAAAAGGCGGCGGCGGCGAAAACCATGCTGGGGTGCAGGGCGAAGTGCAGTTGCTCCAGATGGGCGACGATCACGCTCAGCGAAGTGGACCGGGAGAGCAGGGACGCCGTAAAGAGTGTGGCCAGCAGAGCGGGTTCCGCAAGCCCTGCGATCAGCATTTCCCGATGGGCACCCAGGGTGGCGAAAGGTGTCCCCGTATCCATGGCCGCCAGTACCTGAAAAACCCGCGCCAGGGCGAACAAACCCACCAGGGCAATGACATCGGCAGCCGGTGCCAGGGGTAGGCCGGTGGCGAGAATGGGGATGATCCCGGCCGCCAGACAGAACGCTCCGAAAATCCCGTAAGGCGCAAAGCGGAAGAGCCAGGACGTTCCTTCTGCCTGCAGAGATTCTTTATGGAACAGGCGATACAGATCGCGGTAGCTCTGCCAGCAGCCAGCCGGTCGCCGGTTCTGCAGGATCGTCCGCAATGCCCGCAGCAGGCCGGCAAAGAGCGGCGCCAGAAACGCCACCAGCAGCACCTGCGCCAGTTCCAGCAGTATGGCGGTCATCGCCAGATCGCCAGCAGGACCAGCAGCGTCAGGAAACTGTAAAGCAGATACAGGGTGATGCGACCCTGCTGCAGGCGCAGCACCTGAGCCGAGAGCCAGAGGACGATGCGGTTCAGGGGCTGATAGATGCCGCGGTACACCGGTTCGCCGATCCGTACCTGCCAGCGGCCGGCATCGTCTGCCTGCCGCTCCGCCTGATAGAGTGGGGCGAAGATGCGCAGGAGGGGTTGGACAAAGCCCAGTGGGCTATCCTGCATGGCCGGCGTCCGGACGGGAAAACCGCAGGCCCAGACCGGCACGCGCCGCAAGGGCCGGCCAAAGAGACTCCAGATCAGGAGAAAACCCAGACCCAGGGCGATCGCCATGCCGAGGAAGAAAATCACTGGACTATAACTGGCGCGTTGTGCGGAGACCGGGGTCAGCCATAGCCCTTGCTGGATGGCGAAGCCCTGGCCGAGCATCTCCAGCAACACCGGATGCAGCAGATTCAGCAGAACACCCGGAAAGAGTCCGAGAAACATACAGGCGAGACTGAGCAGGGCCATGGCCGACTGTTCCCAGCGTCCGGCCTCGTGGACATGCCGGGTGCCACGCGGCTGACCGAGAAAGGCGATGCCGTAAAACTTGACCATGGCATAGGCCGCCAGAGCGGCCGCCAGCACTACGCCGGCGGCCGCCAACGGCAATACCGCACTGAGGGTGCTTTGCGGCAGGGCGGGGGATAGCAGAAAGGCTTGCAGGAGCAGCCATTCGGAGATAAAGCCGTTGAGCGGGGGTAAGCCGGCGATGGCGAGGGTGCCCAGGAGCATAAAAAATGCGGTCTGGGGCATCTGCCGGATCAGGCCACCCAGTCGATCCATGGCCACGCTGCCTGCCCCGTGCAGCACACTGCCACTGCCGAGAAAAAGCAGGCCCTTGAAGAAAGCATGGTTCAGGGCGTGATACCGGGCCTGTC
>JAGDVQ010000085.1 GCA_023255715.1 Thiomonas sp.
ACTACAATAAGGGCATCCAAGATCAGTCCGGAGGGGCACCATGAGCACCCTGAATCTTTCCAAGACCGAACGCATTGACGTTCGTGCCAGCACGCCAGTCAAACAGCTGCTTCAAGAAGCCGCACGCGCCTGCCACAAGAACGTCAGCGAGTTCCTGCTCGACGCGGGCGTGACCGCGGCCGCACAGACGCTGGCGGATCGTCGCCAGTTCGTACTGGACGATACACAGTGGCAGGCCTTTCAGGAAGCGCTGGACCGCCCGGTGCAAAGCAAACCGCGACTGAAAAAATTGCTGCGTGAGCCTGGGGTTCTGGATTGACCAGTGCTTACTCCCCCGTTCGCAAGCTGCTTGCTACGGATCAGGTCGATGCCTTCGATTGCGGCCAAGCCGCGCTGAACCAGTTCCTGCAGCGCTACGCGCTCGTCAACCAGAAGGCCAACAGCGCACAGACTTACGTCTGCTGCCAAGGTGACGTGGTGGTGGGGTTTTATAGCCTCGCCGTCGGCAGCGTAGATCCGGAAGCCGCGCCGTCAAGAGTGATGAAGGGGCTGGCGCGCCACCCGGTGCCGGTCATGATCCTGGCCCGGCTCGCGGTGGACAAGGAGCATCAGCGTAAAGGTCTGGGCCAGGCCTTGCTCAAAGATGCGCTGCTGCGTACCGCACAGGCCGCTGACATCGCCGGCATTCGTTGCCTGTTGGTGCATGCCAAGGACGACGCAGCGCGGCAGTGGTACGAATCCTGGGAATTCGAGCCCAGCCCGACCGATACGTATCACTTGTTCCTGATGCTCAAGGATCTCAAGGGCATGTTGAGCTGAGGCGGCGTTTCCGCCTCAGAGCCCGACTCTTTCCCGCTGCTCATCCCACAGCGCCGGCGGATCAACCGCCAGATCAAACAGCGTGACGTGGTTCGGCAGTGCGTCATCCAGGATGGCCGCCACGATGTCGGGCGCCAGCGTGGTCAGGTTGACCATACGGCTGACGTAGCTGTTGTCGATGCCCTCCCGCGTGGCGATCTCCTTCAAGGACTTCGCCTCTCCTGATTCCAGCATCGCCAGCCAGCGGTGGCCCCTGGCCAGCGCGAGTTGGATGGAGGTCGGCGCCACGTCCCACGGTCTGACCGGGGCGGTTTCGCCGTTTGGCAAGGTGACCAGCTTGCGGCCGCTGCGGCGCTTGATCTGGATCGGTACAGACAGGGTCAACCGGCCATCACTCGCCTCAACGATGTCCGGCTCGCCAGTTTTCTGGATGCGGATGTCGCTCATGCCAGGGCCTCCGATTGTTGCTCGACCGGCTCAGGACGCAGTTCAAGCACCAGCCGCTCGATGCCGTTGGCGCGCAGTCGCACTTCGAGGTCATTGGGCGACACGATCACCTTCTCCACCAGCAGCTTGACGATCCGGGTTTGCTCCGCTGGGAACAGTTGATCCCAAATCGCGTCGAGTCGGGTCATGGCCACGGTGATCTTGGCCTCGTCCAGCGTTGGGTCTAGTTTGATCGCCTGCGGCAACATCTCACCGAGGAGATTCGGGGCGCGCAGGATGGCTCGCAGTTGATCGAGCACCGCTGACTCGAGTTCTGCGGCAGGCAATCGCGGGAGACCCGAGGCGCCCGCGTGTTCCTTGGCGTCGCGCTGAGGCACGTAGTACCGGTAGCGCCGGCCATTCTTCTTGGTCGTGTGCCACGGCGACAGCGCGCGCCCGTCGTTGCCGAACACGATGCCCTTGAGCAGATAGGGAACCTTGGCCCGCGTCGTGTTGCCCCGCACCCGGCCATTCGTCTCCAGGATCGCGTGGACGCTGTTCCACAGTTCGCGGCTGATGATGGGCGGATGCTCGGCCTGGTACCACTGGTCCTTGTGCCGCAACTCGCCAAGGTAGGTGCGGTTGCTCAGGAGCTTGTAGATGTGGCCATTGTCGATCGGTCTGCCCTCGCGGGTCTTGCCGTCTTGCGTGGTCCACGCCTTCGACGTCACGCCGTCCAGCCTCAACTCCTTGACCAACATCGTGCTGGAGCCGAGTTCGACGAAACGTTGGAAGATGTGGCGGACCAGCTTGGCCTCGCGCTCGTTGGGTACCAACCGCCGGTTCTCGACGTCATAGCCCAGCGGCGGCACGCCACCCATCCACATACCCTTGCGCTTGCTGGCGGCGATCTTGTCGCGGATGCGCTCACCAGTAACCTCCCGCTCGAACTGGGCGAACGACAGCAGGATGTTCAGCATCAGCCGCCCCATGGAGGTCGTCGTGTTGAACTGCTGGGTGACCGACACGAACGACACGCCGTAGCGCTCGAACACCTCGACCATCTTGGAAAAATCAGCGAGGCTGCGCGTCAGTCGATCGATCTTATAGATGACGACCACGTCGATCTTGCCGGCCTCGATATCCGCCATCAGGCGACGCAGCGCCGGCCGGTCCATGTTGCCGCCCGAGAACGCGGGATCGTCGTAGTCGTCCGCCACCGGAATCCAGCCTTCGGCGCGCTGGCTGGCGATGTAGGCGTGACCGGCATCGCGCTGCGCATCGATGGAGTTGTATTCCTGGTCTAGCCCTTCATCGGTGGATTTGCGCGTGTAGACCGCGCAGCGCATGCGGCGCTTCAAGACTTCGCTCATCGACCACCTCTCTTCTTGGTAGCAGGCTTGGCCTTGGCGTTGGATGGCGGCTTGAGCCCAAAGAACAGTGGCCCCGACCAGCGCATGCCGGTGATTTCGCGGGCGATCATCGAGAGGCTCGGGTACATGCGCCCTTGGAAGTCATATTGGCCGTCGGCGGTCGCGATCACGCGGTACTCGACGCCTTTGTACTCCCGCACCAGCACCGTGCCTGCGGCCGGGCGGTAATCGCGGTCGCGTTTTTTCACCTTGCCGGTTTCGACCAGAGATTCGATGCGGCGCTTATTGCGATCTAGCAGGTTGGCGTCGACCTTGCGGAACTCCAGCTCCTGCAGCCGGTAGGCAATCCGGCGTTCGAGGAACTGACGGTTGTGGGTGGGCGTGTCGCCACCGACCAGTTTCTGCCAGAGCGCCTTGATCTCTGCCATCGGCATCTCGGGCAGCCTGGCGATCTGCGCCGCTACCGATGGCGGGGTGGAAAATGATGGCGTTTGCGTGCTCATTTCGACTCCGTAGTTGTCTTGTTGACGGGGTCTGTATGAACGCGCTGGTTGCCAGAGAAGCCAAGCTCAAACTCGCTCGCTCCGGCCCTGGTTGCGGACTGTTCTGTGCCGGCGAACCGCAGGCGTGCCAGGCCGTTGGCCAGCAACGACGCGATCTCGTGGCGACGCTGTTCCGGCGTCATCCGCCCCGGTGGTAAATGGTTGATTTGATGCATCGGTGGCGGTCCTTTCGGTCAAACTCACATGCAGTGAAATTGTCCGGATGGACTGCCGCCGACACCATGAGGGAGTTTCGGAGCCCTGCGAACCGATGCGGGTTGCTGCGAAAAGCAGGTCCCCTTTAGTTCGCCAGATGACGAGCGAGGATGGTCTTCATCAACGAATTGCCAGGCTGGGTGCTGGCGATCATGTCCCGGATCTGCTCGTTGATCCGCTGGACTGGAACACCTGCGTTCACCGCCGCCTGCGTGACTGCCGAATAAGCATCGAGCACATCAACGCCGGTGATGTCGTAGCCATGGCCGAGAGAGATCCAGCGCAACGCGGCGAGACCAGCGGCGAGCGCGAATTCTGGCTGCTTCTCGGCATAGTCACGGGCGGCGCGCGTCAGCGTGCGCGGATCGGTCGGACTGCGTGTTGCCAACTCAGCAGCCACGGCGAAGAGCCCCGTATCCTTCGCTGCCGCGAACCATTTGCCCTCGGCACCAGGCGTGCTGGCAATCAGGTCGCGTAGGATCTCTTCCGGTTGCTTGTGGGGATACTTCTTGGCGATGGCGCGAAACGTCGCCAGATTCGTGGTGCCCTGATTTGCCTCGATGGCATAGCGGCGGTAGGCCTCGTCGTGCAAACCGGAGGACAACAGGATCTCTTCGCAGGCCTGGGCAATCTGCCAGCCAGGATCATTGAGGCCGCGCGATTCCTCGGCATAGCGGATTGCCTCTGCCTTCCTGCCAATCGCTGCCAATACCTTCACACCCCAGCGCCGATTGTGCCACCACTTGAACCGTGCCTTGTCGAGCAACGCCAACAGTTCCTGGTGCCGACCCGCTGCGTACAGGGATGCCAGGCAAGCGCTGGCGCCCTTAAAGAATCCGTGCCCCGATGCATTTGGGCTCCACACGCTCTCGACGACCGGCAAAAACTCATCGGCCCAGCGCGACGCCAGCTCCGGCGTCACGCACAACTCGCCCCAGTAATCGCCGAGCAGTTCGATGTAGGGCATCTCGTCGTCCTGCAGCGCTTGCCACAAGCGTTCGAGCCAGCGTTGTCGCAGCTTCGGCTCGACTTCAGCCTTGACGATGATGGGCACCAGGGTATCGATGGCCTTGTTGACAGCCGAACCCAGTGCGCCCGATGAACTGTCCACCTGTTCCAGCGCCGGGGAGAGCTTTTCCAGCAGGATAATGGCGCCCTCAGCCGCGATTACAGGCTCCTTGCGGGCAACCTGCTTGATCTCCGTGATGGCTTCCTTGATCCGCTGCACCGGCGCGTCGGACCGCCAGCCAAAGGCATGCCGGCGAAAACGGGAAGCGAATTGCCATTTGTGGGCGCTCATGATCGATCCACTTTGAGCTATCGCACCGGGTACTGGCCGTTGCGGATGAAGCGGTCGTAAGCGTCTTCCACCGGCTCCTCATCATCGTGCCGCACGCCTTGCCACTCGGCCTCAGGCAACAGTAGCAGTGTCAGCGTGTAGTCGTACTGACCCGCGACGCGCGTCATCTCCGTGACCGGCATGCTGGCAGGTTCACGGGCAAACCAGGACTGGGCACGCCCCGTTCGGTTGTTGCACATGTCAAAGGCGTTGCAGGTGTGCGCCAGCGCATCGTGCGGCAGCTCGATGGTGTTCTTGCGCGTCGCGAAGTAGGCGCCGGACCTGAGCGCCGCCTTGTTCGACTTGGCCCACAGCATGTGATCGTCGCGGCTGGCCACGAGCACCGCGCGTTTGGGTGCGATCTCGGTCCAGCGCAGAGCTGCCGCGGTCAACGAGACGCCGTAGCGGTCGGCGCAGTGACCCAGCAGATCGAAGCTGATCGGCTGTCCATCCACTTGGCGCCGAAAGTCGTCCAGCGGCATCAGCAGGGTCGAAGCAAACAGGTCCGCCTCGGCCTCAATGTCGCGTTTGTTGTTGTCGCCAGTTTCAATGTCCCCGTCGCCACACTCGAAAAGGTCCTGCTGGTGACGATGCAGGATGTAGTGGCCGAACTCATGCGCGATCGTGAAGCGCTTGCGTCCCTCCGATGGAGTGGCGCTGTTGTAGAGGACAAGCCACTTCGACCGCGCCTTGTTGGCCTTCAGCAGACCATCAAAACCGTCGAGATCCTCGCCCTGGACCTTGTCGATCGGCGAGTCTGAAAAGCACTGGCGGGAGTACTCCAGCGCCAGTTCGTCAACCTTGACCGGAAAGCGATCCGCACCGAGAACCGTGTTGAGCATGGCCGAGATGCGGTTGGCCTCGGCCATGGGTTTCTTGGCCTCTGTCATTCATCTTCCCACGCGTCGAGAATCTTGCGGATCTTCTTCTTGTCCGACTCGGACATGCTTTTGTACTTACGGAAGAAAGCTTCATCGAGCACTTCTTCGTCCGGCGTGGTCGCCGACTCGGTGAGCAGGAATTCTGTAGTCACTTCGAGCGCGGCAGCGATCTTGCCGATCTTCTCAGCCGAGGGCTTCGGTTCGTCCTTGTTCTCCAGCTCCCAGATGTAGCTCTTGCTGGAGTCGGTCAGTTCGGCCAACTGCTCGAGGCTGAGCTTCTTCTGTTTCCGCAATGCGCGGATCTTGTCCCCTAAGGGCGATGGAACCGGTATCTCCTAATCGCTCTGCGTCATGCCGAAGATGCTACCACCACGCCGAACGATTTCGTAACCGTTTGACAAACCCAGCATCAGCCAGAGACAATCCGAAACGTTCGGCATACCGAACGTTCGCTTCCTTGGTGGGATGTGGCGGCGCCGGGCATCGTCCGTTTGAAGAAGGAGAAGAAAGGCATGACCGCGTTCAACCCTCGTCACCTCGCCCGTCAGGTTCCGGCCACCACTTGGCAGGCGTATCTGTCCTCCCGTTCCATCGCCATCCCCGAATCTTTTGACTGGAACGCCGAGGAAAAGGCATTTTCCGATGCCCTGATCGCTCTCCTGGAGGAACTCGAACCGGGTCAACAGGCACTGCTGCACGCGGAACTGCGCCATGCCCACGCCCTCGCGACCCAGAAAGGCATCGATTCCTGGTGCAGTCTGGGGTAGTCGGGCTCGCGCCGCTGTGCGGTGC
>JAGDVQ010000009.1 GCA_023255715.1 Thiomonas sp.
TGGCGAAAAACACGCCGAGTGCAATGCGCGCCCAGTTCAGGGCACGCATCGCAGCATGATCTTCCGCCCCGAGAGACGGAGCGCGGGATGTCTTCATCTCCAGCGGCAGATTGACATGCCGGACCCCGTGGTCAGGTTGGACAAGAAGGTTGGGTTGTTGGTCTGTGGACGACATGCTGCGCTCCCGGCAGCGCGTTGCAAACACGCCACCTGACGCCTGCATTCTCGTCAGTGGGACTTAAATCCGGCTTAGGGAACGCAACCGTGCGTCAATCCAGACGCCCGAGCAGCAAGAACTCCATCAACGCCTTCTGGCCGTGCAGGCGGTTTTCTGCCTCATCCCACACCACGCTCTGCGGGCCGTCGATCACCTCGGCCGCGACCTCCTCGCCGCGGTGCGCGGGCAGGCAGTGCATGAACAGCGCATCGGGTTGCGCGCGGGACATCATGTCGGCATCGACCATATAGCCCTGAAAGGCCAGCTCACGCGCTCCCTTCTCTTCTTCGAAGCCCATGCTGGTCCACACGTCGGTGGTGACCAGATGCGCACCCACGCAGGCCTGGCGCGGGTCGTCGAAGGTGCGCAGATGCGCCGCCTGCGCCGCACTGACTGGGTAACCCGCGCGGTCGAATTCCACGCCATAGCCTTTCGGCCCGGCAAAATGCAGCGTGAAGTCGAGCACCTCCGCAGCCTGCAGCCAGGTGTAGAACATGTTGTTCGCATCGCCGATCCAGGCCACGGTCTTGCCCTGGATCGGGCCACGATGCTCGATATAGGTCATCACATCGGCCAGGATCTGGCAGGGATGGAACTCGTTGGTCAGGCCGTTGATGACCGGCACGCGCGAGTGCGCGGCAAAGCGTTCGACGATCTCCTGCCCGTAGGTGCGGATCATCACCAGATCGACCATGCGCGAAAACACCTGCGCCGCGTCCTCGATCGGCTCCCCGCGACCGAGCTGGCTGTCGCGGGTGTTGATGTAGATCGCCGCGCCGCCGAGCTGGTGCATCCCGGCCTCGAAACTCAGCCGGGTGCGGGTGGAGTGCTTTTCGAAAATCATCGCCAGGGTGCGGTCGACCAGTGGCTGGTGCGGCTCGTAGCGCTTGAACTTGGCCTTGATCAGCGCGGCGCGGGCGAAGATGTAGTCGTACTCCTCGCGCGTCAGGTCGGAAAACTGCAGGTAATGCCGCAAGGTGGTGTTCATGGCGTTGTCTCTGGATTCATTGCGCGGGGGAAGTCTGCAGAAAGTCCCGCACGGCGGGGACCAGTGCCTGAGTCAGGGCATCGGCTTGCTCTGCAGTGAAAATCAGCGGCGGCAGCAGGCGGATGACCCGCTCCTGCGTGACATTGAGCAGCACACCACGCTCGAGCAGGATGCGCACCAGCTCGCCCGCCGGACGGTCGAGCTCGATGCCGATCATCAGCCCCTGTCCGCGCACCTCGACCACGCCGTCCACCCCCGCAAAGGCATGATGCAGGGCATGGAGAATCTGCGCGCCGCGCGCGGCGGCATTGGCCAGCAGGCCCTCGTCCTCGATCACCGCCAGGGTTTCCAGTGCGGCGCGGCAGGCCAGCGGGTTGCCGCCGAAGGTGGTGCCGTGCTGGCCGGGGCCGAAGGTCGTCGCCGCAGCACCGCGAGCCAGGATCGCGCCGATGGGCACACCCGAGGCCAATCCCTTGGCCAGGGCGATGACATCGGGTTTCACCGCGGCCCATTGATGCGCGAACCACTTGCCGGTGCGGCCGGTGCCGCACTGCACCTCGTCGATCATCAGCAGCCAGCCGTGACGGTCGCACAGGGCGCGCGCCGCCTGCAAGAAGTCGGCATGCGCCGGCTGGATGCCGCCTTCTCCCTGAATCGCCTCGACGAACACCGCCACCACATTCGGATGGGTATTGGCGACTTCCTGCAGGGCGGAGGCGTCATTGAGGGCAACCCGCACGAAACCTTCCACCAGCGGCTCGAAACCCTTTTGCACCTTGGGATTGCCGGTGGCCGACAGGGTGGCCAGCGAGCGCCCATGGAACGCGCGCTCGAACACCACGATTTCCGGGCGGGCGATGCCGCGGTGGTGACCGTGCAGCCGCGCCAGCTTGATCGCCGCTTCGTTGGCCTCCAGACCGGAATTGCAGAAAAACGCCGTGTCCATGTCGCCCAGGGCACATAGCCGATCGGCCAGCTGTTCCTGCAGCGGGATCTGATAGAGGTTGGAGGTATGGATCAGCTTGCCCGCCTGGTCGGCGATTGCCGCCACCAGGCGCGGATGGGCATGCCCCAGGGTGTTGACCGCAATGCCCGACAAGGCGTCAAGGTAACGCTTGCCCTGCGTATCCCAGACCCAGGCCCCCTCACCATGCGACAGGGCGATGGGCTGCCGTGCATAGGTCTGCATCACATGAGAGGGCATGGTCATTTCTCCTTTGCAAAAAAAGCAAACCCGGCGGGCAAAGCATCAAAACGCGCTGCGCCACCGGGGGCAAGTCGGAATTATAAGGAGGGGCAGATGACAGGACGCGGCACACACCGGGTGGAGTATTTGTTGCAACTGCAACACAGAATCACCCTTCGGGTTAACCCGGTAATACTGCGCTGCAGCATAATTGCGGCACCGCAGCAAAACTGCCTCTTCAAGGATTCAGCCATGAGCGCCTTCCCCCACTCACTGCAACTTGTCAAACCCCGAGAAATTTTCATCCGCGGCATCACCGCAGACGGCCGCATCTTCCGCCCGAGCGACTGGGCAGAGCGTCTTGCTGGCCTGATGGCCCGGTTCCGCCCTGCTGGCCTGTGTCGCAAGGAAGCCCACCTGGGCTACTCGCCGTATTGCGTTCCGACCGTGGTCGAGGGCGTGCGCTGCCTGGTGGTGAGCGAGTCGCTGCGTGACATCGAGCCGATGGCGTTCGACTTTCTGCTCAACTTCGCCCGCGACAACCAGCTCGATGTGGTCGAGGCCTGCCTGACCGAGGTCGACGCTGCAGAGCCCGACATGGCGGACCTGGACCTCGCCCGCGACGCACTGCAGCGCGTGCTGCAGACGGTGTGAACGCTCGACCCGGATGGTTTGGTGGCTTCACGCACCGAGTTGCCCTGACTTGAAGAGGAAGGCGCAATGAACGCCAGTGCAAAACTGGCTTCGCAAAAAAGCCCGCTGCAAGCGGGCTTTTTCATGGGCTCTGCGCCGAGAGCACAGGGCTCGAAGCGCAGGCCGGAGCAGGCAAACCGAAATCAGGCGGCGAGCGCCTTGATTGCCGCATTCAGGCGGCTCTTGTGACGCGCGGCAGTGTTCTTGTGGAAAATCTTTTTGTCGGCGATGGAGTCGAGCACGGGCGCGTTGGCCTTGAAGACCTCCATGGCTTTGGCATGGTCGCCAGCGGCGATGGCCTTGCGCACCGACTTCACGGCGGTGCGAAAACGCGAACGCAGCGCCGTGTTGGCGGCGTTGGCCTTGATGGATTGACGCGCGCGCTTGCGGCCCGACGGGGTGCGAACGCTCTTGTTCTTGGCTGCGGCTTTGGTTGCCATGTGGAAAATCCTTCTGTGTTGCCTGCTCGGAAAACCCGCCATTATAGACAAAATCGAGCGAGGCACCAGCAAGCGTTCGGGCGGAAAGCCCTGCCTTCCTATAATGCTGCCGGGTGAATCTTCTCAAGGCCGCCTCCACCATCTCCCTTCTCACCCTGACCTCGCGCATCACCGGGCTGGTGCGGGAAATCATGGTGGCCACATTCTTCGGCGCCAGTGCCTGGACCGATGCGTTCAATGTGGCGTTTCGCCTGCCCAATCTGCTGCGCCGCATGTTTGCCGAGGGCGCGTTCTCGCAGGCCTTCGTGCCGCTGCTGTCGCAGACCCGGCAGACCAAGTCGGTCGAGCAAACCCAGGAACTGATCGATCAGGTCTCCACCGCGCTGTTCTGGATTCTGGCGGCCATCAGCCTGGCCGGCGTGCTGCTTGCCCCGGTGCTGGTGTGGCTCACCGCCTCGGGCCTGCATCCCGAAGCATTCGACGCCGCCATCTGGATGACGCGGCTGATGTTTCCCTACGCGGGGCTGATCTCGCTTGTGGCGCTGAGCGCCGGCATTCTGAATACCTGGAAACACTTTGCCGTGCCCGCAGTCACCCCGGCGCTGCTCAATCTGGCCATCATCGGCGCCGCGGTGGGATTGCACAGGCTGGTGCATCCGCCGATCTACGCGCTGGCGATCGGGGTGATGATCGGCGGCGTGGCGCAGTTGGCGGTGCAGTGGCCGGCGCTGCGCCGATACGCGGTGGTGCCGCGTTTCCGCCTGAGCTTTCTCAAGGCCTGGCGCTCGGAGGGCGTGCACCGGGTGGTGAAGCAGATGCTGCCCGCCAGTCTGTCGGTGTCGGTTGCGCAGGTGTCGATTGTCATCAACACCCAGATCGCCTCGCATCTGGCGGCGGGCAGTGTGTCGTGGCTGGCCTATGCCGACCGGCTGATGGAGTTTCCCACCGCGATTCTGGGGGTGGCGCTGGGGTCTGTGCTGCTGCCCAGCCTGTCGCGCGCAGTGGCCACCGAGGATGTCGCCAAGTACAGCACCCTGCTCGACTGGGGGCTGCGGCTGACGTTGCTGCTTGCGCTGCCCAGCGCGATTGCGCTGCTGATCTTCGCCCAGCCGCTGGTGTCCATGCTCTACAACTACGGGCGTTTCGACCATGCCGACGTGCTGGCCACGACCAGCGCATTGCGGGCTTACGGCATCGGGCTGATTGCCTTGATCGGCATCAAGATCCTCGCCCCAGGGTTCTACGCCCGGCAAGACCTGCGCACCCCGGTGAAAATCGCCCTGGTGGTGCTGGCCTGCACCCAGCTGATGAATCTGCTGTTCGTGCCCTGGCTGGGACATGCCGGGTTGGCGCTGGCGATTTCCATCGGCGCGCTGCTCAACGCCAGCCTGCTGTTTCGGGGTCTGCGCAAGCGGGGCATGTTTCAGCCGCAGCCGGGCTGGGGACGGTACGTCGGCAAGGTGGCGCTGGCGCAGATTCCGCTGGGTGGCCTGATGTTGTGGGGCGCCGCCGCCCTGCCCTGGGACCGGGCGCACGGCACTGTGCTGCGGCTGGGCATGGGTCTGGGGCTGCTGGCCGTGTCTGCACTGCTGTATTTCGCCACCCTGCGTCTGCTCGGCTTCCGCCTGCGGCAATTCATGCACAGCGAGTGATGTGTTGCGCCAGCGCAAGCTGCTGGTGATGACCGTATTCCACAATGGGCGCATCATCTGCAACGGCAGACCCACTCAGGAGACCGACATGCCCCTCACCCCCGACCAGCGCGAGACCCTGCGCGCCAAACTGCAACAACGCCGCACCCAGATGGTGGCCGATCTGCGGGATGAGTCCATCAGCGAGGACGGCACGCTGGCGGTGCGCAGTCACCGTGGCGAAACCGACGACGAGGCCGTGGTCGAGGCCATGGACGCGGTGGAAATCGCCTCGACAGCGCGCGACGCCACCGAGCTTGCCGCCATCGACAGCGCCCTGAAGCGCCTGGATACGCCAGACTTTGGCGTGTGCATCGACTGCGGCGCCGACATCGAGCCCGCCCGCCTGATGGCCGAGCCCACCGTGCTGCGCTGCACCGTCTGCCAGCAGCGTTACGAACACCAGCACCTCACGCCGGGCGGCGCGCGGCTGTAGCATCCAGGGCATGCTCCCAACTCCCGTCCCGCCCCTTCAAACCGCCGGCCTCGAGCGGGTCCTCAACCGCTGGCTGATTCCGGCGTATTGCATCGGCGTCGGCCTGCCGTGGATCATCGGCGCCTGGCTCAAGACCAGTTACCAGCCTGGCCTGGTGGAGGGCGATCCACAGCCCACGCGCGACCTGATCGACATCTTCTGCCTCGGCGTGAGCCTGTTCGATGCCACACTGGTGTTCACCGTGGGCATCGGCTGTCTGGTGGTTTCCATCATGAAAGGCCCGGTGCGCTGGGGCGATGCTTCCCACGCCACGCAGCAGGTCCGCGAGCCGGGCGAGCGCGACAGGTTTTGAGATGTCGGTCTCCATCGCCCGTGCCGACATCACCGGCCTGATCCTCGCGGGCGGGCGCGGCAGCCGCATGGGCGGCGTCGACAAGGGTTTGCAGCCCTGGCACGGTCTGCCGCTGGCGCAGCAGGTGCTCGCGCGGCTGCAGCCCCAGGTCGGCCCCGTGCGCATCAATGCCAACCGCAATCTGGACACCTACCGTACCTGGGGACTGCCGGTGCTGACCGACGACCGGGCGCGCGACTTTGCCGGACCGCTGGCCGGTTTTCTCGCCGGTCTGGATGCCTGCACCACACCGTATCTGCTCACCGCCCCGTGCGATTCGCCGCTG
>JAGDVQ010000021.1 GCA_023255715.1 Thiomonas sp.
CCGCCGACCGCAGTGCGCGCTCCAGTGGCCACGACAATCGCCTGGCCGACGCCCTTGGTCACGACCGTGCTGGCGAACAGCGCCGCGCCGCCACCCGCGCCTGCAGCGTGCAGCACCAAGTCGGGCAGCTTGCTCGCCGGCACGGATTCGCCGGTGAGCAGCGATTCATCGACGTCAAGCTGCCCGGCGACCAGTTGCGCGTCGGCGGGAATGCGGTCGCCCTCGTGCAGCACCAGCAGGTCGCCCACCACCACCTCGCGCCCGGCGATGCGCTGCTCGCGGCCATCGCGGATGACCAGCGCGCGCGGTGCGGACAGATCGCGCAGCGATTCCAGCGCCCGCTGCGTCTTGCGCTCCTGCGCCAGCGTGATGCCGATGACCACGAATACGAAGCCGAGCAGGAACAGCGCCTCGCCCTTGTCACCCAGAAACAGATAGATGCCGCCAGCGGCCAGCAGCATCAGGAACATGGGCTCGCGCAGCACGCCGAGCACGATGGCCAATGCCGTCTTGGGTGCGGCGCCGGGCAAAAGATTCGGGCCGTCGGCGGCAAGGCGTGCAGCCGCCTCGCTGGCGGTCAGGCCGGCTGAAGACACTGCGGCCGCTGGAGCGGCGGTGGGTTCTCGTTGTGGCATGTCGGGCATGTCAGTCTCGGATTTTGCGGCGCAGCAGGGCCACCAGGATTCCTCCTGACAGTGCTGCGGCACCCACGGTCCAGGCCAGTACCGTGCCCACGCCGCTGGCGTAGTACCAGGTGGCGATGCTCGAGGCAATGAAGCCGATTTCGGTGGCACCAAACACCACGGTCAACCAGAACTGCAGCGCGGTCATGCGCTGCTGATAGGCAGTGGTCAGGGTGAAGCTCAGCATCTCCAGCCGGTCCGACACGGCGTCGAACAGGTCGACGATGCCCAGCATGTCCTCCCCCTGCGCGGCGACCACGTCGTTGAACCGTGTGCTCGCCAGCGTGGAACCGTAATACTCCTCCAGGCCGTCGATCACGTCCTTCTTGAGCGCGAGCAGCCCTTCGATCGTCTGCGGCGCGGCGTGGGCGATGCGGTCATACAGCCGCTGCAGCACCGCCCGCTCGATCGCCAGGAGTTCGAGGGTGACGAGAAACGGCAGCGCGCTGCGCGGCGGCAGTTGCAATTGGGCAGCCTCGGCGGCGCTGTCGTCGCGCCAGTCGTGCAGATCGAGCGCGCTGCGCCGCCCCATCAGCGTGATGCCGCCCACGCGGGCGCAGGTATCGCGCGCCAGCTCGGTTTCGACGACCTCCGGCTTGAGCGCGCGGCCGAGCCGGTCGCGCCACAGCAGAGCGATCACCCGCTCGGCATGCTCGGGCAACCAGTCATCGAGGAGAACATCGGCCAGGCGGATCACCGACAGCGGCAGATAGGCGCTGAACGCGCTGCGCCCCGAGAGGGCGTGATTCAGCGGGGCGATGTGCTGCCACACTGCGGCGGCGATGGAATCGGAGCGGTCGGGGTCGATCCAGTCGACCCAGCGCTGGGGGTCGAAGCCTTGCGGCGGCGCGCTCAGCCATGCCTCCCACACCGCCACGCCGGCGACGTGGGTGAGCAGCGCAACGTCGGCATGGCGCGGCGCTTCAGCATCTGCCTGCTGCAGCGTGATGCGACCCAGCTCGGTCCGCTGCAGCCGTGCCGCCTGCAGGAACGCCGGGCCGAGCACATGCGCCTGCGCGGCGTCGCGCCACTGCGCCAATTGCGACGCGGCGGGCTCTGGCAGCGGCGCAAAGCCTACGGGCCGCGCGTCCAGCCGTTTGAACCCGTGAAGCAGCGGCGTGGAGAACAACAGCGCAAAGCCCGGCTGGACGGTCGCCGCCTGTGCCGGCGCAACGCGCGCGGGCGATTGCGCCGCATGCCCGCTCACCGGCCCTGCCCGGGCAGGCGGCTGACGAGGCCGCGAGCGCGCACTGTGCGGCGAAGGTCTGCGGCTCGATCTGCAGCGTGACATGCGTGATCTCGAACGCGTCGTGCAGCATATGCCCGGCCTGGTCGAGCAGCACGGCGGAATCGACCCCTTCACGCACTACGAGGTGCGCGGTCAGTCCGACCTTGGAGGTCGACAGCGCCCAGACATGCAGATCGTGCAGCCCGACCACTCCCGGCAGCGCCAGCAGCTTGTCACGCACAGCAGGCAAATCCACCGCCTGCGGCACGCCGTCGAACATCAGGTGCAGCGATTGCGAGAACAGCGACCACGTCCCCCACACCACCACGGCGGCAATCACCAGCGAAATCGCCGGGCCCAGCCACATCCAGCCGGTGGCCAGCACCACGACCGCCCCCACCACGACGCCCAGTGACACCAGCGCGTCCGCCGCCATGTGCAGGAAAGCGCCGCGGATGTTGAGATCGTCCTTGGCGCCGGAAAGAAACAACCAGGCGGTGGCGCCGTTGACCAGGATGCCGACCGCCGCGACGATGAGAACCGGCCATTCATCCACACTCCCCGGGTGCGTCAACCGTTGGAATGCCTCGAGCGCAAGCCCGCCCATGAGGATCAGCAGCAGGGTGGCATTGGCAAAGCTCGCCAGAATGGACGCGCGCTGCCAGCCATAGGTATGGCGGTCACTGGCGTGCAACCGGCTCGCAGCCAACCCGGCCCAACCCAGCGCCAGCCCGCCGACGTCGCCCAGGTTGTGCGCAGCATCGGCCAGCAGCGCCAGCGACCCCGCGCGCCAGCCGAAGATCGCCTCGATCGCGACGAAGGCAATGTTCAGGCCGATGCCCAGCGCGAACCGGGCGCTGAAATCCTGCGGCAGCGCGTGGTCGTGGGAATGGTCGTGGTCGTGGCTCATGGTTGATGGGAAGGCGTTGGCGCCACGCCGATGCGTGCGCGCAGCAGGGCTTCGAGTTCCTCGGTTTGCGGCAACCCTTGCGCGAACAGCACGCCGTCGGCCAACAGCGCCGGGTCGCGGCTGGCACCCAGATCGAGCGCACGCAGCGGGTCGTTGTGCACGGCAACCCGCGCCGACCAGCCCAGACCGGCGAGCGCGCACTGCAGCCGGCGTGACAGCTTCTCGGCCTCGATGCCCGTGCCGAGAATCTCGAACTGCAACGGGCTGGGCTGCCCGCCGACTCCACAGCTCATGATGAACCTTTCCATGTAACGCAGGCGACTTTGCCCGCAACCGAATGCGCTGTCAGGGCGTTGATGGCCCTCTCCCGTCCAAAGCTTACGCGCAGCGCCGCGGCGCATGTCAGCAACTGGCGCGGTCAGGCCTGCGGGGCCGGTTGCTCGAAGGTCGGCGCGAACCCGCCGCCCGGGGTGCGGAAGTTGGTTGTCTGCCCTTGATAGAGCCGGGCGGTGAGCCACAGCACCTGCCCGATGTCGGCATACGCGCGCAGGTCGAACTTCAACGCTGTGGGCGCGCTGGCCGGACCGATGCGACGCTCGCCCGCAGGCGCCAGGGTTTGCGCCACATACCCGCCTTGGACGATGGCCTCCCACACCCCGCGGGTGAGCTTGGCGCCACGGTAGGCGGCGCGGCTGCCGTATCCCGCCCAGGGCTTGAAGAACAGGTTGCGGCGCTGCGCCCACAGCCGCTCGGCGTTGGCCGCGCCGACGATTTCGGTGTGCGGCACATGCGCGGCCAGCAGCTCTGCGGCGGCTGGCTCCGCGCCGAGCGCGCGCAGCGCCTGCGCGTCGCACAGCAGCGCGAGGTTGCGCTTGTCGGCGTACACGGCGTGCGCCTGCGGGTGCGGGGTGATCACCGCGCTGTCGCTGTCCCAGGCGCGGCGCAGCGCGGCGTGTTCAGGGGCGTCGAGCGCAAAGTCGGTCAAGCGGTTGTAGACCAGGTCGATGGCTGCGCCCTGCCCGCGCTGGCGCAGCACGTGGCCGTCGCACTCCAGCTCGGCAGGGTCGAGCACCACGGCGTCGATGCCGGCGCGCGCGAACAACTGCTGGTAGAGCAGGAACTCGGCGTAGAGATACTGCTGCTGCGGCGCGGTATCGACGATGGCGATGCGCCGCGGCGCACCACTCCTGCCCGCGTCGCGCCATTCGCGCTGGAACATTGCCAGCACCTCGGCTTCGAAGCGGTCGACTGCCGTGCCGCTCGGAATCATGCCCTGCATTTCGTCGCAACAGGCGCGCTGCGCCCGTGCCAGCACCGCCGACAGCAGCGCGCCGCCGGGGTTGGTATTGATTTCGATGAGGTCCAGGCGTCCGCGCTCCAGATGAAAATCCACCCCGAGGAACACGCCGGGGTTGCCCGGGCGACGTTGCGCCGCTGCGGGGGCGTAGTCCAGCACCGCCGCGCGGTAGCCGGGCAGCGCCGCCACGTGTTCCAAGGCCTGCACCACGTCGCGCATGCGCTGCGCATGCGCATGGCTGATAAACACCGGATGCGCAGAAAACAGGTGCGGGTTGCGCTGCGCGATGAGTTGCTCCAGCCCGGGCTGACCCAGCGCGTCATGCAGCGCAGCGGTGAGCCGCTCGCGGTCGAGGGTGAGGCAAAAACAATCGCGGTTGAGCCGCTCGATCATTTGCCGTCAACGTGCGTTTGCAGCCACCACTCAAGCAGCGCCGCGTGCCAGAGCTTGCTGCCGCGGATGCGGGTGAAGTGTTCGGGCGCTTCGGGTGCGGCCAGCAGCGCGTCGATGAACGGCCGCTGGTACAGCCCGCGGCGGCGACAGGCGCTCGATGTGAGCACATCGCGCATCTGCTGCAAAAACGCGCCGCGCACATGATGGAGCGCCGGCACCGGGAAGTAGCCCTTGTCGCGGTCGATCACCGCATCCGGAATCACCCCGCGGGCGACTGCCTTGAGCGGGAACTTGCCGCCGCTTCGCAGCCGCAGCGCCGGCGGCATGCTGGCGGCCAGCTCGACCAATGCGCGGTCGAGAAACGGCACGCGCACTTCCAGCGCATGCGCCATCGGCAGGTTGTCGACGCGCTTGACCGGGTCGTCGACGATCAAGGCGGTGGCGTCCAGCCGCAGCACCTGGTCGAGAAAGGTGTCGGCTTGCGGGCGGGCGAGTTGCTCGCCGATCCACTCGCGGGTCACGTCAGGAACGTGGAACTCGGGCGCGATCAAGCGCAACCACTCGGCGTGATCGCGGTCGACATAATGCCGGGCGAAGCGCTCGACCGGCGCGCCGCGCTCGGCGTCCATCTTGGGGTACCAGAAGTACCCGGCAAACACCTCGTCGGCGCCCTGCCCGGCGAGCACGGCTTTCACATCCTGCCCGACCCATTCGGCCAGAAAATCGAACGCCACCACGTCGTGGCTGAACATCGGCTCGGTCATGCGCGCAATGGTGTGCGGCAGGCGCGCGAGCACCGCGTCGTTGGGCACCGCGCGTTTGTGGTGGCGGGTGGAGAAGGTCTGCGCGATTAGGTCGGAGTAGGCGAATTCGTCGGCGCGCTCGGTGTGTGCGTCCAGCGTCTCGAAACCGATGGAATAGGTGCGCAGGTCGCTGGTCTTGTCGGCAAGCAAGCCAACGAGCAGGCTGGAATCGAGCCCGCCCGAGAGCAGCACGCCCACCGGCACGTCGGCGGCGTGCACATGGCTGTCGAGCGCCGCGAGCAAGGCCGCGCGCGTGGCTTCGGTCCACTCGCCTTCGGTTTTGGGCGCATCCGGGCGGGTGGCGCGCAGGTCCCAGTACGGGGTGAGCCAGCGCAGGCCGTCGGGCTGCACGCGCAGGGTGTGCGCCGGGGCGAGCTTGCGCACCCCGCGCAGAATGGTGCGCGGCGCAGGCACGACGGCGTGCAGCGAGAACAGGTGGTGCAGCGCGATCGGGTCGATCGCGGTGTCCACGCCGCCTGCGGCGAGCAGCGCGGGCAGGGTCGAGGCAAAGACGAGGCGCTTGCCATCCTCTGCGAGATAGAGCGGCTTCATGCCGAAGCGGTCGCGCGCCAGCAGCAGGCTTTGCCGCCTCGGGTCCCACAGCGCAAACGCGAACATGCCGTCCAGGTGTTCGACGCACGCTGGCCCCCACTGCGCATACGCCTTGAGGATGACTTCGGTGTCGCCGTCGCTGGCAAAGCGGTGGCCAAGCGCGGCAAGCTCGGCGCGCAGCGCGCGGTAGTTGTAGATCACGCCGTTGAACACCAGCACGCAGCCGGTGTCGGCATCGACCATCGGCTGGTCGCTGGCTGGGCTCAGGTCGATGATCGACAGCCGGGTGTGGCCAAAGGCCACGGCGCCGCCCTGCCACTGCCCCTGATGGTCGGGGCCGCGGTCGGCAAGCGCGGCGCGCATGCGCGCTATCGCACCCAGATCTGCCTGCGCGCCGT
>JAGDVQ010000121.1 GCA_023255715.1 Thiomonas sp.
CAGCATCTGCCCCAAACCACCCGCCACGCTATCGAACAGTCCCATGATGATCTCCCAGAGTCAAAAAATCTGTGCAGCAATTCCAAGGCCCTTGACGCACAATTGCGTTTCAGGGCAACACTGAACAAGTCCCTTGCGCGTTGCGCATCCGGCCTGCGAGCGGTCTGCGACGTTGCACATCCTCGCCATAGCTTGGGCTATGGCTGTGGTGTGCGCCTTGCATCCCATCCCGCAGCCCAGCGCGCATCATCACAAGGACTTATTCAGTGTTGCCTTAGTCGGCCTCACCAGCGCAGCTTATAAGGTTTGCATGACTTTGCGTGCAGCATGATGGCCGAGGCCTCTGTTTCTCTGCTTTTTTTACAGTTCCATGGATGTCTCCTCTGAACAGATCCACACCCTGATGGCCGACCTGGGCGCCCGCGCCCGCGCGGCTTCGCGCGGCATGGCAAGGGCGAGTACTGCGGTGAAGAATCAGGCGCTGGCGGAACTGGCCGCCGCCATTCGCGCCCACAGGCCCGCTTTGCAGGACGCCAACCTGCGCGATCTGCATGCCGCCCGCGAGGCCGGGCTGGAACCCGCGTTCATCGACCGCCTGACGCTGAGCGACAAGGTGGTGGAGCAAATGGCGCTGAGCTGCGAACAGGTGGCCGCACTGCCCGACCCGGTGGGCGAGATTGCGCATGTGCGCCGCCGGCCCTCGGGCATCAGCGTGGGGCAGATGCGCGTGCCGCTGGGCGTGTTCGGCATGATCTACGAAAGCCGCCCGAACGTCACCATCGAGGCGGCGTCGCTGGCCATCAAATCGGGCAACGCGGTCATCCTGCGCGGCGGCTCGGAGGCCATCCACAGCAACCGCGCGCTGGCGGGTCTGGTGGCGCAGGCGCTGCAGTCTGCTGGGCTGCCTGCCGACGCGGTGCAGTTGATCCCAACCACCGACCGCGCCGCAGTGGGGGCGCTGATCACCATGCCGCAGTTCGTCGATGTGATCATCCCCCGCGGCGGCAAGGGGCTGATCGAGCGCATCAGCGCCGAGGCGCGGGTGCCGGTGATCAAGCACCTCGACGGCAACTGCCACGTGTATGTGGACAGCGGCGCCGACCTGGACATGGCGGTGCGCGTGACCGACAACGCCAAGACCCAGCGCTACAGCCCATGCAATGCCGCCGAATCGCTGCTGGTCGCCGCCGACATCGCGCCGCAGTTCCTGCCGCGCATCGGCGCAGTGTTCGTGCAAAAAGGCGTGGAAATGCGCTGCTGCCCGGCCAGCCGCGCCATCCTGGCCGCAGTTCCGGGAGCAGCGCCGCTGCTGCGCGACGCCACAGAGGCCGACTGGTCGACCGAATACCTCGCACCCATCATCTCGATCAAGCTGGTCGACGATGCGAACGCCGCGATTGCGCACATCAACCGCTACGGCTCGGGGCATACCGACACCATTCTCACCCGCGACCATCCCCGCGCGATGCAGTTCCTGCGCGAAGTCGATTCCGCCAGTGTGATGGTCAACGCCTCCACCCGGTTTGCCGATGGATTCGAGTACGGGCTGGGCGCCGAAATCGGCATCTCCACCGACAAGTTTCACGCCCGCGGGCCGGTCGGCCTGGAAGGGCTGACCAGCATGAAGTGGGTGGTGCTGGGCGATGGCGAAGTGCGCAATTGATAAGGATCACCTCGTCCATGACATCCCCCCAGATCGAAACCGCCGTCCTCACCCTGCCCACACTGCTGCGCATCAACGCCGCGATCGGCGCGGGCTTTGGCCTGCTCAGCGCCCTGCTCACTGCGATAGTGAAGTGGCGCGATTTCAATGGATTCGAACTGCTTGCCATCCTGCCAGGCGCCATTTTTTTCAACACCCTGGCGCTGCTGTTCGTGACCCTGGTGGGATATTGGCTGTACCGCTGGCTGGCCGAGCGCCAGCACTGGAGCCTGCATCATCTGCACACCCGGCGCACCCATCCACACCAGCCAACCTGACCACAACACGAGGAGCCCCCCATGAACCCACGCGACCGCATCCGATTGCTTGGTGCCGGACTGATCGGCCTTGGCGGCGCCCAGCTCGCGCAGGCGCAGACCCAGGGGCCAGTTCCCGCACAGCAGATCTCGAGCGAACCGTGGAAAGTGGCCTTTCAGATCAGCGACAGCCTGGAGCAGGCCTACGAAGGGCTGATCAATATCCAGAACGTGCTGGAGCTGGACCCCAAGATGCAGTTCGTCGTGGTGGGTTACGGCAAGGCCATCCATTTCCTGCTCAATGGCGCCAAAACCCCGCAGGGGGCGCTGTTCTCGGGGATGATTGGTGATCTGGCCAATCAGGGCGTGCAGTTCAAGGCTTGCAACAACACCCTGACCTTCCTCAAGATTCCCCAGAGCGAACTGGTGCTCGAGGCCTCCGTCGTGCCCGCCGGGGTGTATGAGCTGGTGAAACTCCAGTCCGAAGGCTGGTACTACATCAAGCCCTGAATCCGGCCGAGCGGCCGGTCGGGAGCGTCCCCCGGCGCGCCAGACTATGACAGGTCGGGCGCTGTGTGACTGCAGTCACACCACCGATTTCATACTGCCCAACGCATTGATGGCACGCAAGCGTGCGGGATGACCTGCTGGTTCTCCCGGATGTATCCATTTGCTACATTTCGATACCTTTTGTCTTAGATCAAAGACTTTAGATGTCTTTCGATCCTCAGGCCATCCCACCCAGGAGATATCGGATGTTGCGCAAACTGTTGTTGACTTCCCTGCTGTGTGCCGCGGGCGCGGTACAGGCGGCCACACCCATGGTCACCCCAGGCCAGTCGCTGGCTGCCACTTGCTACAACTGCCACGGCCCGCAAGGCGTGTCGACCGCGGCCATCCCGTCGCTGGCCGGGCGGTCGGCGGCGTCGATCGTCGAAACCATGACCGAATACAAGTCGGGCAAGCGCACCGGCACCATCATGCCGCAGATCGCCAAGGGCTATACCGACGCCCAGATCGCGTCGATCGCCACCTATCTTTCCCAGCAAAAACCCTGAGGACGCCTCCACCATGCAATCACGTCGCAAATTCCTGGCAGGCGCCGCCACTGTGGGCGCCATCGGTCTCGCACCCGCCTTGTCGGGCTGCGCCAGCACCACGCGCAGCGCAGCGGGCAAGGGCAAGGTCGTCATCGTCGGCGCCGGTTACGGCGGCACCACGGCGGCCAAGTACATCCGCGAATGGTCGGGCAACACCATCGAGGTCACGGTGGTCGAACCCGGCGACGCCTTCATCTCCTGCCCGGTCTCCAATCTGGTGATCGCCGGAGCGAAGTCGATGCAGGACATCACCACGTCGTACGACGACCTGCGCAAGCGCCATGGGGTGAAGTGGATCAAGACCACGGTCGAAGTCATCGACCCGGCTGCGCGCACAGTCAAGCTCGCCAATGGCGACACGCTGAAATACGACAAGCTCGTGGTCTCACCCGGCATTGATCTGATGTTCGACACGGTCACGGGGCTCAAGGCGGCCAATGCATCCGGCAAGCTGCTGATCTCCATGAAGGCGGGGCCCGAGACCATGGCACTGCGCCAGCAGATCGAGGCCATGCCCGACGGCGGCGTGTTCGCCATTTCCGTGCCGCCGGTGCCCTACCGCTGCCCCCCTGGGCCCTACGAGCGCGCCTCGCTGGTGGCCGCCTACTTCAAGAAAAACAAGCCCAAGTCCAAGGTCCTCATTTTCGATGCCAACGACAAGGTGCAATCCAAGGAGCCGCTGTTCAAGAAGGCCTGGGCCGAGCTCTACCCCGGCATGGTCGAATACGTGCCGAACCACAAGGTGGTCGGCGTGAATGCACAAACCATGGAGGTGGAATTCGAGGTCGACGCGCCGGTGAAGGCCAATGTGCTCAACATCATTCCGATGCAGCGCGCCGGCGTGATCGCGCAGAAAACGGGACTGGCCAATATGAACGGCCGCTGGTGCGCGGTGGACTATCGCACCTTCGAGTCGGCGGTGCACAAGGATATTCATGTGCTGGGCGATTCCATCCAGATCTCGCCCCTCATGCCCAAGTCGGGCCATATGGCCAACCAGCAGGCCAAGGTCGCCGCAGCAGCCATCGTGTCGATGCTGTATGACCAGCCGGTCAACCCCAGCCCGGTGGTGATGAACACCTGCTACAGCATGGTGAGCTTCGACCGGGCGATCCACGTGGCAACCGTGCATCAATACAACGAAAAGGAGAAGACCTTCCTGACCGTGCCGGGCTCAGGCGGCATCTCGGCGGGTCTGTCCGACGTCGAGGCACACTACGCCGAAGCCTGGGCGACCAATATCTGGCGCGACAGCCTGTCCTGATAGACCGACACGCCGCAAGGTCTGGTTGATGTCCGGATTGTGCGGTGTGTCGTTCGCAGGCATCATGCAACGGCCGATCGTGAGTCGGCCTTTTTCTATTTCGTCACTGCGCCAGCAGAGCGCAGGGCGGCAACCATCCCAAGGAGGAGACCTATGGAGAACACACCGAATCGCCGCAAGGCGCTGGCCGCTGCGACCGTGGGCGCTGCGGCGCTGATGGTCAGCACCACTGCACGCGCGCAGGGTCGCGCAGACAAGGAAGGGCCCGTGAAAGTCGTCTATCACGTCACCCAGGGGGACGCGCAAGGCTCGCGCTGCCTGGGCAATGTGCGCAATCACCTGGCTGCAGACCCCACGGCGAAGATCGTGGTGGTCGGCAATGGTGCCGGCATTGACTTCATGCTCAACGGCGCGGTGGACGGCAAGGGCGCGGAATTCGCCGGGCTGATCGGTGGCCTTACTGCGCAAGGCGTGTCGTTCCGGGTCTGCAACAACACGCTGACCAGCCGCAAGATTCCGAAAGACCGCGTGCTGCTCGATGCCACCATCGTGCCCTCGGGCGTGGCCGAGGCGGCCAATCTGCAGTATCGCGAGGGCTACGCCTACATCTGCCCGTGATGTTCTGTCCGTGATTGAACGCCACTTTGTGGTTTTCCAGCCGCGCTCTGGTCTTTGTCACCGACGCGGCTTTTTCATGCATGCACCGATAATGTGCCGGTGACTTCTCCCTCGCTGCACAACCCGCCCACCCCCGCCCTGCGCCCGTTGTGGCGCGACCTGATGGCCTGCGCGCAATTGGTCGGCGCGGTTCAGGATGGCGCGTCACTCGCCACCGCGCTGCCGCAATCTGCCATGCGCGGCCAGTGGGACGCCGCGCAACGCGGAGCAGCGCAGGCGCTGAGTTTCACTGTGCTGCGCCATCTCGGCACGGCGCGCGCGGCCTTGTCGGCGCTGCACCCCAAGGCCATCCACCCGCCCTTGCTGCGCGATGTGCTGCACACTGCGCTTGTCCTGCTGATGCCGCAAGCGTCTGGGCATTACGCAGCGCACACCGTGGTCAATCAGGCGGTGGAAGCCTGCAAGCGCACCCCTGCATTGCGCCACGCAGCAGGCTTTGTCAACGCCGTGCTGCGGCGCTTCATCGCCCGCCCGGATTTGCCGGGCACGGTCTGCGCCACATCGATCGAGGCGCGCTGGAACCATCCGCCGTGGTGGGTCGAGACACTGCAGGCCGCGTATCCGCAACACTGGGAGGAGATGCTCGCCGTGGCCCAGCGCCCACCGGCCATGACCCTGCGGGTGAACACCCGGCGCATCTCCCGTGCGGACTATCAGGCGGCTCTTGCCGAGCGCGGACTGCACAGCGTGGCGCCGGACGATGCCCTGCTCGATCAGGCCCTCATCCTGCTGCAGCCCGTCGCGGTCGAGCGGCTGCCCGGGTTCGAGTCGGGCTGGGTCAGCGTGCAGGACGCCGCCGCGCAATACGCCGCCGCGCTGCTGGATGTGCAGGCAGACCAGCGCGTGCTCGACGCCTGCGCCGCGCCGGGTGGCAAGACTGCGCACCTGCTCGAACGGGCCGATTGCGCCGTGCTCGCGCTGGACAAGGACGCGCAGCGCCTGCGCCGTGTGGACGACACCCTGCGCCGCCTCGGGCTGCGCGCAAACACCCAGGCCGCCGATGCTGCGCAGCCGGATGGCTGGTGGGACGGCCAGCGCTTCGACCGCATCCTGCTCGATGCGCCGTGCAGCGCCTCGGGGATCTCCCGTCGCCATCCCGACATCCGCTGGCTGCGCCGCGCCGCAGACATTGCCGCGCTGGCCGCCACCCAGACCGCGCTGCTCGATGCACTCTGGCCGCTGCTGCAACCAGGCGGCAAGCTGCTCTACGCCACCTGCTCGGTGTTTCCGCAGGAGGGCGC
>JAGDVQ010000184.1 GCA_023255715.1 Thiomonas sp.
CCGCGCCGCAGCCGGCAGCCGCGTTCGGCGGTCAGGCCGATGTGGAATGCGACCTGCTGGTGCTCGGCGCCGGGCCGGGCGGGTATTCCGCGGCGTTTCGCGCCGCCGATCTGGGGCTCAAGGTCGTGCTGGTCGAGCGCTACGCGCAGCTCGGCGGGGTGTGCCTGAACGTCGGCTGCATTCCGAGCAAGGCGCTGTTGCACGTCGCCGCAGTGATCGACGAGGCGGCGCATTTCGCCGACCTCGGTGTGGAATTCGCCGCGCCCAAGGTCGATCGCGCCAAGCTCGCCGCGCACAAGGCCAAGGTCGTCGGCAAACTCACCGGCGGGCTGGCGGCAATGGCCAAGATGCGCAAGGTGACGGTGCTGCGCGGCTACGGCAGTTTTGTCGACGCGCACCACGTCGCGGTCGAACTGACCTCGGGAGACGGCCAGGACAAGACCGGGCAGACGCAGACCGTGCGCTTTGCCCGCGCCATCATCGCCGCGGGTTCACAAGCGGTGCGGCTGCCGTTTTTGCCGGACGATCCGCGCATCGTCGATTCCACCGGCGCGCTGGCGCTGCAGCATGCGCCCGAAAAGATGCTCATCATCGGCGGCGGCATCATCGGTCTGGAAATGGGCACGGTGTATTCCACCCTCGGTGCCCGGCTCGACGTGGTGGAGATGCTCGACGGCTTGATGCCCGGCGCGGATCGCGATCTGGTCAAGGTCTGGCAAAAGGTCAACGCCAAGCGCTTCGACCGGGTGATGCTGCGGACCAAGACCGTTGCCGCCGAAGCCAGGCCGGACGGCATCTGGGTGAGCTTCGAAGGCGAAGGCGCGCCCGCCGCGCCGCAGCGCTACGACCTGGTGCTGCAGGCCGTGGGCCGCGCGCCCAATGGCCGCAAGATCGCCGCGGACAAAGCCGGGGTGGCGGTGAGCGAGCGCGGCTTCATCGCGGTCGACGCACAGCAGCGCACCAATGTGCCGCATATTTTCGCCATCGGCGACATCGTCGGCCAGCCCATGCTCGCGCACAAGGCGGTGCACGAGGGGCATGTGGCGGCCGAGGTCTGCGCCGGCGAAATCAAGGGCGATGAAACACTCGCCCGCGCCGCGTTCGACGCGCGGGTGATTCCGAGCGTCGCCTACACCGACCCGGAAATCGCCTGGGTCGGGCTGACCGAGGATCAGGCCAAGGCGCAGGGCGTTACCGTGACCAAGGGGCTGTTTCCGTGGAGCGCCTCAGGCCGCGCGATCGCCAACGGCCGCGACGAAGGTTTCACCAAGCTGCTGTTCGACGCGCAAACACACCGCATCGTCGGCGGCGGCATCGTCGGCACGCATGCGGGCGACCTGATCGGTGAAATCGCGCTGGCCATCGAGATGGGCGCTGACGCGGTGGACATCGGCCGCACCATCCACCCGCATCCGACCCTGGGCGAGAGCATCGGTCTGGCGGCCGAGGCGGCCGAGGGCAGCTGCACCGACCTGCCGCCGCCAAGACGGTAAGGCGCGGTAAGGCGGTGATCGTGACGCGTTACTGGCCGCCAGTCTGATCGCTGGCGGTCTGCGACTGCGGATCGTCCTGCGCCACTTCGGTGTGCGTGCCCGTGAGGATGCGGCGGGCGCCGTCGAAGCGCTTGGCCCAGTAGGGCGCGTCGAGATCTTCGATGCGGATGGTCTGCCCGGGGCGCGGCGAATGGATGAACTGGCCGTTGCCGATATAGATCCCGACATGCGAGAAGGCCCGGCGCAGGGTGTTGAAAAACACCAGATCGCCCGGCTTGAGCTGGCTCTCGGAGATCTTTTCGCCCTCACGCGCCTGCTGCGCAGCGTTGTGCGGCAACACCGTGCCCAGCGTTTCCTGGTAAACGTAGCGCACGAACCCCGAGCAATCGAAACCGCTGCGCGCCGTGTCGCCGCCATAGTGATACTGCACGCCAAGAAAGCTCAGCGCATTGACCACCAGATCGGACGCGCGCGTGGACACCTGATGCACAAAGCCGTTGTTGGTCAACCATTGCTTGAGCGAGGCATCGTCGCGCTGGGCGTTTTTCACATCCTGCACCGCTTTGGCGGACGGCTGCGCCGGATCGACTTGCGGCAGTGTGACCGGGTCGGCCCATGCAGGCGTGGTGCACAGCGTGCAGCACACAACGGCAAGAGACACGAACAAGGGGTTGACTCGCATAAGCGCACCAATTTAGGTAAATTGCCCCAACGTGTCAACGATTGTGCGGCGCAAAATCAAAACCCATTCTGGAGACAACACCATGTTCACAGCCTGGCGCCTGGATCAAAACGAACAAGGCTTTCGCGCGGAACTCGCGCAGCTCGACGCGGGCGATCTGCCCGCGGGGGATGTGACCGTCGCGGTGGAGTATTCCACCCTCAACTACAAGGACGCGCTGGCGCTGACCAATCGCGCTCCGGTGGTGCGGCGCTGGCCGATGGTGCCGGGCATCGACGGCGCAGGCACGGTGCTGGAGAGTTCTCACCCCGACTGGCGGCCGGGCGACCGCTGGCTGCTCAACGGCTGGGGCGTGGGCGAGACGCACTGGGGGTGTCTGGGCCAGCGTGCGCGGCTGAACGGCGATTGGTTGATCCCCCTGCCCAAGGGCTTGAACGCGCGTCAGGCCATGGCGCTGGGCACCGCCGGCTACACCGCGGCACTGTGCGTGCTGGCGCTGCAACGGCATGATGTCGCCCCTGCGCAGGGCGAAGTGCTGGTGACTGGTGCGAGCGGCGGCGTGGGCAGTGTCGCGGTGGCGCTGCTGGCGCGGCTGGGGTGGAAGGTGGTGGCCTCCACGGGCAAGCTGCACGAGCAGGCGTACCTGCGCGAACTCGGCGCCGCGGAGGTCATCGACCGCAACACCCTGTCCGCCCCGGGCAAACCCTTGCAAAAGGAGCGTTGGGCCGCAGTGGTCGATACCGTGGGCAGCCATACCCTGGCCAATGCCTGCGCGCAAACCCGCTGGGGCGGCGTGGTCGCCGCCTGCGGACTGGCGGGCGGCATGGATTTTCCGACCACCGTGGCGCCTTTCATCCTGCGCGGGGTGACGCTGGCGGGCATCGACAGCGTGATGCAGCCCAAGGCGGCGCGCTGCAAGGCTTGGCAGATGCTGGTCGATCTGATCGATGTGCAGATGCTCGACCGCATCGCGCACGAGATTCCGCTCGAGCAGGCCGCCGCAGCGGCGCAGGATCTGATCGACGGCAAGGTGCGCGGTCGGCTGGTGGTCAAGATCTGACGCATTGCGCGATCGCGCGGCTCGGGCGTCAGTCGGCAGTCAGCACCCGTTCCTAGGCTCGTGCAGGCGCAACTGCGCAACACAGAGGAGACAGCGAGATGGCAGAAACGAGCTACGCGGCGTTCTACCGCCGCAGCGTGGAATCCCCCGAGGCGTTCTGGGCAGAGCAGGCGCAGGCGATCGACTGGCAGCGGACGTGGGATCAGGTGCTCGACCGCAGTCATCCGCCATTTGCCGCGTGGTTTGTCGGCGCGCAGACCAATCTGTGCCACAACGTGGTCGATCGGCATCTGGCCGATCGCGCGCAGCAGTCGGCGCTGGTCTATGTCTCCACCGAAACCGGGCAGGAACGCAGCCTGACTTACGCCGAACTGCACCGCGAGGTGCAGATCATGGCCGCGAGCCTGCAGAGCCTGGGCGTGGGCAAGGGCGACCGGGTATTGATCTATATGCCGATGATTCCCGAGGCGGTGTTTGCCATGCTCGCCTGCGTGCGGCTGGGCGCGATTCACTCGGTGGTGTTCGGCGGCTTTGCTTCGGTCAGTCTGGCCGCGCGCATCGACGATGCCCAGCCGAAAGTGATCGTCAGCGCGGACGCCGGCTCGCGCGGCGGCAAGGTCATGCCGTACAAGCCGCTGCTCGACGAGGCGCTGCGGCTGTCGCAGCATCCGGCGCAGCGGGTGATCGTGGTCGATCGCGGTCTGGCAGACTGGGCGCAGCAGGACGGCAGGGATATGGCGTATGCCGAGCTGCGCGCAGCGCACGCGCAGGCGCAAGTCCCTTGTGTCTGGGTTGAGTCGACGCACCCGAGCTACATCCTCTACACCTCGGGCACCACCGGCAAACCCAAGGGAGTGCAGCGTGATACCGGGGGGTATGCGGTCGCGCTGCATCTGTCGATGCGCGCGATTTTCGGCGGCAAGCCGGGCGAGACGTTTTTTTGCACCAGCGACATCGGCTGGGTGGTCGGGCACAGCTACATCGTCTACGCCCCGCTGCTGACCGGCATGACCACCATCCTGTACGAGGGCACGCCGATCCGCCCGGACGCCGCGGTGTTCTGGCGGATCGCCGAACAGTACCGCGCCAACCTGATGTTCTCCGCGCCCACGGCGATGCGCGTGCTCAAGCGCCACGATCCGGCCCTGCTCAAACGGCACGATCTGTCGGCGCTGCGCGCCATCTTTCTCGCGGGTGAACCGCTGGACGAGCCAACCGGACGCTGGGTGGCCGAGTCGCTGGGCAAGCCGGTGATCGACAACTACTGGCAGACCGAAACCGGCTGGCCCATTCTGGCAACGCCGCGGGGCTTTCCTGAAGTACCCTCCCGCCCGGGATCGCCCGGTGTGGCCATGCCGGGCTACAAAGTCTGTCTGCGCAACGAAACCGATGGCGAGCCGGTTGCTCCCGGCGAAAAAGGTGTGGTGGCGATCGACTGGCCGCTGCCCCCGGGATGCCTGCAGACCATCTGGGGCGACGATGCCCGCTTCGTGCATACCTACTGGAGTACATACCCCAACAGGCAGGTGTATTCCACGTTCGATTGGGGGCGGCAGGATGCCGAGGGCTATCTCTACATCCTCGGCCGCACCGATGACGTGATCAATGTTGCAGGCCACCGGCTGGGCACCCGCGAAATCGAGGAAAGCATCAGCGCGCACCCGGCGGTCGCCGAGGTGGCCGTGGTCGGGGTGCAGGATGCGCTCAAGGGGCAGGCCGCCTGGGCCTTCGTGGTGTTGCGGCCCGGGCAGCTTGATGCAGCCAGCACGCAGCAGGCCTCCATCGCCGCGCATGTGGATGCGCAACTCGGCGCCGTCGCCAGACCACAGCGCATCTGCCTGGTCACGGCCCTGCCCAAGACGCGCTCCGGCAAAATGCTGCGTCGTGCAATTCAGGCGATCTGCGAAGGCCGTGACCCCGGCGATCTGACTACACTCGAAGATCCGCTTGCCTTGCAGCAAATTCCTGATGCAATTGCGCGCAGTTGACTAGGGAAACTCCTAGCCGCCAAGTGTGGACAACAGACCGCTTGGTTTGAAAAATATCAGTGCTTGCTTATAAGCAAATTCACATGCTCCAAAACGACACGCCCCCGGAACTGGTTACAGCGCCCGCAGACGATTTCTCGGTCGATGTGGATCGGGTCTTCGATTCCGCAGCAGAACTCTTCGGTGTCCTTGCGACCCCGCTGCGTTTGCGTATCCTCAATTCCATCTGTACGGGCGAAAAAAGCGTGAGTGACATCATGAGCCTGGTCGATTCGACCCAGCCCAATGTGTCCCAGCATCTCAAGGTGTTGTATCAAGCCGGCGTCGTCGCCAAGCGTCGCGTCGGCAATCTGGTTTATTACCGTGTGCAGAGCGAGAAGGCAGTGCAGTTGTGCCGGACCGTGTGTACTCAAATTGCCATCGAGCTCGACGATCCTGAATCGGTTTCGCAGACGGATCGCCTGGCCCGACGTGCTTACTAAGAGCGAGAAAGAGGATGAGTGACTACACAAAGAAGCTAGGCCGGCTGCGCAAAGCGCCGGAAGACTTCCTGAGCGCTGAGCAGATTGCGCAGGTTCAGGCGGGCCGCCGCGATTTTTTGCGTAAGACATTTCTCGCCGCCACGGCCACCATGGCCGCCGGTGGCGCAGCAAATGCCTATGCGGACGATCGCAAAGACTGGGACGGGAACAAGGGCAGCAAGCTCATCCTCGACAAGCCTGAGTGGGGTACCACACTGGGGCGTGGGGTGGATGAGCCACCTTATGGCATGCCGATCAAATACGAAAAAGATCTGGTGCGTCGTATCAGCCCAGGACTGTCAGCAGTGAACGGGGCTAATGTGGCATTCGCTCCACTGCAAGGTATGTTCGGCATCATCACGCCCTCTGGCCTGCACTTCAATCGTTCGCACCAGGGTT
>JAGDVQ010000007.1 GCA_023255715.1 Thiomonas sp.
CCAAGCGTGTTGCACTTCGCACTTGAAACCGCCAGGTGTAAAAAATAGTGAAGGAGAAAATATGAGTGATGAGCTCACCCAGATTCAGATTGAAATTGAAAAGGTAAAACTAGAACGGGAAAAGCTAGCGTTAGAGAGGGAGTTAAAACAGCATTACCGCGCCGAGTCAGTCGCACAGGCAAGTGCGAATACTGTCTATATGGCTGGCAATGCTGTGAAAAAGACAGGCTTTTACCTCAGGCGGATGTGGAGTTTTTCACGGACTCGTGCTGGCAATCCTGTGAAAAAGACAGGCTCTTACCTCATATATGTTTTGATATTTGTCGGTGTTCTGCTTCTTGCATTTGTAGTCATGTGGCTATTTTCTGCGATGAAAGACTCCGGCAATGTCGGAGGTGACTTTGGATACCGAATGGGTTGGTATCTAATGCAGGACTTTTGGTTGCGGCTGATTGTCGGTCTGGTTGGGGGCTTCAATTCAGTTAGCGAGTATCGCGATAAGAAGAATGGAGTTGTCAAGCCGCAGTCCACGGCTCCGGTATTAGGTCGAGGCTCCCGCATATTGATTAGTTCCCTGTTATGGATCATGGGCATATGGTTTGGATACTTATTCTTTTCCGGTCCGAATCCAATTTCCATAGTCGATTTTGTGGTGTTGGCTGTGATTATCTTTCTAGCTTGGCTCACGTGGCCAAAGCGTCGTTGATTTCTCGTCAATCACAGCTTCAGCTTGAGCCGGGGTCAGGTCTAGCTTCGTAGCATTTCCGCTTTTCTCAGCACCTTGAATCCGACCGAGGTGTGCCGTTCTATGTCCTGACCCGACCAAAGTGAATCCCCTTGCGACGCGAATGACTGGGCGGGACTAAAATTTGTGCATTGCAACAAGAACGAGT
The DNA here is from genome assembly GCA_023255715.1 of Thiomonas sp. Lineage (GTDB taxonomy): Bacteria > Pseudomonadota > Gammaproteobacteria > Burkholderiales > Burkholderiaceae_C > Thiomonas. Next base: position 894 of record JAGDVQ010000007.1, read on the forward strand.
CGGAATCCATCATGGTGTATGACCTCTATGAAACCCAGCGCGCGCTGATGCGGCCGCTTGCCGACTTTGCCGAGGCGGCTGCGAAGTTCTACGCCCACCCAGTGTGGCCTGCGGTGCCGCACACGGTGACGCAGCGGGTCTCGGCCAGCTACGACCTGATGCATCGCCTGCTCAAGGATTACGAGAAGCCCGAGTTCGGCATCGACACGGTCCACATCGACGGCAAGGCGGTGGCAGTGCAGCAGCAGGTGGTGATCGAAAAGCCGTTCTGCCGCCTGCTGCGGTTCAAGCGGTTTTCCGACGACGTGTCTCTGCTGGGCAAGCTCAAGGACGACCCGACCGTGCTCATCGTGGCCCCCCTGTCGGGCCACCATGCCACGCTGCTGCGCGATACGGTGCGCACCATGCTGCAGGATCACAAGGTGTTCATCACCGACTGGACCGACGCACGGATGGTGCCCACCGAGCGGGGCAGTTTCAGCCTGGATCACTATGTGGCCTACATCCGTGAGTTCATCGCAGCCATCGGCCCGGACGTGCATGTGATGTCGGTGTGTCAACCCACGGTGCCGGTGCTGGGCGCCATTTCGCTGATGGCCACCGCAGGCGAGATCGCGCCGCGCAGCATGATCATGATGGGCGGCCCCATCGACGCGCGCAAGTCGCCCACGGCGGTGAACAACCTGGCGATGAACAAGAGCTATGCGTGGTTCGAGAACAATGTGATCTACCGCGTGCCAGCGAACTATCCCGGCGCCGGTCGGCGCGTCTATCCCGGCTTTTTGCAGCACACCGGGTTTGTGGCGATGAATCCAGACCGCCACCTCTCCTCGCACTACGACTATTTTCTCGATCTGATCCGCGGCGACAACGACGACGCCGAGGCGCATCGCCGCTTCTACGACGAATACAACGCCGTGCTCGACATGGACGCCGATTACTACCTCGACACCATCAAGCTGGTGTTCCAGGACTTCGGACTGGTCAACGGCACCTGGACGGTGGAGGGCAACGCCGTGCGCCCGCAGGACATCCACCGCACGGCCTTGCTGACCATCGAGGGCGAACTCGACGACATTTCCGGCGCCGGGCAGACCGAGGCCGCGCACGACCTGTGCACAGGCATCGCCGAGGTCAGCCGCCAGCATTACGTTGCCGAGGGCGCGGGGCATTACGGGATTTTTGCCGGACGGCGCTGGCGCGAAAAAATCTACCCGGTGGTGCGCGATTTCATCGCCGCGCACCCGCAAGGCGCCGCGGGCGACCCGCCGTGCAAGCCTGTGCGCTCGCGCACGCCGGCCTGATCAACCCCTCGCTCATGCCAAACGCACCGGGCGCGCTGGCCGCGCAGATCGACGCATTGCTGCCGCAGACCCAATGCACCCGTTGCGGCTACCCGGATTGCGCCGCCTATGCGCAAGCGATCGCCTCGGGCGATGCCGAGATCAACCGCTGCCCACCGGGCGGCGCCGAAGGCATTGCGCGGCTGGCCGCGCTGCTGCACCGCCCGCCAGCGCCGCTGGACCCAGAATGTGGCGCCGAAGGTCCCAGGCTGCTTGCGGTCATCGACCCGGCGCAGTGCATCGGCTGCACGCTGTGCATCCAGGCCTGCCCGGTGGACGCCATCGCGGGTGTGTCCAAGCGCATGCACACCGTCATTGCGCGCTGGTGCACGGGCTGCGCACTCTGTCTGCCACCCTGCCCTGTGGACTGCATCCGCATGGAACCGCTGCCGGATGCCGCCCTGGCCACCCAGACCGGCTGGAATGCCTGGACTGCGGCACAATCCACCGAGGCACGGCAGCGCTACAGCCGTCATCTCGAGCGCCATCCGCGCCAGCTCGCCCAGGCTGCTGCCGCCGAGCAGGCACAGACGGAACCGCCTGCTACATCCGCCCCGTCCGCCGACCGCAAGGCGGCCTTGCTGCAAGCGGCTCTGGAGCGCGCCCGGCGACGGCAAGGCACCACCACATGACCCCAGAAACCTTCAGGATCTGACAACAACATGACGACAAAACCCAGCAAATCCCTGCAAACCTTCCCCAACCCTGCGCCCGGGCGCGATTACCACGTCCACATGCAGGTCCCCGAGTTCACCTGTCTCTGCCCGCTCACCGGCCAGCCGGACTTCGCCCGCTTCGACATCGATTTCATTCCCGACAAGAAGTGCGTCGAACTCAAGAGCCTGAAGCTCTACATGTGGAGCTACCGCGATGAAGGCGCCTTTCACGAGAAGGTCACCAACACCATCCTCGACGACCTGGTCAAGGCCATGTCGCCGCGCTTTTTGCGCGTGACCGCGCGTTGGTATGTCCGCGGTGGCATCTATACCAATGTGGTGGTCGAGCACCGCAAGCGCGGCTGGAAACCGGCCCCGCGGGTCGACCTGACCCAATTCGACGCCGCCGACCCGACAGCGGGTTAGAAGCAGAAACTCAGGTTTTGAGCGGCGTTGCCAGCTGAATGCGCAGGATGGCGTTCATTCCGGTGACCAGCACCGAGCCATCGGCCAGCGCCTGCACGCCGTAGGGCTGATGCAGCGTGCCCGGCAGGGCACCGGGAGCGACCTTCTCGCCCTCTCCGTTGCCCGCCAGCGTGCTCACCGTGCCGTCCGGTGCAATGCGGCGCACGCGGTTATTGCCGGTATCTGCGACGATCAGGCTGCCATCAGGCGCGAACGACAAGGTTTGCGGGTGCAAAAACAGCGCCTGCGCGGCCTTGCCATCGGCAAACCCGCCCTTGCCCGGCTGACCGGCAAAGGTACTCACCTGGCCTGCCGGGGTGATTTTGCGGATCACGTTGTTGAAATATTCGCTGACGAACACATTGCCCTGCGCGTCCAGCGCCAGGCCCACCGGGGTGTTCAGCCGCGCCTGCGTGCCCCGGCCATCGCGCCAGCCGGTATCGCCCGCCAGGCCCGCCAGGGTGCTGACCTCGCCCTTTGGGCTGATGCGACGCACCGTGCTGTTGTAGGCGTCGGCCACGTAGACCACGCCCTGCCCGTTGACCCCCAGCCCGACCGGGTGGTTGAACCGCGCCTTGCTGCCGGGGCCGTCGGCAAAGCCCTCGACATCGATCTTTCCGGCCCAGGTGGTCACATTGCCGTCGCGGCCGATGCGGCGCACCGTGTTGCTGCCCGAATCGCTGACGAACAGCGTGCCGTCCGCAGCCACCGCCACGCATTCCGGCGAGTAAAAGCGCGCCTGCAGCGCCGGGCCGTTGCGCGCGTCGCGCTGTTCCACCTGTCCGGCAACGATGCTGACCTGCCCGTCGGTGCCCAGCTTGCGCACCACGCTGTTGACATAGTCCGCGACGAACACATTGCCCTGCGCGTCGCGCGCCATGCCGCGCGGGTCGTGAAACCGGGCCTGGGCGAAGGTTCCAGCGTTGTACTCCCCCGGGCCGATGGCCCCGGCGTAGACCGCCAGTGTGCCGTCGACCAGAGCGGCCTGCGCGCGGGGCGTGAGAGAAAACAGGCCGCTGGACAGAGCCAGCGCCCCAGCGGATTGGATGAATTGGCGTCGCTGCATGATGGTTCAGGTGAGTGCTCTGGCGCGAGAGTGCGCGGGCGGGGTGGAAAAGGCGGGAGCTTATTGCAACCGCGCGGGCGCTGCTCAGGTGCCGCGCCGGTCCACCAGCGCGCGGGCAATGGTGCCCAGATCGACATATTCCAGCTCGGCGCCAGCCGGCACGCCACGCGCCAGGCGGGTGACGCGCAGACCGCGCGGGCGCAGGGTTTCGGCGATGACATGCGCGGTGGCCTCGCCCTCGTTGGTGAAGTTCGTGGCCAGAATCACCTCGTCCACGACACCATCGAGGGCACGGGCGATCAGGCGGTCCAGGCCGATTTCCTTTGGCCCCAGGCCATCGAGCGGGCTGATGCGGCCCATCAGCACGAAATACAGGCCGCGGTAGGTGAGCGTCTGCTCGACTGCGGCCAGGTCAGCCGGGCCTTCGACCACGCAAAGCTGACGCGCATCGCGGCGCGGGTCGGCGCAGATGCTGCACACCGTGTCTTCGGTCAGGGTGTTGCACCGGGTGCAGCGTTGCACCGCGCCCAGGGCTGCATCGAGCGCCCGGGCGATGTGCAGCGCGGCCTCGCGGTCATGCTCCAGCAGGTGATAGGCCATGCGCGACGCCGACTTCGGGCCGACGCCGGGCAACTGCCGCAGCGCGTCGATCAGCGCGTCCAGCGCCGGAACATGACCGGGAGCGGCCTCAGCCATGGGCTGTCTGCAGCGCCGGTCAGAACGGCAGTTTCATGCCGGGCGGCAGCGGCATGCCCGCGGTGGCGGCGCCCATTTTTTCCTGCGTGGTGGCTTCCGCCTTGCGCACGGCGTCGTTGAACGCAGCGGCCACCAGATCCTCGAGCATGTCGCGGTCTTCGGCGACCAGGCTGGGGTCGATGCTCACGCGCTTGACGCCGTACTTGCAGGTCATCAGCACCTTCACCAGTCCGGCGCCGGACTGGCCTTCGACCTCGATGGTGGCGAGCTCGTCCTGCACACGCTTGAGGTTGTCCTGCATCATCTGCGCCTGTTTCATCAGGCCGGAGAGTTGTCCTTTGTTGAACATGGGGTGTCCTTGGGTTGTGAGATGAAATGGCCGCCTGCGCGGCACTGCCGCATTGTCGGTCAGGCGGATGACGCCTGCGCCGTGGGAGGCAAGGGCTTGAGGCTGCCGGGAACGATTTGTGCGCCCAGATCCTGCATGAGTTGCTGCACCAGCGGATCGCTGCGGATGGCGGTCTCGGCGTCGGCCTGCGCCTGGGCCTTGGCACGGAGATCGCGCTGGGTGGCGCTGTCGGTCACGTCGCCGGTTTCGACGCGCAGGGTCACGTCGCGTCCCAGCGCGGCGCGCACGGCGGCCTGCAGCTTGTCGAGCGCACCGGCGCGGGTGAGTTGCTCATTGGGCGCGCGCAGCAACCAGGCGTCGCCGTCGATCGCGCGCAGCTCGCTCTGCTGCGCCAGCGCGCGCGGCAGACCGGCCGGCAGTTCCAGCCGCTGCACCAGCGCGGGCCAGTCGGTGTCCGGCGTGATGTGCACCGGGGCGCCGGTGGAGGCGGGCTGTGCGTCGGCCTGCACAGCCTCTTTGGGCTCCACGCGCGGCACATCGTCGGCTGCGAGCTTCTCTTGCGCTGAAAGACTGGGCGCTGACGGCTTGAGCGGGGCGCTGCGCACCGCAGCATCGCGTGGCATGGCCTCTGCCGCAG
>JAGDVQ010000076.1 GCA_023255715.1 Thiomonas sp.
CCCGCATGAGCGGGCTTTTCTTTTTGAGTGCAACCAGGGTCGGCTCGCCGACCCGCCCCCTGGGGGTCAAGGAAACTTGGGGCGGCCCTGCGTTTCCTCGAGCGCGCGCGGAGACGGTCAGGACGTTGCGGACGGCAACGGATTTTCCTTGAGATTTTGCGCGACGAGTTCGACCAGGCTGAGGACAGGCTTGTCCCACGCAGTCTGCTCCGCACCCGCCAGGAAGTTGAGCCGACAGCTGCCGCACGACGTGACGATGGCCTGTGCATCGCTGTTGTCCACCTGGGCCCGCTTGATGGCGAAGGCCTGCGCGCGCAGCGGTGCAGCGCGATTGATCAGAAAGCCGCCGGCGCCGCCGCCGCAGCACCAGTTCATCTCCTCGGTATCGCGCGGCTCGCGCAGCTCCGCTCCTGTGGCGCGCAGCGCCAGCCGAGGTTGCTCGAACACGCCGCCGTGCCGCCCGAGCTTGCAGGCGTCGTGGAACATCAGGGTCTGATGTGCATCGCCGCGCAGGGGCAGCTTGCCTTGCTCCACAAGCTCCCCGATCAGCTCGGAGATGGCCAGCACGCGAAATGGCAGCGGCCCCCCATGCACCTCGGCGCCCTCCCAGCGCAGGGCAGGGTAGGCATGACCACATTCCGGCACGATCACCATTTCGGCCCCGATCTCGATGGCCTGACGGATGACCGCTTCGGACGCCTTTTTCTGCGTTTCCTCCACGCCGGAGAGCAGACCGAAGTTGGCCGCCTCATACCCGTTGCTGCGCAGCGTCCAGTCCAGCCCGGCGGCGTTGAGCACCCGAGCGGTGGCGTCGAGCGCGTCCTGGAACAGCAGGATGTCGAGCACCGTGGTCAGCATCAGCACCTTGGCCTTGGGCTTGTCCAGATGCACGGTCACGCCACGGCGGCGCACCGCTTCCACCGCCTCGGCGAGATGGCTGGCGTCTGCGCCAAACACCGTGCCGCGGGCGTCCTGCTCGCTCTGCACCGCGCGCAGTTCATCGGGCGCGAGCCCTGCGGCCGCGAGCGCTTCGCGCATGACGTTGACACCGCGGGCGATGTTGATGCCCATCGGGCAGACCATGCTGCAGCGGCCACATTCGGTGCAGCTGTCGAAGCAAAGCGCCTGCCATTGCCGCAGATCGTCGGCGCTCACATCCGGCGTGAACGGCTTCCACAGCCACGACATCGGCGCAAGCTCGCGCCGCCACACCCGCCGCAGCAGATCGAGCTTGTGCGTGGGAATGAGGTCGGGGTCGTCGTTCTGCACGCTGAACTGGCAGGCATCGGCGCAATAGCCGCAGCGCACGCAGGACTCCAGATCGACCGCAAGGTTGCGATCCATCTTTTGCAGCATGACCTCCTTGGCGCGCTGCACGCGCTGTGCATCCGGCATCTCGACCTTGGGCGCCTGCTCGGCCAGATGCGCGATCGCGTTGCCGAACTGTGCGTACATCTCGCGATTCATCATGCCCGTACTCCCCGCCGTGCCATGAACGCGCCGAACTGCGCCCGGCCGAAGAACCAGCTCACGGTGTGGAACAGCTTGCCGAACGGAAACCAAACCAACAGTAACTCCAGCGACATCAGGTGGATCGCCAATCGGGTCGGGTCGGCAGAAAACCCTTGCGCGGCATACGCGCTGGAGGGTCGATCGATCAGCGCCATGCCGGTGAAGATCACCAGGAACAGCAGCCCCCAGGAGATGTAGTCGTCAGCGCTGGAAATGCGCCGCAGCGTCGGGTCCATCAGCCGCATGGCCAGCGCGACGAGCAGCGAGATGATGGTGACGCCGGCGGCCAGGTACATCACTGCATCGGGCAGCGCTGGCCAGGAGACGCCCAGATGCCTGTGCAGGAAGGCGATGTGCGGCGCATAACCAAAGACGATGAACGCCAGACCAAGGTGATAGAAGTAGGGGTTGAGGGTCGCCAGCGTCGGGCTCGGGCGGGTGCCGGTGCGCGGCAGCATGTGCCGCAGCACCGTGGCCCAGACGGCCCCCTGCACATGGGTGCGCCGCGGCGCTGAACTAGCCAGCTTGCTTGGGCGGCGGACCAGCCCCACTGCTCTCCACAGCATGCCCAGCACGAAGATCAACACGCTGGTGGCCAGCAGCGGGCCGCGCGCGAGGTTCAGGAGATCCATAAAAGCCCTTTGCGATGTAAGGAATTTCATATTAGGCTGCGCTTGGAGCAGGTGCAAGAAACTGTTTATTACCGTATCAACATGATCGGATGTGCAATCTTCCGCATTGAAAGCGGGCTGTGGTTGGACTACAGTCGAAACAAACAATGACACAGCGGCCTGTCGCCAGGAGACTCGAATGACTGCAAAACGACCCGACCCCCACGACGGAAACCCGATCAAGCGCCGATCGCTGCTGCAGGGCATGGGCGGCATTGCCGCCGCGGTACTCGGGGCGTCCGCTGCACGGGCCGATGCGTTGGCGCAAGCGGCGCATCCCAGGGCCGCCGCCGCGCCCGAGGCGGATGGCGTGAAGCCGTCGGGCTACCACCTCACCGAGCACATTCGCGCGTATTACCGCACCACACGGCTCTGACCGTGACGCGCATCACTGTTCCTGCGACCCGTCGCGCCGCGCATTTCCGGTTTTGTGAGATCAACGCCTTGCCTGGCGCGTCGTCCGTGCCCACGCATTGCACTGGAGTAAAGACATGCTGCTGACCCGTATATCCGAACGCAAAGACGCACAAGGCAAGGCCGCGGAGTCCTCGACCATCTGGGTCGATCAACTCAAGCGCAGCCTGAGTCGGGCGCTGCCCACCCTCGACCGCCGCACCTTTCTGCGGCGCTCGGGCATCGGCGTGGGGCTGGGGCTGGGCGCCGGTCTGGTTGGCTCGCAATTGCAATTGATGAAAAAAGCCGACGCGGCGGACACCCCCGCGCCGGGGTCGGCGGGCAGCAAGAATGTGGTCACGCGGCGCACGGTGTGCACGCACTGCTCGGTCGGTTGCGCCGCTGATGCGATGGTGGAAAACGGTGTGTGGGTGCGGCAAAACCCGGTGTTCGAGTCGCCGCTGAATCTGGGCGCGCATTGCGCCAAGGGCGCGGCGCTGCGCGATCATGGCCGCGGCGATCACCGCCTGCGCTACCCGATGAAGCTGGTCGACGGCAAGTATCAGCGCATCTCCTGGGATCAGGCGCTGGACGAGATCTCGCAGCGCTTGCTGCAGATCCGCAAGGAAAGCGGACCGGACGCACTCTTCGTCGTCGGATCGAGCAAGCACAACAACGAACAAGCCTACCTGCTGCGCAAGTGGGTGTCTTTCTGGGGAACGAACAACTGCGACCACCAGGCGCGCATCTGTCACTCCACCACGGTGGCTGGCGTGGCCAACACCTGGGGCTACGGTGCGATGACCAATTCATACAACGACCTGTCGCATTCCAAGGTCGCGCTGTTCATCGGCTCCAACGCGGCCGAGGCGCATCCGGTGTCGATGCTGCACCTGCTGCACGCCAAGGAAAACGGCTGCAAGGTGATCGTGGTCGATCCGCGCTTCACCCGCACTGCAGCCAAGGCCGACATGCATGTGCGCCTGCGCTCGGGAACCGACGTGCCGGTGGTGTTTGGCATCCTCTACCACATTTTCAAGAACGGCTGGGAGGATCAGGACTACATCGACGCCCGGGTGTGGGGCATGGACAAGGTCAAGGAAGACGTGCTGGCCAAGTGGAATCCCGACGCTGTGAAGGAAGTCTCCGGCGTCGATGGCGACACCACTTTTGCCATCGCCAAGATGCTGCATGAAAACAAGCCGGGCACCATCGTCTGGTGCATGGGGCAGACGCAGCACACCATCGGCCACGCCATCGTGCGCGCCTCGTGCATCCTGCAGCTTGCGCTGGGCAATGTGGGCAAGTCGGGTGGCGGCACCAATATCTATCGTGGCCACGACAATGTGCAGGGTGCAACCGACGTGGGGCCCAACCCCGATTCGTTGCCGGGCTATTACGGGGTGATCGACGGCGCGTGGAAGCACTACGCTGCGGTCTGGGGGGTGGACTATGAATGGATCAAGGGCCGCTTCGCTCCGGGCATGATGACCAAGCCAGGCATGACCGTGTCGCGCTGGATCGACGGGGTGCTCACGCCCAATGACATGGTCGATCAGGGGCCCAATCTGCGCGCCCACATCTTCTGGGGCCATGCGCCGAATTCGCAGACCCGCGGCCTGGACATGAAAAAGGCGATGAACAAGCTCGATCTGCTTGTGGTCATCGATCCCTACCCCTCGGCCACGGCCGCAATGGCCGCGATGCCGGCCGACGATGCGCCGCTCAACCCCAATCGCGCGGTCTATCTGCTGCCCGCGACCACGCAGTTCGAGACCTCGGGGTCGGTCACCGCGTCGAACCGTTCGCTGCAGTGGCGCGAGAAGGTGATCGAGCCGATGTTCGAGTCGCGGACCGATCACATGATCATGGCCCAGCTCGCCGACAGGCTCGGCTTCGGCAAGGAGCTGGTGAAGAACTACAAGATGGTGCCCGGCAAGGGCGGCATGATGGAGCCGGAGACCGAATCGATCCTGCGCGAAATCAACCGCGCAGTCTGGACCATCGGCTACACCGGCCAAAGCCCCGAGCGGCTGAAGATCCACATGCGCAACATGCATGTGTTCGATGTGAAGACCCTGCGTGCCCGCGGCGGCATCGACAAGGAAACCGGCTACAAGCTCGATGGCGAATATTTCGGTCTGCCCTGGCCTTGCTACGGCACGCCCGAGATGCGGCATCCGGGCACTGCCAATCTGTACGACACCTCGCTCAACGTCATGGAAGGCGGCGGCAATTTCCGCGCCAATTTCGGCGTCGAGCGCGACGGCCAGTCGCTGCTTGCCGCCGATGGTTCCTGCTCCAAGGGCGCAGACATTCAAACGGGTTATCCAGAGTTCGACTCGGTGTTGCTGAAAAAACTCGGCTGGTGGAACGAACTCACCGACGCCGAGAAAAAGGCCGCGGACGGCAAGAACTGGAAGACCGACCCATCCGGCGGCATCATCCGTGTGGTGATGAAAAACCACAGCTGCCACCCCTTCGGCAACGCCCGCGCGCGCGCCGTGGTGTGGAATTTCCCCGATCCCATTCCGCAGCATCGCGAGCCGCTGTATTCGGTGCGCCCCGACATGGTGGTCAAGTACCCGACCTACGACGACAAAAAGACCTTCTGGCGCCTGCCCACGCTGTACAAGACCGTGCAGGATCAGAACATCGACATCGTCAAGAAATTTCCGCTCATCCTCACCTCCGGCCGGCTGGTCGAATATGAAGGCGGCGGTGACGAAACCCGCTCCAACCCGTGGCTGGCCGAATTGCAGCAGTTCGCCTTTGTCCAGGTCAATCCCGCAGTGGCCAATGACCGCAACATCCGCGAAGGTGACGACGTGTGGGTCAGTACGCCCACGGGTGCGCGCATCAAGGTGCGGGCGCGCATCACCGAGGCGGTCGACCGCTCCACCGTGTTCATCCCCTTCCACTTCGCCGGGCACTGGCAGGGCAAGGATCTGCGCCAGTATTACCCCGAGGGCGCCGCCCCCATCGTGCTGGGCGAGGCGGTCAACACGGCCACGACCTACGGTTATGACGCGGTGACCATGATGCAGGAAACCAAGACCACCGTGTGCCAACTCGAACGCGCCTGATGCGCGCTCACGCCAAACGGAGACAACCCCATGGCCCGCATGAAATTCATCTGTGATGCCGAGCGCTGCATCAACTGCAATGGCTGCGTGACCGCCTGCAAGAACGAGAACGAGGTGCCCTGGGGCGTCAATCGCCGCCGTGTGGTCACCATGAACGAGGGCGTTCCCGGTGAGAAATCCATCTCGGTGGCGTGCATGCACTGCTCCGATGCGCCCTGCATGGCCGTGTGTCCGGTGAGTTGCTTCTATCGCACTGCAGAAGGCGTGGTGCTGCACGACAAGGACGTGTGCATCGGCTGCGGCTATTGCTCGTACGCCTGCCCGTTCGGCGCACCGCAGTTTCCCGCCAATGGCGAGTTCGGTCTGCGCGGCAAGATGGACAAGTGCACCTTCTGCGCCGGCGGCCCGGCGCCGAACGGCTCGGAGGAGCAGTTCAA
>JAGDVQ010000133.1:0-29329 GCA_023255715.1 Thiomonas sp.
CGGAGATTGCCGATGACGTCCAAATCGGTCCCTACGCGCTGATCGGCCCTCAGGTGCGCATTGGCTCAGGCACGCGCATCGGTGCGCATGTCATCGTTGAAGGGCGCACGCGCATTGGTGCGGACAACCGCCTGCATCCGTTCAGCGTCATCGGCGGCGAGCCGCAAGACAAGAAGTTCAAGGGAGAGGACACCGCGCTGGAGATCGGTGACCGCAATGTGATCCGCGAATACTGCACCCTGCACATCGGCACGGTGCAGGACGGTGGCGTCACCCGTGTGGGCGACGACAACTGGATCATGGCCTACGTGCACATTGCCCACGACTGCCAGGTGGGCAGCCACACCATTTTCGCCAACAACGCACAGCTTGCCGGTCATGTGCAGGTCGGGGACTGGGCGGTGCTGGGCGGCTACACCGGGGTGCATCAGTTCGTGCGTGTCGGCGCCCATGTGATGACTGGGATCAGCTCGGTCATCCTGCAGGATGTTCCGCCCTACACCCTGGTCGCGGGAAATCCAGCCAAGCCGCATGGCATCAATACCGAAGGGCTGCGCCGCCGTGGCTACTCTGCCGAGCAGATCGCCGCGCTGCGCACAGCTTACCGTCTGCTCTACCGCCAGGGACTGACGCTGGAACAGGCACGCGGCGCGCTGGCGGATCTCGCGTCGGATCACGCGCAGGCCGCAGACGCGCTGGCTTTGCTGCAGAACTTTCTCTCGCACCCCGGGCGCGGCATCGTCCGCCCCTGAGCAGGAGATGGCTTCCGGTACGCTGGCTTTCGTCGCGGGGGAGTCGTCCGGCGATCTGCTGGCCTCGCATGTGTTGCACGCCCTGCATGCCAGGGCGCCGGACATGCACATGGCCGGCATCGGCGGCCCACACATGCAGGCGGCAGGGTTCGACGCCTGGTGGCAGAGCGAGCGCCTGGCGGTCAATGGTTATGCCGACGTGCTGGCCCGCCTGCCAGAGCTCCTGCTGATGCGCCGCAAGCTGCGACTGCGGCTCACGGCCCGGCCGCCTGCGGTTTTTGTCGGCGTCGATGCCCCCGACTTCAATCTGCAGCTCGAACGCCGCCTGCGGCAGGTCGGTGTTCCGGTGGTGCACATGGTGAGCCCATCGATCTGGGCCTGGCGGCGTGAACGCATCGACCTCATCCGGCAAGCGGTGGATCACATGCTGTGCGTCTTCCCGTTCGAGCCGGCCATCTACGCCGAGACCGGGGTGAAGGCCACGTATATCGGCCATCCGCTCGCCGAAGTCATTCCGCTCGATCCCGACCGCGGCGCGGCGCGGCGCGCGCTGGGGGTGTCGGCAGACGCACAGGTGCTCGCGGTGCTGCCCGGAAGCCGCCGCGCCGAAGTCAGGCATCTCATCGCTCCTTTCCTCGGCGCCGCCGCCCTGCTGGTGCAGCGCGGCCTGGCATCTTCCGTGGTGGTGCCGATTGCACACCCCAGTCTCAAGCCCATGGTGCTCCAGGCTGCCGCAGCGCATCCCACTCTGCCTCTGGTCCTGATCGACGGCCAGTCGCATGTCGCCATGGCGGCCTGCAATCTGGCCATCGTCGCCAGCGGCACCGCCACACTGGAATGCGCCCTGTTCAAGCGGCCCATGGTGATTGGCTATCGCATGTCGGCGTTGTCCTGGCGGATGATGTCCGGACGCGGCTATCTGCCCGATGTCGGCTTGCCCAACATTCTCGCGGGCACCCGCCTGGTGCCCGAGCTGCTGCAGCATGACTGCACACCCGAGGCCTTGGCGCAGGCTGCCAATGGCCTGCTCGACGATGCCGCGCAGCAGCGTCAACTGCACGACCGCTTCATGGAGATGCACCTCAGCCTGCGGCGTGACACGGCGGCACTCGCCGCGCAGGCAATCCTCGACATGGTGGCGGCCCCATGACGCAGACTGCACTGTTCGGGCCAGACGGAGCCGCGCCAGACGGCCTGATCGCCGGATGCGACGAGGTGGGCCGCGGCCCCTGGGCGGGGCCCGTGGTGGCTGCCGCCGTGGTGCTCGATCCTGCCCGGCCCATCGCCGGGCTGGCCGACTCCAAGACGCTGAGCGCGCGCCGCCGCGTGCAACTCGCCGCGCAGATCCGCGCGCAGAGCCTGGCTTGGAACATTGCCGAATGCTCTGTCGAGGAGATCGATCGGCTCAATATTCTCCAGGCCACGCTGCGGGCCATGCAGCGCGCCGTGGCCGGACTGCAGTGCCCGGTCGACCTGCTGCTGGTCGATGGCAACCAGACGCCCACCGTGTCCATGCCCTGCCGCGCGATCGTGGGTGGAGATGCGTCGCACCCTGCCATCAGTGCGGCCTCGATCATTGCCAAGGTCTATCGGGATGGCCTGATGGCCGATCTTGCCAAGCGCTACCCGGGCTACGGTTTCGAGCGCCACAGCGGCTATGGAACGGCGGCGCATCAGGCCGCTTTGCTTACACTGGGACCCTGTGCGGCACATCGTCGCAGCTTTGCTCCCATCCGGCGTTTGCTCACGCCCCCTCGTTGAAGGATGCCCTGCCTTGAAGCGCATTACCTCGGCTGAAAACCCGTTGATCAAGATCTTGCGCAGCCTGTCCACAGAACCCGGCGCGGTGCGCAAGCACGGGCAGGTCTGGCTGGAGGGCATTCATCTCATCGAGGCCGCGCTGGCTGCAGGCCATGCGGCAGAACCGCTGATTACCACTGATACCGGCCTGCTCGACCCGGAAATCGCCGCCTTGGTGGAGCGCGTCGGCACCACGCAGACCGTGGTGCTGCATCAGGCGCTGTTCAACTGGATCACTGCGGTCGAAAACGGTCCTCCGGTGGGCATGCTGATCGCGCGTCCAAAGACTGGCAAGCCCAAGCCCGGCACCGCCCTCATTCTCGACCGGGTGCAGGACGCCGGCAATGTCGGCACCATGCTGCGCACTGCGGCAGCGGCGGGTTGCGGCGCGGTCTATCTGTTGCGCGGCTGCGCTGGGGTGTGGTCACCCAAGGTGTTGCGCGCGGCCATGGGCGCGCACTTCGTCATTCCGGTGTTTGAAGATCCGCCTTGGGAGCAGGTGCTCAACATCGTCCCGCGCCCGATCTATGCCACGCACATGCAGGCGGACACGGTGCTGTATGAGCTCGATCTGAAGCAGCCCGTCACCTGGATTTTCGGTAACGAGGGGCAGGGCATTTCCGATGCGCTGGTGGCCAAGTGCTCGGCGCTGGTGCGCATTCCGCAGGCCGACGGCATCGAGTCGCTCAATGTCGCGGCGTCAGCCGCGATCTGCCTCTACGAAGGCGTGCGCCAATCACAGTTCAGCCTGGCCGGCTGAACCGACTCTTCAATCCGACGTTTGACGGATGAGGGCCAGCGAGAGCGACTGCGCCGACGCCCAGACCCTTCCGCCCAGGCTCATGTGGGTGACATGGAGCTTGACTTCATGTTCGGCGGCCAGTTTTTTCAGCGCCTGCATTTCAGGCCAGTCGCGCAACTCGCGAATGCTGCCGTCATAGCTGATCTGGATGAGCGGGTAACGCAGTTGACCCGAGCGGATCGCAAGCGCCGCAGCATCAATGACCTGTGCAGCGGCCGACTTCCATTTGCTCGTGCGGGATTCCAGGCCGAACAGCCCCGCCGTGCAGCTCAGCACCGGATAGCGGTGCATGATCTGGGTCAGGCGCGGGCTGCAGGCTTGCACCCAGGGCGCCAGATCGGGGTGTTCCAGTCGGCCCAGGGTGAGCGCAATGTCTGCCGGATGGCCTGGCGCCAGCCAGACCTCGGTCTGCTCGGCCAGGGTGTTGGCAAAGCGTGCCAGACCGGGGAGATCGCCGGCGATCAGTTCCGGAGCGTGCAGCAACAGGCGCGCCTGCAGGGCAGGGCCACTCAGCAGCGAGCGGCTGTTGACGACCTGCAGGGCGTAGTCGGGTCTGAGCTGGCGCTCGCGGCGCAGATGGGTGATTTCTTCCTCGTGCTGCTGCACCATCAGCTCGACGCTGCGGCTGGCGTCAACCAGCGCCGGATGGGTGGCGAGCAGCAGCAGGCGATCGAAATTGAGCGCCAGATGGGGATGCATGCGGTAGCTCAACGCATCGACCGAGGGCGCGCTGACCTCGGCGCTGCGGATGCGCTCGTGGCTGAGCTGCCGCGCCACGGTGCGCACCTCGGCGGTTCCCTTGTCCAGCAGGGTGCGCCCGGGCCACTGGATGGTCAGCGGCAGAATGCGCACGCGCCGGTCGGCGGCCATCGTGCCCGACAGATCGGTGCCCGCGTCCACCATCAGCCCGATCAGCGGATGCAGCGCGCGGTCCGGGTCAATCGGCAGGGCTTCCTCGCGCTCGGGGATTTTCTGCTGGGTGGAGGCGAATCCCAGGAGGTAGGCGTTTTTGTCGTCTTCACGCATGGCGAGATGGTCTCAGTACTCCAGTCGATCCGGGCGGATTTGCTGCAGGATGGTGGTGGCGATTTCTTCGATGGATTTGTGCGTGGACGACAGCCAGCGGATGCCTTCGCGGCGCATGAGCTTCTCCGCCTCGCTCACCTCGTATCGGCAGTTATCCAGCGCAGCGTAGCGGCTGTTCGGACGGCGTTCCGTGCGAATTTCACTCAGGCGCTCGGGGGTGATCGACAGCCCGAACAGCTTGTGTCGCAGACCGTGGAGCCCATCGGGCAGGCGCATGCGCTCGAAATCGTCCGGAATGAGCGGATAGTTTGCCGCCCGCACGCCATGCTGCATCGCCAGATAGAGCGACGTGGGCGTCTTGCCGCAGCGCGACACGCCCACCAGGATGACTTCGGCCTCGGCCAGATTGCGGGTGGATTGGCCGTCATCGTGCATCAGCGAAAAATTGATGGCATCGATGCGGTTGTGGTACTGCGGGCTGTACGCCGCGTCCGAGAAACGGCCGATGCGGTGATTGGATTTGGCGCCAAACGCCACTTCCAGCGGCTGCACGAAGCTGTTGAACAGATCGAGCACCAGCGCCCGCGCACCTTGAATGATGTCGAGAACCTCCGGGTGCACCAGGGTGACGAACACGATGGGCTGCTTGCCCTCGGCGCGCTCGACCTCGTTGATGCGCTCCACCGCATGCACGGCCTTTTCTACGGTGTCGACGAACGGCAGCCGGATGCGGTGCGGCTGGACGTCGAATTGGGCCAGGATGGAGTTGCCGAACGTCTCGGCGGCGATGCCGGTGCCGTCCGAGACGAAAAAAACCGAGCGGTTAGGCATGAGTCAGGGTTCGAAACCTAGAATGGTTTCCATTGTCAGTGTGACGTGCGAAGACGACGAGATAACCCGAACGAAATATGTCATTTTCGCCACATTCAACGCTGCGCACGATTTTTTCATTCTATGAAGGACTTTCGTCATGACTCAACAAAACACGGCCCATAGCGGCAAAGAGCTCATTTTGCGGCTGGAAGATGTGCGCATGAGTGATATTGATCAGGTGGGCGGCAAGAATGCCTCACTCGGAGAAATGATCACGCAGTTGTCCAGCAGTGGGGTGCGCGTTCCCGGTGGCTTCGCCACCACGGCGTATGCATTCCGCGAATTCCTGCGCGCCGGTGGCCTGGATCAGCGCATCCATGCGGCGCTCGAGGCGCTGGATGCAGACGATGTGCGCGCGCTGGAGCGCACCGGTGCGCAAATCCGGCAGTGGGTGCTCGACACCCCGCTGCCCGCCGATCTGGAACAGGCCGTGCGCCAGGCCTATACCGACCTCACAGCGGGGCAACCCGAAACCTCGTTTGCCGTGCGCTCGTCCGCCACGGCAGAAGACCTGCCGGATGCCTCGTTTGCCGGACAGCAGGAAAGTTATCTCAACGTCAGCGGCATCGACGCCGTGCTGGACAAGATCAGGCACGTGTTCGCGTCGCTCTACAACGACCGTGCCATTTCCTACCGCGTGCACAAGGGCTTCATTCACAGCGATGTCGCCCTGTCCGCCGGGGTGCAGCGCATGGTGCGCAGCGACAAGGCGGTCTCCGGCGTGATGTTCACCCTCGATACCGAATCGGGCTTTCCCGATGTGGTGTTTATCACCGCGTCCTATGGTCTGGGCGAGACCGTGGTGCAGGGCGCGGTCAACCCGGACGAGTTCTATGTGTTCAAGCCGACGTTGCGCGCTGGCAAGGACGCGGTGATCCGTCGCAATCTCGGCTCCAAGCTCATCCGCATGGAGTTCGCACCGCCCGGCTCGCCGCATCTGGTACAGACCACAGACACGCCGTCCGAACTGCGCAATCGTTATTGCCTGACCGATGCCGAGGCCCAGGAACTTGCGCGTTTTGCCCTGACCATCGAGGCGCATTACCAGCGTCCGATGGACATCGAATGGGGCAAGGATGGCGTGGACGGCCAGCTCTACATCCTGCAGGCCCGGCCGGAGACGGTGAAATCACGCGGCCAGGCGCACACCGAACAGCGCTACACCCTCAAGGGCAAGGGCGCGGTGCTGATCACCGGGCGCGCGATCGGCCAGAAAATCGGCGCCGGTCCCGTGCGCGTGGTGCATTCCATTGCCGACATGGATCAGGTGCAGGCTGGCGACGTGCTGGTGACCGACATGACCGACCCGAACTGGGAGCCGGTGATGAAAAAGGCGGCGGCCATTGTCACCAACCGCGGCGGGCGCACCTGTCACGCTGCGATCATCGCGCGCGAACTGGGCATTCCCGCCGTGGTCGGCTGCGGCCATGCCACCGAAGTTCTCAAGGACGACATGCTGGTCACGGTGTCGTGCGCCCAGGGAGACACCGGGCTGATTTACGACGGGCTGCTGGAAACCGAGGTCACCGAGGTGCAGCGCGGCACCATGCCCGAAGTCCCGACGAAAATCATGATGAACGTGGGCAATCCCACGCTGGCCTTCGATTTTTCGCAGGTTCCCAACCAGGGCGTCGGGCTGGCACGGCTGGAGTTCATCATCAACAACAACATCGGTGTCCACCCGCGTGCGGTGCTCGAATATCCGAACATCGATGCCGATCTGAAAAAGGCCGTGGAAAGCGTGGCGCGCGGTCACGTCAGCCCTCGTGCCTTCTACGTGGACAAGCTCGCCGAGGGTGTTGCCACCATCGCTGCGGCGTTCTATCCCAAGCCGGTGATCGTGCGCCTGTCCGATTTCAAGTCCAATGAGTACAAGAAGCTCATCGGCGGTTCTCGCTATGAACCGGACGAAGAAAACCCCATGCTCGGATTCCGAGGCGCATCACGCTATGTCTCGCCCGATTTCGCGCAAAGCTTCGAGATGGAGTGCGTCGCGCTCAAGCGCGTGCGCGAACAGATGGGGCTGGACAACGTCGAAATCATGGTGCCCTTTGTGCGCACACTCGGCGAAGCCAAGGGGGTCATCGATTTGCTGGCCCGCCACGGGCTCAAGCGTGGAGACCATGGCCTGCGGGTGATCATGATGTGCGAAGTGCCGTCCAACGCGGTGCTTGCCAAGGATTTTTTGCAGTACTTCGACGGGTTCTCCATCGGCTCCAACGACCTGACCCAGCTCACCCTGGGTCTGGACCGCGACTCCGGGCTGGTGGCGCAGGCATTCGACGAGCGCGATCCAGCGGTGAAGGTGCTGCTGGCGCAGGCGATCGCCGCCTGCCGCGCCGAAGGGAAATACGTCGGCATTTGTGGACAGGGGCCGTCCGACCACCCCGACCTGGCGCAGTGGCTGATGGAGCAGGGCATTTCTTCCATCTCCCTCAACCCGGACACGGTGATTGCCACCTGGCAGCAGCTTGCCAAAAAGTAAGCCTCTCAAGCGGGAACGGTCTGTATATAATGCTTGGTTCCTTGCCGCACCGGCCAAGTTGCCAGAATTGACGCTCTGGCTGCCCCGGGCGGCTTTTATCCACAAGGACAGCGCACTGTCTGGCCAAAGGGCTGGTGCAGATGCTGCGTTGCCGCATTGAAGGAGTCTGCATGCGTCACTACGAAATTGTGTTGATTTTTCACCCGGATCAAAGCGAGCAAGTGCCCTCGATGATCGAGCGCTACAAAGCCACGGTCACCGCCAAGGGGGGCCAGCTGCACCGGGTCGAAGACTGGGGTCGCCGCCAACTGGCCTATCCCATCCAGAAGCTGGCCAAGGCGCATTACGCCTGCATGAACATCGAATGCGACCTCGACACCTTGCGTGAACTCGAGCACAGCTTCAAGTTCAACGACGCCGTGTTGCGCAGTCTGGTCATCAAGATGGACAAGGCGGAAACCGCGCCGTCCATCATGATGAAGCATGTCGAGCGCGAGGAAGCCCGCAAGGCGCAACAGGAGCAAGCGGCCTGATCAATCGGCTCGATCTCCAGGGCACTCTGGCCGAACGCAGCGAACTGCGTTACACCCCGGCCGGCATCGAAGCGCTGGACTTCGTGTTGCAGCACCAATCCACCCAGTCCGAGGCCGGAGTGCCTTGTGATGTGCAGCTGGACATCGGCTGTGTCGGATTTGGACTGATCGCACGCGAACTTCAGCGATTGAGCCCGGGAGCAGTCCTGCGCGTTTCCGGTTTTTTGCGTGCAACACGTCGCGGCTCGCGCCAGATGAAACTGCACGTCACACAATACATTGAGGTTTAACCATGGCACCACCACGCAAGTTTGACAAAAAGAACGATCCCAAGCGCGCCCGTCGCAACCAGCAGTCCTCGCTGTTCAAGCGCAAGCGCTTCTGCCGCTTCACCGTCGCCAAGGTCGAGCAGATCGACTACAAGGACGTTGATGTGCTCAAGGATCTGATCGCTGAAAACGCCCGCATCATTCCCGCCCGTCTGACCGGCACCAGCGCCCACTACCAGCGCCAGCTCAACACCGCCATCAAGCGCGCGCGCTTTCTGGCCTTGCTGCCCTACACCGACCTGCACAAGGGCTAATCCGGGGACGACATCATGCAAATCATTCTTCTCGAAAAAGTATTGAACGTCGGCAACCTGGGCGATGTGGTCAAGGTCAAGGACGGCTATGCCCGCAACTTCCTGATTCCGAAAAAAATGGCCCGCCGCGCAACTGCGGCAGCCATGGCGGAGTTCGAGGCGCGCCGCGCCGAGATGGAAAAGCACGCCGCCGACAAGCTGGCCCAGGCACAAGCCACTGGCGAAAAGCTGGCTGGCCTGGTCATCACCCTGGTCCAGAAGGCAGGCGTGGATGGCCGTCTGTTCGGCTCGGTCACCCATGGCGACGTGGCAGAAGCGCTGACCAAGCAGGGCTTCGAAGTGAGCAAGGCGCAGGTGCGCTTTCCCGCAGGCCATGTGAAGACGACCGGGGAGCATCCGGTGTCGATCGCCCTGCATACCGATGTCGTCACTGACATCACCCTGCATGTCAAGGCTGAAGCGATGTAAGTTGTCTGGCTGATCATCGCTGCAGACAAGGGCCGCGCATGCGGCCCTTGTCGTCTGCGCTGCGGCCTGGCCTGCTGCGGCACAATGGCATTCCGAGTTTCCGCGCCCCATTTCCTGTTTGCCTCCACCATGCAAGACCAAGCCATCGACGCCATCCGCACGCCGCCGCATTCCATCGAGGCGGAGCAGTCGGTGCTCGGCGGCTTGCTGCTCGACAACCAGTCCTTCGACAAGGTGGCCGATCTGCTGGTCGCGGCGCAGTTCTATCGTTACGAGCATCGCGCCATCTTCCAGGCCATTGCCGATCTGATCAACCTGAACAAGCCGGCCGATGTGATCACTGTGCTGGAGGCGCTGCAATCCATCGGCAAGCACGAGGAGTGCGGCGGTCTGCCTTACCTCAATTCGCTCGCGCAGTGCGTGCCCAGTGCGGCCAACATCCGGCGCTATGCCGAGATCGTGCGCGAGCGCTCGGTGTTGCGCCAGTTGGTCACCATCAGCGATGACATTGCGCAGAACGCCTTGAACCCGCAGGGCCGCGGTGTGCAGCAGATTCTCGACGAGGCCGAGTCGCGCATCTTTGCCATTTCGGAAGAGGGCGCCAAATCCGCTGCCGGTTTTCAGTCGATGAAGGGCTTGCTGGGGGATCTTCTCAAGCGCGTGAGCGAACTGGCCGAGCGGGGCGGCACGGACACCACGGGCGTGCCCACCGGCTTTGCCGACCTCGACCGCATGACGGCCGGTTTGCAGCCCGGCGACCTGGTCATCGTCGCTGGTCGTCCGTCCATGGGCAAGACCGCGTTTTCGCTGAACATTGCCGAGCACGTGGCGATCAATGAGCAATTGCCCGTGGCCGTGTTCAGCATGGAAATGGGCGCCTCGCAGCTGGTGCTGCGGGTGGTGGGTTCGATGGGGCGGATCGATCAGAGCCATCTGCGCACCGGTCAGCTCTCCGAAGACGAATGGACCCGCTTGCCGGAAACCATCGAACGCCTGCAGGACGTGCACATGCACATCGACGAGACCCCGGCGCTCAACCCCCTGGAGCTGCGCGCCCGCTCGCGTCGTCTGGCGCGCCAGTTTGGTGGGCGGCTAGGCCTGATCGTCGTGGATTACCTGCAGCTCATGTCGTCCTCGCGCGACGGCGAAAACCGCGCAACGGAAATCTCGGAAATCTCCCGTTCTCTCAAGGCGCTGGCCAAGGAATTGCATTGCCCGGTCATCGCGCTGTCGCAGCTCAACCGGGACCTGGAAAAGCGCACCGACAAGCGCCCGGTGATGAGCGACTTGCGCGAGTCGGGCGCCATCGAGCAGGATGCGGATGTGATTCTGTTCATCTACCGCGATGAGGTCTACAACAAGGACTCGAAGGATGCCGGGGTGGCCGAGGTCATCATCGGCAAGCAGCGCAACGGCCCGATTGGCGTCGTGCACCTTGCCTTCATCAAACCGCTGACCCGCTTCGAAAACCTGACGCGCGAGTTCTGAGCGCCCCCGGGGGCGGCTCGCCGCCCCGCCCCCCATTGGGGGTCAGGGAAACTTGGGGCGGCCCTGCGTTTCCTTGAGAGCACGCGCCGGTTTCTCTGCTGACAACCCCTACAGCACCTCGCTGGCGTAATCGGCCAGGCGGCTGCGCTCGCCGCGGGCGAGGGTCACATGGCCGCTGTGTGCCCAGCCCTTGAAACGGTCGACGACGAAGGTCATGCCCGAACTCCCTTCGGTCAGATACGGGGTGTCGATCTGCGCGATATTGCCCATGCAGACCAGCTTGGTGCCCGGACCGGCGCGCGTGATCAGCGTCTTCATCTGCTTGGGCGTGAGGTTCTGCGCTTCGTCGATGATGACGTATTTGTTGAGGAAGGTCCGCCCGCGCATGAAGTTCATGCTCTTGATCTTGATCTTCGAGCGAATGAGTTCCTGTGTGGCGGCGCGGCCCCATTCGCCGCCCGAGTTGCCGCCTTCGCTCTGGTTGAGTACTTCGAGGTTGTCATCGAGCGCGCCCATCCAGGGGCCCATCTTTTCCTCTTCGGTTCCGGGCAGATAGCCGATATCCTCGCCCACGGGAACGGTCACGCGGGTGACGATGATTTCGTTGTAGCGCCGCGCGTCGAGCACCTGCGACAGGCCGGCGGCCAGCGCGAGCAGCGTCTTGCCGGTGCCGGCCTGACCGGCCAGGGTGACGAAATCGACTTCCGGGTCCATCAGCAGATTGAGGGCGAAGTTCTGTTCGCGGTTGCGCGCCGTGACGCCCCAGACGGCGTTCTTCTGATGGGCATGATCGCGCATGACCTGCAACACAGCGGTGTTGGCGCGAATCTCCTTGACGCGGGCATACAGCGGTGGGGCGCTGCCGCTCTCCCAGTACACCGCCTGGTTGACCAGCATCTGACTGACGAACTTGCCCTGCACGCGGTAATAGGTGTTGCCGCCCTGCTGCCAGCTCTCCACCGACTTGGCCTGCCGATCCCAGAAATCGGGCGGCAGCACCATCATGCCGGTGTAGAGCAGATCGACGTCGTCGAGCGTCTTGTCGTTGGCATAGTCCTCGGCGTGCAGCCCGAGGGCGCGGGCCTTGACCCGCATATTGATGTCCTTGGACACCAGCACGACCGGGCGATCGGCATGGATGCGCGTGAGATCCTGCAGCACGGCAAGAATCTGGTTGTCCGCCTTGCCTTGCGGCAGGGCGATGGGCAACTCCACATCGTGGGCGCGGGTCTGGAAGAACAGACGGCCCTTGGCCTCGGCATGACCAGTGCGGCTCAGGGCGATGCCCTGATCGATGGCGCTGCCGGTATCGGCCACCAGCGCGTCCAGTTCCCGGCTGACCTGACGCCCGTTGCGTGCCACTTCCGACAAGCCCTTCTTGTGCGCGTCGAGTTCCTCCAGCGTCACCATGGGCAGATAAATGTCGTGCTCCTCAAAGCGGTAGAGCGACATCGGATCATGCAGCAGGACATTGGTGTCGAGCACGAAGAGCTTGGCAGGTTCCAGACGCGCGGCTGTCCGTTTGGCCGCTGCGGGCTTTTCGCTCGGGCGCTCCACAGCCGCGCTCGTCGCGGCCACCGGCACGGGCATGCTTTCCGACGCGTGCGTCAGCGGTGCTGCCTCCGGGGGGTTGACAGCCTGCCTGGCGGTTGTCGTGGCTCTGTTGCGCGCAGGCCTTTCCGGCTGGGCCGAGGCCGAAGCGGGCTTGACAGCCTGTGTCAGCAGGCTACCCATGGACTTTGGTGGGGGAGGCAGGGGCATGGCGTGGGCAGTCGGTTGAAGGGTTGGAAGGCGCGCGGCGTAGACAATAAAAAACCGCCGGCTGCTGGGTCACAGCACGGCGGCGTTCGGCTCGTTGTGGATGGGGGGCGTGACGGTCTGCGCATCACCCTGGCGAGCGATGCAGAGATGGCCATCTCTGCCAGGGACTGTTGTGCAGCGGAATCGGATGTTCAAGACAAAGCGCCGCGCTGGGAGGGATTGCCGAGTCAGAGTTTCTGGATGACGTCGAGCACTTCGTCCACATGCCCGGCCACCTTGACGCCGCGCCATTCCTGGCGCAGCACCCCTTCGGCGTCGATGACAAAGGTGCTGCGCTCGATCCCCTTGACTTTCTTGCCGTACATGATCTTGTTCTTCACCACACCAAACATGTGGCAGAGCTTTTCTTCGGTGTCTGCGATCAGGTCGAAAGGGAGTTCGAGGTGGGCCTTGAACTTTTCGTGCGACAGCAGGTTGTCGCGCGAGATGCCGAAAATCACGGCGTTCGCTGTCTCGAATGCTGCAAAGTTGTCGCGGAAGTGCATGGACTCGGTGGTGCAACCGGGAGTCATGTCCTTGGGGTAGAAGTAGAGAACAATTTTTTTGCCCAGATAGTTTTTCGGGCTGAATTGCACGCCACTGGTGGCGGCGGCTTCGAAATCGGGAACCACTTTATTCAAGACCAAAGCCATGAAGTCTCCTGCTGGGCTGCTGCATCGTTTTGTCCACGCGCTGTGATCAGTTTTGATTGTCGCGGCGGAGAACGGTCGGACGTAAAACCTTATTTTATCTTGCGCCGCAAAATGCGGCCTCACTCGATGATCAAGGCGGCCAGAACCCGGCGGCCTTCGCCGGCCAGAATGTTGTAGGTGCGGCAGGCGGCTGCGGTGTCCATGACCTCCCAGCCGATGCGCTGCGCAATGAGCTGGCGCATCAGGGAGGGCGGCAGAAGATGCTGCCGCGTGCCGGTGCCGATGAGCACGAGTTCGGGCAGCGGCTCCCCCAGCAAGGTCTGGATGTGCGCGGCCTGCAGCGCATGGACACTTTCCACTCCCCAGGGCTGTGGGGCTTGCTGCGGCGCAAACAGGCAGGCTGTGGTGTGCCGTACTCCGTTGACCGTGACATAGCCAGGCCCGTAGGCGGTGACCATCTGCGTGTCGGGAGCGAAATCGGGCTGGAGTTTCATGGCTGCTGCGGTGGCCGTTTTGGCGATTTTCCGGTTGAAAATTCCGTGAAAACGCAGGGAGTTCCAATGGCCGGATTTGCAGATGGAGGTAAATTATAGGGTTCGCCCTAGGGTTTGCAGGTGGGCGTCGGCCCGAGTCCCCAGGCCCAGCGGGGGCTGATCCGGCGCCTGGCCGCGCGATGTGGGGCGTTTTCGAAGTCGATCGAGTGAGGTGCGTGTGCGCGAATTTCGTAAGTCCGACAAATTGGCCGATGTCTGCTATGACATCCGCGGCCCCGTGCTCGACAAGGCGCGGCAGATGGAAGAGGATGGTCAGCGGATCATCAAGCTCAATATCGGCAACCTGGCGGTATTCGGCTTCGAGCCGCCCGACGAGATCGTGCAGGACATGATCCACAACCTGCCGAGCGCCGCGGGCTACACGGACTCCAAGGGGTTGTTCGCGCCGCGCAAGTCCATCGTGCACTACACCCAGGAAAAGGGCATTGCCGGGGTGGGGATCGACGATGTGTTCATCGGCAACGGCGCCTCCGAACTCATCAACATGGCGATGAACGCGCTGCTCAACAACGGTGACGAGGTGCTGATTCCGGCGCCCGACTATCCGCTCTACACCGCCTCGGTGGCGCTGTCGGGCGGCAAGCCGGTGCACTACATCTGCGACGAGCAGTCGGACTGGTATCCCGACATTGCCGACATCCGCAGCAAGATCACGCCCCATACCCGGGCCATCGTGGTGATCAACCCCAACAATCCCACCGGGGCGCTGTATCCGCGCGAACTGCTTGAGGAGATCGTGCAGGTGGCGCGCGAGCATGAGCTGATCGTGTTCGCCGACGAGATTTACGACAAGACGCTTTTTGATGGCAACACTCACACCAGCATCGCCTCGCTGGCCGACGATGTGCTGTTCATCACGTTCAATGGCCTGTCGAAGAACTACCGCTCCTGCGGGTATCGCTCGGGCTGGATGGTGGTGTCGGGCAACAAGCGGCATGCGCGCGACTACATCGAGGGGCTGACCATGCTGGCGTCGATGCGCCTGTGCGCCAACACGCCGGGTCAGCTGGCCATCCAGACCGCACTGGGCGGTTACCAGAGCATCAAGGATCTGGTGGCCCCGCAGGGGCGGCTGACCAAGCAGCGCGATCTGGCGTACGACCTGCTGTCGCAGATTCCGGGTGTCAGCGTGGTCAAGCCGAAGGCGGCGCTGTATATGTTTGTGCGTCTCGATCCCAAGGTGTATCCCATCACCGACGACCAGCAGTTTGCCTATGACCTGCTGGCGCAGGAGAAAGTGCTGATCGTGCAGGGCACCGGCTTCAACTGGCCGCAGCCCGATCATTTCCGGCTGGTGTTTCTGCCCAATGCCGATGATCTGACCGAGGCGATCGGCCGCATCGCGCGATTCCTCGAACACCTCCGCAAGCGCAACCGCGCTGTTGCCTCGGCCTCGGCCTGATCTCCACTCCCGTTCTCTATGAAACCTTTACAGATTGCCCTTCTCGGCGCGGGCACAGTGGCCAGCGGTGTGGTCAAGGTGCTTGCGCGCAACCAGGAAGAGATCCAGCGACGCGCCGGGCGTGGCATTGCGATCGAGGCGATTGCCGCGCGCAACCCTGCGAAGGCGCGCGCCGCCCTGGGGGATGCGCTGCCCATCACCACCGATTTCATGGCCCTGGCCACCCGGCCCGATATCGACATCGTCGTGGAACTCATGGGTGGCTTCAGTCCGGCGCGCGAACTGGTGCTGGCAGCCATTGACGCGGGCAAGCATGTGGTCACGGCCAACAAGGCGCTGCTGGCATTGCATGGCAACGAGATTTTCGCGGCGGCGCAGGCCAAGGGCGTGATGGTGGCCTTCGAGGCAGCGGTGGCCGGCGGCATTCCCATCATCAAGGCGGTGCGCGAAGGGCTGGCAGGCAACCGCATCGAATGGGTTGCGGGCATCATCAACGGCACCACCAATTTCATCCTGTCGGAGATGCGCGACAAGGGGCTGGACTTTGCCAGTGCGCTTCAGCAGGCGCAGGCGCTGGGCTACGCCGAGGCCGACCCGACCTTCGACATCGAGGGTGTGGACGCGGCGCACAAGGCCACCATCCTCTGCGCCATCGCGTTTGGCGTGCCGGTGCAGTTCGACAAGGCCTATGTCGAGGGCATCACCGCCTTGCAGTCGGCCGATATTCGCTACGCCGAGCAACTGGGCTACCGCATCAAGCTGCTGGGCATCACCAAGCGCACGGCGCAGGGCATCGAACTGCGCGTGCATCCCACCCTGATTCCGGCCACCCGGCTGGTCGCCAATGTCGAGGGGGCGATGAACGCCGTGGTGGTGCAGGCCGATGCCGTGGGACCCACGCTGTATTACGGCAAGGGCGCAGGCTCCGAGCCCACGGCGTCCGCGGTGATTGCCGATCTGGTGGACGTGACCCGGCTGCATACGGCCGACCCCGAGCACCGCGTGCCGCATCTGGCCTTCCAGCCCGATGCGATGAGCGATCTGCCCATTCTGCCGATGGACCAGGTGGTGACGGCCTATTACCTGCGGCTGCGGGTTGCCGATCGTGCCGGCGTGCTGGCCGATCTCACCCGCATCCTCGCGGACGGGGGCATTTCCATCGATGGTCTGATCCAGCGCGAGGCCGGGGAGGGCGAGCACCAGACCGATGTCATCATCCTCACCCACGACACCCAGGAGGCGCGCATGAATGCCGCCATGGCCCGCATGCAGGCCCTGCCCAGCGTGCACGCGCCCATCGTGCGCATTCGCAAAGAGGAGTTGCGCTGATGCGTTACCTGAGCACCCGCGGCGAGTCCGCGACCCGCGGCTTTTCCGACATCCTGCTCGAAGGCCTCGCGCCCGATGGCGGCCTCTACCTGCCCGAGCACTATCCGCAGATCGACGCGGCCACGCTGGCGCGCTGGCGCGATTTGCCCTACGCCGATCTGGCGTATGAAATCCTGTCGCTGTTCATCACCGACATTCCCGCAGACGATCTGCGCGGCCTGATTGCCAAGACCTATACCGCCGACGTGTTTGGCGGGGATGCCCGCATCGTCCCGCTCAAGCCCCTGCAGGGCGATCCGGGCCTGGCCCTGCTTGGCCTGTCCGAGGGGCCGACGCTGGCGTTCAAGGACATGGCCATGCAGCTGCTCGGCAATCTGTTCGAGTACGCGCTGGCGCGGCAGCACGCCGAGCTCAACATCCTTGGGGCGACGTCGGGCGACACCGGCAGCGCGGCCGAATACGCCATGCGCGGCAAGCGTGGCATCCGCGTGTTCATGCTCTCGCCCTTCGGCAAGATGAGCGCATTCCAGACCGCGCAGATGTATTCGCTCGCCGATCCGAACATCCACAACATCGCGGTGCAAGGGGTGTTCGACGATGCGCAGGACATGGTCAAGGCCGTGTCCAATGACCTCGACTTCAAGCGCCGCTGGCGCATCGGCACGGTCAATTCCATCAACTGGGCGCGGCTGGCAGCGCAGATCGTCTATTACTTCGCCGGCTACTTCCAGGCCACGCGCAGCAATGCCGAGCAGGTCAGTTTCACCGTGCCATCGGGCAACTTCGGCAACATCTGCGCCGGGCATGTGGCGCGCATGATGGGGCTGCCGATCCGCAAGCTGGTGCTGGCCACCAATGAAAACAATGTGCTCGACGAGTTCTTCCGCACCGGTCACTACCGCCCGCGCAAGTCGGCTGAAACCCATCACACCTCCAGCCCGTCGATGGACATTTCCAAGGCCTCGAATTTCGAGCGCTTCGTGTTCGATCTGCTGGGCCGTGACGCCCGGCGGGTGAACGCGCTGTTCTCCACCGAACTGCAGCAAAAAGGCCTGTTCGATCTGTCGGCCGATGCGGCATTCGCCAGGGTGGCAAGCGACTATGGCTTCGCCTCCGGCAGCAGCACCCATGCCGACCGTCTGGCCACCATCCGCAGCGTCTGGCAGGGCAGCCAGAGGATGATCGACACCCATACCGCCGACGGCGTGAAGGTTGCGCGCGAACACCTGGAGCCGGGTGTGCCCATGCTGGTGCTCGAAACCGCGCTGGCCGCCAAATTCCCCGAGACCATCCAAGAGGCGCTGGGCATCGCACCGCCCCGGCCCGCCGGGCTGGAGGATCTGGAACGCCGCCCGCAGCGCTTCGCGGTCATGCCCGCCGAGGTGGAGGCGGTGAAGTCGTATATCGCCATGCACTGCACCACAGGGGCAACGGTCGTCTGATGAAAGTCGTCGGCTTTGCCGGGTTTTCCGGCAGCGGCAAGACCACGCTGGTCGAAACGCTGGTGCAGCATTTCGTGCTCGATGGCCTGCGGGTGTCGGTGCTCAAGCATGCGCATCATCGCTTCGACATCGACCATCCGGGCAAGGACACCTGGCGGCACCGCGAGGCGGGCGCGTATGAGGTGCTGGCCGCATCCGACGCCCTGATTGCGCTGCAGCGCCGCCTGCCGCAGCCGCAGGAACTCGGCGTGCCCGAACTGCTGCCCATGCTCGATCCGCAGGTCGACTGGGTGTTCGTCGAAGGCTTCAAGCAGGCCCGTCTGCCCAAGGTCGAAGTCTGGCGAGCCAGCACCGGGCGGCCGCTGTGCTATCCCGACGATCCACAGATTCTGGCGCTCGCCACCGACTCGCCTCAGCACCTTCCGGCGCCTGTCCCTGCGGCGATCCTCGACATCAACACGCCGTCTGCCGTGGCGGCCTGGTTGTTGGACAATGCAAGCCGATTCGCATACCAGCCATGAATGCTCCTGCCTCTGCCTTGATCGATCCGGATCTCGCCCTGCAGCGCCTGCTTGCCGCGGCAAGCGCAATCGTTGAAACCGAGACCCTGCCCATTTCCGCCGCGTTGGGGCGCGTGCTCGCCGCAGACGTGCGCTCTTCCATCGACGTGCCGCCCGCGGACAACACGGCGATGGACGGCTACGCCCTGCGCAGTGCCGATGTGCCGACTGCTGGCGTGCTGCTGCCGGTGAGCCAGCGCATCCCGGCCGGTGCGGTGCCGCAGCCCTTGCAGGCCGGCACGGCGGCGCGCATCTTCACTGGCGGGCTCATTCCTCCGGGGGCCGATGTCGTGGTCATGCAGGAGCAATGCACCGCCGAGGGCAACGCGGTGCGCATCAACACCGTGCCGCATGTCGGCGACTGGGTGCGGCGGCGCGGACTGGACGTGCAGGCGGGTAGCGTGGTGCTGGCTGCGGGGCAGCGCCTGCGCCCGCAGGATCTGGGGTTGGCGGCGTCCGTCGGTGTGGCAACGCTCAGCGTGCGGCGCAAGCCACGCGTTGCCATGCTGTTCACCGGCGACGAACTCGCCATGCCGGGCGAGCCGTTGCGCCCCGGTGCGATCTACAACTCCAACCGCTTTGTCATCCAGGCGCTGCTGCAGGCGGCGGGCTGCGAGGCCACAGACTTCGGCATCGTCCCGGACCGGCTGGATGCCACTCGCGCCGTGATGCGACAGGCCGCGCAGCAGCATGACCTCATCGTCTCCACCGGCGGCATGTCGGTGGGCGAGGAAGACCATGTCAAACCCGCCGTGCTGGCAGAGGGCACGCTCGATCTGTGGCAGATCGCCATGAAGCCGGGCAAGCCGCTGGCCTTTGGTCAGGTGCGCCGCGAGGCAGGGCAGGGCGAGGCTGCGTTCATCGGGCTGCCGGGCAATCCGGTGTCGAGCTTCGTCACTTTCCTGCTGTTCGTCCGGCCCTATCTGCTCGCACTGCAAGGTGTGACACAGGTCGCGCCGACTGCCCTGCCGGTGCGCGCGGCGTTCGACTGGCCCCGGCCTGACAAGCGGCGGGAATACCTGCGCGTGCGGCTCAATGCCCAGGGCGAGGCCGAACTGTTCCCATCGCAAAACTCGGCGGTGCTCACCTCCACCGTCTGGGCGGACGGGCTGGTGGACAACCCGCCGCAGCAGACCATCCAGCGCGGCGACATGCTGCGCTTCCTGCCGTTCTCCTCTTTGTTGCAAGGCTGAACCATGCGCGTGCAAGTGCGTTACTTCGCCAGCGTGCGCGAAATCGTCGGTCTGGCACAAGAGACTCACGATCTGCCAGACACCGTGCAGACTGTCGGCCAGGCGCGCGACTGGCTGCGCGCGCAGGGCGGGCGCTATGCCCTGGCGCTGGCCGCTGGCAAGCCGTTGCGCGTTGCCTGCAACCAGGTGATGTGCGACGCCGACACGGCCCTGCAGCCCGGTTGCGAAGTCGCCTTCTTTCCTCCGGTGACAGGGGGCTGAGCCATGGTGCCGGTCAACATTCGCATCCAGACCGAGCCGTTCGACCTTGGCGCTGAAACGCAGGCGCTGCGCGCCGGTCGACTGGAGGTGGGGGCGATTGCCAGTTTCATCGGTCTGTGCCGAGACCACCACCCGGGGGTGTGCGATCCGGGGCATGTGCAGGCCATGGAACTGGAGCATTACCCCGGCATGACCGAGCACGCCATTGCCGACATGGTGCGGGACGCGCAGAGCCGCTGGCCTCTGCTCGGGGTCACGGTGATTCACCGCGTGGGGCGTTTGCTGCCGGGCGACGACATCGTGCTGGTGCTCGTGGCAAGTGCGCATCGCGCTGCGGCGTTTTCCGCCTGCGAATTTCTCATGGACTACCTCAAGACCCAGGCGCCGTTCTGGAAGAAGGAAACCACGCCTGAAGGCGCGCATTGGGTGGATGCGCGTGAATCCGACGACGCCGCGCTGCGCCGCTGGGGTGTGGCCTCCGACAACGCGGCCTGAATTGCCGCACGCAGTTCCCTGTTCTCTCTTCCCTCCCCGCCAGCAGGGAGGGGCATGACAGATGCGTGACCTGTGGCCGATCGCGCTCTTGAAGGTTGCGGGGCATCAGGATTTACCCGCACGAACGGTCGTGCGTTTTCGTTTGCTTGCGTCTGACGCATTCAGATACACGCATTTGTAAACGCCTGGGCTAATCTGGGACAGTCAGCGCACCGGAGACAGCCTCCGGTGAACAGAACAAGCGAAGGCCGTCACAAACGCGCCGCTCAAGTCCAGGAGTCCGTTCCATGTCCACACCCAAGAAACTGGGGCCGCTGCAGTTCATTCTGCTGGCGATACCCTGCGTTGCCGTGCTCATCATTCCCTACTTCAACAAACTGGAACCGAGCGTGTTCGGCATTCCGTTCTTCTACTGGTGGCAACTGGTCTGGGTGCCGCTGTCCGGGGTGTTCATCGCCATTGTCTACAAGATGGTCGTCCCGGCCGGAAGCGGAGACTGATGCCATGAACGTCGTTGCTACGGTTGTCTTTGTCGCGCTGTTCGTCGGCATCGCGGTTCTGGGTTTCGCCTCGGCGCATTGGCGCAAGGGCGACATGAATCACCTGCATGAATGGGGTCTGGGCGGGCGCCGCTTTGGTACCTGGATCACCTGGTTCCTCATCGGCGGCGATCTCTACACTGCCTACACCTTTGTCGCAGTCCCGGCGCTGGTGTTCGGTGCCGGGGCGCTGGGCTTCTTTGCGCTGCCCTACACCGTGCTGGTCTATCCGATGGTGTTCGCCATTCTGCCGCGTCTGTGGATCGTGGCGAGAAAGCACAACTACATCACCGCGTCGGACTTTGTTGCGGGGCGCTACGGCAGCCCGGCGCTGGCGCTGGCGATTGCGGTGACGGGCATCGTGGCCACCATGCCGTACATCGCGCTGCAGCTCGTGGGCATTCAGGTGGTGATCGGCGGCCTGGGCTTTTCCACGCAGGGGCTGATGGGGGATGTCCCGCTGGTCATCGCCTTTGTCATTCTTGCTGCCTTCACCTACACCAGCGGCCTGCGCGCCCCGGCGTCGATTGCCGTGGTCAAGGATCTGCTGGTGTACATCACGGTGATTGCGCTGATCATCGTGGTGCCCTACAAGCTGGGCGGCTTTGGCAATATCTTTGCCGCGATTCCGAAGGAGCATCTGCTGCTGCCGCCGGTGAAGGACGGCAACCTGGGGCTGCAATCGTTCTATCCCACGCTGGCGTTCGGCTCGGCGCTGGCACTGATGCTCTACCCGCACGCCACCACCGCAGTGCTGTCGGCCAAGGGGCCGAACACCCTGCGCCGCAACTGGGTGTTTCTGCCGGCGTATTCATTCATGCTGGGCTTGATCGCGCTGCTGGGCTATATGGCCTACGCCTCGGGCATTGCCAAGATGCCTGATCTGGCGCCGTACTTCAAGCAGTATGGCCCGCAGTTCGCCATGCCTGGGC
Source organism: Thiomonas sp. (assembly GCA_023255715.1). GTDB lineage: Bacteria > Pseudomonadota > Gammaproteobacteria > Burkholderiales > Burkholderiaceae_C > Thiomonas. The sequence continues at coordinate 21,971 of JAGDVQ010000133.1, forward strand.
TGCTGCTGCATTACTTCCCGAGCTGGTTTGTCGGCATCGGGTTTGCTGCAGTGGCCATCGGCGCGCTGGTGCCTGCGGCCATCATGTCGATTGCTGCGGCCAATCTGTTCACCCGCAACATCTACAAGGCCTACATCAACCCCGAGTGCACTCACGCCAAGGAAACCGACATGGCCAAGCTGGTGTCGCTGATCGTCAAGTTCGGCGCGCTGCTGTTCATCGTGTTCCTGCCGCTGACCTATGCGATTCAGCTGCAGCTGCTCGGTGGCATCCTGATCCTGCAGACGCTGCCGGCCATCGTCTCGGGCATCTATACCCGCTGGTTCGATGCCAAGGCGCTGCTGCTGGGCTGGGCGGCGGGTCTGGCCTGGGGCATCTGGGCAGCGTCCCTCACCGGGTTTCAGAAGTCAGGCTATGCGCTGCACATTGCGGGGATGGTGATTCCGGCCTACATCGGCTTGTACGCCCTGGTGCTCAATTTCGTGGTGGCCATTGTCGCCACCGTGGTCATCCGCATGGTGGGAGCGTCAAATGACGCTGACGCCACGGTTGCCGCAGATTACGCAGGATAAGCTTCTGCTCCCTGAAGATCAGGTTCCAACCTGACGCAGTTGCCGAGGGCCGACAGACGTCGGCCCTCGGCTTTTGTATCCTGTGCACTCCGCCGATCCAGGACACCTCATGCTGCTCACCGCTGTTTTGCTGCTCATCGCTTCGCAACTGCCCATCGTCGCGGCCGGCATGGCCAAGTCGGGCACGTTTCGTTCCACGGAAAACCGCTACGACAACAACGAACCCCGGCTCTGGCTGGAGCGTCAGACCGACCCGCGCCGCCGCCGGGCGAATGCCGCGCAGGCCAACAGCTTCGAGGCGCTGCCGTTTCTGTTTGCCGCGGCCTTGTTCGCGCTTTTTCTGAAAGCGCCGCTGCCGCTGGTCAACGGTCTGCTCGTGGCCTGGCTGGTGCTGCGCGCGGTGTATCTGTGGTGCTATCTGAACGACAAGGCCTCGCTGCGTTCGCTGGTGTGGTCGTTCGCACTGTTGATCAACATCGCCCTGCTGTTTGCCCCGTTCTATGGATGACATCGCGACTTCCAAGCCGAGCGGCGCGCTGGGCGGTCTGCGCGTGATTGAGCTGGGCAGCCTGATTGCCGGGCCGTTTGCCACGCGGCTGATGGCCGAGTTCGGCGCCGATGTGATCAAGATCGAGTCGCCCGCGCGCGGCGACGACCCCGGCGGCGACCCGCTGCGCAGCTGGCGCAAGCTGCACAAGGGCGAGTCGCTGTGGTGGACGGCGCAGGCGCGCAACAAGCGCTGCATCACGGTCAACCTCAAGCATCCGCAGGGGCGCGATCTGGTGTTGCAACTGGCCGCGCGCGCCGATGTCGTGGTGGAGAACATGCGGCCGGGCGCGCTGGAAAAGCTCGGCCTGGGCTGGGATGCACTGCGCGCGGTCAACCCCAGTCTGGTGATGGTGCGCATCTCTGGCTTTGGTCAGACCGGGCCGATGCACCTGCAGCCCGGCTTTGGCGCGATTGCCGAGGCAATGGGCGGCATGCGCTATGTCACCGGCGACCCGGACCGCCCGCCGATGCGCGCCAATCTGTCGCTGGGCGACTCGATCGCCGCGCTGCATGCGGTGATGGGCGCGCTCATCGCCCTGCGCCACCGCGATGCCACTGGTGGGCGCTGGGACGGCAGGCGCGGCGGCGAAGGCCAGGTGGTCGATGTGGCGCTGACCGAGAGCGTGTTCAACATGATGGAGAGCACGCTGATGGAATACAGCTACGACGGCACGGTGCGCCAGCGCACCGGCACCAGCATTCCGGGCATCACGCCGTCGAATGTCTACCGCAGCAAGGGCGGCGAGTGGGTGCAGATTTCCGGCAATGGCGATGCGATTTTCAAGCGCCTGATGCTGGCCATCGGCCGCGCCGACATGGCCGACGATCCAGGCCTGGCGCGCAACCCGGGCCGCATGGCGCGGGCCGACGACATCGACGCTGCCATCCAGGCCTGGGCCGCGCAGCAGGAACCCGACGCCATTGTGCAGGCCATGCGCGCCGCCGAGGTGCCGGCCACGCGCATCTACAGCATCGCGGATGTGGTGGCCGACCCGCAGTTCCGCGCCCGCGGCATGATCGAGCCGCACACCCTGGCAGACGGCACGCCGGTCGATCTGCCCGCGCCCGCGCCCAGGCTTTCGGCCACGCCCGGCGCCACGCGCTGGCTCGGTCCGGCGCTGGGCGCGCACACCGAGGCGGTTCTTGCTGAATTGGGATTGGACGCGGCGCAGGTTGCCGCGCTGCGCCAGGACGGGGTGATCTGAGTCCGGCAGGCTCACGCCCGCCCCAGCCGCACGGACCTTACTGCTTGGCCAGATACAGCGGATGCCTGTCGCGGGTCTGCACGCTGTAGTGCAGTTCCTTGCTGTTGACCCGCTGACGCTCCGCCACCCTGACAGGCCGGTGCACGATCTCGCGGCGCTTGGTCTGCGGCCTGCGCTCGGCCACCATGCGGCGCTTGTCCGTCTTGCGCTCGGCCACCATCGGCCGCTTGTCTTCCTTGCGCTCGGCAACGAAGATGCGCGGGGTGTGGGTGACGTAAATCGTGACGAACTGGCCCTTGCGGAACGTGCCGCGCTCGGTGGTGCGGTTCCACTGCGCCACCTGCAGCGGGCTCAGGTGATAGCGATGCGCCACGCGTTCCACCGAATCGCCATACTTGCCCACGCGCAGCACCAGGCGGCGGCCCGGGGGCGCCTCGGGCGCCAGCGCCAGCACGGCGTTTTCCGCCACGGCGACACTCACATTCTTGTTGCTGTCGTCATCGGCCTTGGGAATGAGCACGGTGGAGCCCGCCTTGATGAGCTGGCGCGCCGGAATGTCATTGGTGTCGCGCAGCATCGCTTCGCTGACGCCCAGGTTGTGGGCCAGCTGCTGCGGCGACATCGTGGCCTTGACGGTGTAGGCCGTCCAGGTGGACAGGGCGCCGTTGTAGGCCTGCAGCGCCTGCGCAAAGTGCGTGGCATTGTCGTAGGGCATGAGGATGCGCGGGTTGGTGGCGCCCAGAATGACCGGCTTGGTATAGGCCGGGTTGAGCGAGCGGAACTCTTCGGTGGTCATGCCGGCGAGCTTGGCGGCCAGTGACACGTCGATGTCGCGGGTAATGGTCACCGCCTTGAAGTAGGGATGGTCGGGGATGTCGGGCAGGGTGATGCCGTACTTGGCCGGGTTGGAGATGATGTCCTTCACCGCCTGCAACTTGGGGTAGTAGTTGCGGGTTTCATTGGGCATGCGCAGGTCCTGATAATCGACCGGCAGGTTGTGCGTCTTGTTGTAGGCAATGGCGCGCTGCACGCTGCCTTCCCCCCAGTTGTAGGCCGCCAGCGCGATCTGCCAGTTGCCGAACATGTTGTAGAGGTTCTGCAGGTAATCGAGCGCGGCGTTGGTCGAGGCCAGCACACTGCGGCGGTCGTCCTGGAACATGTTCTGCTTCAGGTTGTAGTGCTTGCCGGTGGACGGAATGAACTGCCACATGCCCACGGCGTGCGCCACCGACTTGGCGTCGGGGTTGTAGGCACTTTCAATGAAGGGCAGCAGCGCCAGCTCGGTGGGCATGCCGCGCTTTTGCACTTCCTGCACGGTGTAGTAGAGGTATTTGCGCGCACGCTCGGTCATGCGGGCCACGTAGTCGGGGCGGGTGACATACCACTGCGCGGCCTGGTCCACCAGCGGGCTGTCCATGTCGGGAATGGCGAAACCGGCACGGATACGCTGCCAGATGTCGCTGTATTGTGGGGTGATGTCCTTGGTGTCGTCCTGCAGCGCGGTTTGCTCGGTGGGGGTGACGCTGCTGCTGGAGACGGTGACTGCGGTAAGCGGGGTGCCGGGGGCGGCGGAGGCGGTGGAGGGAGAAGACGCGCTGCTTGGCGGGGGAACGACTGCAGCAGCTTTTTCCGGGGGAGGGACGGTGGCACATCCAGCGGCCATGGCGACCATTGCACCCAGAGCCCAAAATCGCAGTCGTCTCAGTTGCCGCATCGGTTCTTATCCCTTGAAATTGTTCTTCCACTCACGCAGCCAGGCCAGGGCCTGCACTGCATCCTCGGGCTTGTGGCCCCTGTGCCGTTCCAGCGCCTGCACCACCCCGGGTTGTGCGGTGCGCAGAAACGGATTGATGCTTTTCTCCAGGCCGATGCTGCTGGGCAGCGTGGGCAGGCCCTGCGCGCGCAGGGCCAGGCACCGGGCCTGATGCGCCACGACCCACGTGTTCGAGGGATCTGCAGCACGGGCGAATTGTAGATTAGAGAGGGTGTACTCGTGGGCACAATTTACTGTCGTATTTTCAGGGAGTTGCGACAGTTTGTTCAGGGAGTCGAGCATCTGCGCCGGGCTTCCTTCGAACAGGCGTCCGCATCCGGCGGAAAACAGCGTGTCGCCGCAGAACAGCGCAGGTGGCGTGTCCGGCTCGGGAGAGGTCACGAAGTAGGCGATGTGGCCGAGGGTGTGGCCGGGCACCGCGATGACCGCAAAGCGCTGCGTCCAGCCTTGCGGCGAGAACACATCGCCGTGCTGCAGCGCATGGGTGCGGCCCGGGATGTGTTCCGCCGCCGGCCCCCACACCGGAACCTGCGTGCCGGGCTGCCTGCCCGCCTGCCAGCGCAGCAACTCCGCGATGCCGCCCACATGATCGCTGTGGTGGTGGGTGACTAGAATGCCGCGCAGTTCTCGTCCTTCCCGTTCCAGGGCGTCGATGACCGGCGCGGCATCCCCGGGATCGACCACCAGGGTGCGCGGATCGTCCGCTTCGGGCCGGATCAACCAGATGTAGTTATCCCGAAAGGCAGCAAGCGCTTCTGTATGCATGGTGACTCCGATCTGTGGCCCGCGATGGGCTTGCAGCACTGGCTGCAGACGCCGCCCGGCCGCTACGCGCTGGCCTGGGAGCAGGCGCAGATCGACCGGGTGGTGAGCGACATTTTCGGCTATCACGCGCTGCAACTGGGCAACCCGGCCTTGCAAGGGCTGTCGCACAACCGCATGCCCCACCGCTGGCTGGCGCTGGACGATGCCGAACAGGTGCGGCTGGATCTGCCGGGCGTACGTCCCGCCTGCCTGTTGCCCGAGCATTATGGCGGTGAGCCGGTGTATGCCGAGCCGGGTCTGGTGGACGCCGTGGGCGTGGCCGCAGAGAATGCCCAACAGCCGCCCGAGCCCCTGCCCGCCGATCCGCACGCCATCCATGTCGAACACCTGCAGTGCGATTTCACCGCGCTGCCCTTTCCGGCCCAGTCGCTCGATCTGGTGGTGCTGCCCCACACCCTGGAGTGGGTGGACGACCCGCACGCCTGCCTGCGCGAAGTGGACCGCGTGCTCATGCCCGGCGGGCAAGTGGTGATCAGCGGCTTCAACACCTGGAGCCTGTGGGGTGTGCGCCAGCAGTTGGGGCGCGTGGGCGGCGGCTGGTATCTGCCGCAGCACGGCGAATTTCTCGCCCCGCGCCGCGTGCGCGACTGGCTGCGGCTGCTCAGCTTTGAAGTGACCCAAGGCCGCTTTGGCTGCTACCGGCCCGCGCTGTGCTCGCCGCTGTGGCTGCACCGCTGGCGCTTCATGGACAAGGCGGGCGACCGCTGGTGGCCCGTGTTCGGCGCGGTGTATTTTCTGGCCGCCATCAAGCGCGTGCCCGCCATGCGCCTGGTTGGCAAGGTGCACATGCGTACCCAGCGCCGCGCCGTGGCGCTGCAGCCCGTGGCCCAGCGCCGGGCAAAAACAGAATGACCCCCATGACCACCGAATCCGACACCGACATCATCATCTACACAGACGGCGCCTGCAAAGGCAACCCCGGCCCCGGCGGCTGGGGCGTGGTGCTGCGCAGCGGCGCGCACCAAAAAACCCTGTTCGGCGGCGAGCAGCAGACCACCAACAACCGCATGGAGCTGATGGCTGCGATCCAGGCGCTCGAAGCCCTCAAGCGCCCCAGCCGGGTGCTGCTGCATACCGACTCGCAGTATGTGCTCAAGGGCATGACCGAATGGATCGTGGGCTGGAAGCAACGCGGCTGGACCACGGCCGACAAGAAGCCGGTGAAAAACGTCGACCTCTGGCAGCGCCTGGAACAAGCCGCCGCACCCCACACCCTGCGCTGGGCCTGGGTGCGCGGCCACACCGGCGACCCCGGCAACGAACTGGCCGACCAGCTCGCCAATCAGGGCGTGGAGGCGGCGGGGCGGGGGTAGGTCGGGTTCAGGCGTTGCGGGACAGGCCGCCGAACAGGCGTTTGACCAAACTGGGCTTGGCCTGTGGCTGAGCCTCCTGTCTCTCGGTGGGCATGTCGTCATATCCCCGTGCGATTTGCTCGAGGGATTCGAAGATGAGTGGCCGGGCACTGGCCCGCTTGCCAGTGCGCTGCGCCATGCCCTGGACCGCTTGCATAGCGGAGAGTGAATCACCACCTAGATCGAAGAAATTGTCCGACAGGGCGATCTGCTCCGGCTTGAGACCGAGCAGGGGTGACCAGACTTCCGCGACGAGCTGTTCGGTGCTGGTGCGCGCGCGTGCAGCGGCAGGGCGCGATTGTGAAGATGGAGTTGTCAGGGCAGGGCTTGCGGTGGCATCGGCTGCGTCAAGATGCTGCAAGGCTGCAGCAGCCTGGGATGCCGATGGGTCGAGCAATGCGCCAAGCGCTGTCTGCGGGTTGTCGATGAGGCGTTGCAGCAACTCGAAAAATCTCGCCTTGAACGCCGCTGCGGTGGTCGCGGTGTAGATGTCGGCGTTGTAGGTGAAACCGCCTTCAAGACCGCCAGGAACTTCCATCAGCCACAGGCCGAGATCTTCCGTTGCGCCCTTCTGAAAAATGAGAATGCTGCTTTGCGCCAATTCGCCCCACTGGCGCGGGCGTTCACGGGCATCCTGGAATGAGAACAGTGCCTGGTAGAGACCGGCGCGTTGAGATCGCGCCATCATTTCAGGCTCCATCGCCAGCCGCTCGAACGGAATGTCCTGGAAGCCAAGGATGTCGAGAAATTCCTGCTTGACGCTGCGCAGAAAGTCCACGGTCGTCTGCGCCGGGTCGATGCGCAATTGCAACGGGAGCAGGTTGTTGAAAAAACCCATCACCGGCTCAACTTCAGTCATCATCCGGCCGCGCACCGGCACACCGATGACGATGGTGTCGCTGCCCGCGGTCTGCGCCATCATGGCCCCATACAGAGCCAGCGCCAGCATGTTGAGGGTGAGGTCGGTCCGACGTGCAATGTCGCGCAACTGTTCTGTGACAGTCTTGTCGATGTGTACCCACTCGGTGGCGCCTTCGCCGCTCATTCCCGCCCGGCGCGGCTTGTCGGTTCGTGGCGCACGC
>JAGDVQ010000133.1:29339-31534 GCA_023255715.1 Thiomonas sp.
CTGTGTTGCCTGCGCAAGGCGCTGTTTCCATTGCTGCAACTGGCCGTTGAAGGCCGGGCTCTGCAACCACTCACGCTGCCAATGGGCGTAGTCGGCATACGTAACGGGCAAGGGAGCCAGTGCGCAGGTCTTGCCCTGAATGCGCGCCGCATAGCACGCGGCCACGTCGCCATAAAACAAATCGAAAGACCATCCGTCCCAGATGATGTGATGCGGCATGAACAGCAGGGCGTGTTCATCGTCAGCCAGCTTGAACAGCGCGACGCGGAACAGCGGTGCCTGGTGAATGTCGATGGGCTTGTCGACGATGGCCTGCATGCGGTGCATCAACTCAGCTTCTCGCGCCTCGGAATCGACTGCGGTGAGATCGATCAACGGGAGATCGAAGTCCATCTGCTCTGCCACCACCTGCTCATGTTGGCCGTTGACCGTGCGGATCACTGTGCGCAACACGGGCTGGCGCTCCACGATGTCGCGCAGCGCCTGGGTGAAGGCGGAAACGTCGAGCGGACCGCGCAGGCGGTGTGCGGACGGCGTGTTGTACACCACGCGGCCCGGGTGCAACTCCTCCATGAAGGCGATGCGTTCCTGTTGTGCCGTGAGGGGCGCACTGGTGCGACTGGCGTCGTGGCGAATGGCAATTCGGCCATTGTTGCCTGCGGCCTTCGCGCTGTCGATGGCAGCAGCCAGACGCTCCGCCGTAGGCGACTCGAACACCAGGCGCAGGGGTAGGTTGAGGTCGAACGCGGCGTTGAGCTGGGCGATGAGCTTGGCCGCAAGCAGGGAGTGGCCGCCCACGGCGAAAAAATCGTCATGCACGCTCATCTCGGGCAGCTTGAGCACCTGTTCCATGCCGAACAGGACGGTCTGCTCGGTGGGGTTGCGCGGCGCCACGCGATTGCGTGCTGTCATGGACTGCGTCGGGCTGGGAACAGGCAGGGCGCGGCGATCGACCTTGCCGCTGGTCAGCAGGGGCATTGCATCGAGCTGGACGATATTCTGCGGCACCATGAAGTCAGGGAGCACCTGTCGAAGTGCATTGCGCAGCGTGTCGCAGTCGATCTTGTCGAACGCCGTGACATAGGCCACGATGCGCAAATCACCGGGCTGGTCTTCCCGAGTGATCGCCACGGCGTGCTGGACGCCTGGCAAGGCAAGAAGCTGATTTTCGATTTCACCGAGTTCGATGCGATAGCCGCGCACTTTGACCTGGTGGTCACTGCGGCCCAGGTAATCGAGAGCGCCATCTCCGCGCCAGCGGGCAATGTCGCCAGTCTTGTAGAGCCGCCCGCCGGGGCGGAACGGATCGGGAATGAAACGCTCGGCACTGAGCGCAGGCTGGTTGACATAGCCCATGCCGACCTGGACGCCACCGATGTAGAGCTCTCCAGCAGTGCCGATGGGTAAAGGCCGCAGGTGGGTGTCGAGCACATGCAATTGGGTGTTGGCAATGGGCGCGCCGATGGGCACCGTGCCCGAGGGTTCGGCGGGGTGGCACTGCCACGCACTCACATCCACTGCGGCTTCGGTGGGGCCATAGAGATTGGCCAGCCCGGTATGGGGCAGCAGGGTGAAAAAGCGCTCCACCAGATCGAGCGGCAAGGCTTCGCCTGAGCACACGACCTGCCGCAGGCATGCGCAGGCCGCTGCGCCGGGCTCGTCCAAGAAGAAGCGCAGCATGGAGGGCACGAAGTGCATCACGTCGATGTGTTCGCGCTGAACCAGATCGACCAGATACGCACTGTCGCGGTGACCGTCTGGCCGCGCGATGACCAAGGTGGCGCCGACCGTCAGCGGCCAGAAGAACTCCCACACCGACACGTCGAAACTGAACGGCGTTTTCTGCAGCACCCGCTCGCCGGGTTGCAGGGCGTAGGCCTCCTGCATCCAGAGCAGGCGGTTGACGATGCCGCGATGCGCGTTCATCGCGCCCTTGGGTCGGCCGGTTGAGCCGGAGGTGAAAATGACATAAGCGGGATCGTTTTCGTTGCCGAGGGCAGCCAGTGGCGGCACGGCGTCATGCGCCTGCCAGGTCATGTCGTCCAGAAACAGGGCTTGCGTCTGCGCTGAGAATGCATCGGTTCGACTGGCGTGCTCGGCATGGCGTGTGAGCAGCAGCTTGATGTCGGCGTCTTGCGCCATGCCGCTCAGCCGTTCGGCGGGCAAGGTCGGGTCGAGCGGCACATAGGCGGCAC
>JAGDVQ010000070.1 GCA_023255715.1 Thiomonas sp.
CAGGCGCCGACGCCTGCGAGCGCGTGGGTGACGGCCTGGTGGCTGCGCACATCATTGCCCGTGTGCATAGTGAAGTCGAGGGTATTCTGCCTTCCGCGCCGAGCGCCTGATCGGCGTTCAGCATGAACGCGCCAACCCCGCCTGCATGGTTGCGCCCAGCGGCGGTCGAGGTGAAACCTGATGGAGATTCAGCAATGACAAGTGTGACGGGCATTGCCCTGGGCATGATCGAAACGCGCGGACTGGTGCCGGCGATTGAAGCCGCCGACGCGATGTGCAAGGCAGCGGACGTGCGACTGATCGGTCGCCAGTTCGTCGGTGGTGGTTACGTGACTGTGCTGGTGCGCGGCGAAACCGGCGCGGTGAATGCGGCAGTGCGCGCAGGCGCCGACGCCTGCGAGCGCGTGGGTGACGGCCTGGTGGCTGCGCACATCATCGCCCGCGTGCACGGCGAAGTCGAAGGCATTCTGCCAAGCAAGCCCGACGCGGACGGCGGCGGCCGTGATGCCGAAATCACCTCGACGCGCAGCTGAACGGGGCGGCGCAAATGGCAGTGGATCCCCGCACCCTGGGCTGGATGACCCGCGCGCTCGGTCATGAAATGACCGCGGTGCAGCAGTATCTCGCCCAGAGTGTGCTGGCCCGGCTGTGGGGCGATCACGCCCTCGCCGCAGACCTGCGCCGCGAGGCGCTGGAGGAACTCGACCACGCCAGTGCGCTGATGGAGCAGCTCATCCTGCACGGCATTGCGCCCTCCGCTGGAAACCTGCCCCCCGCACGTCTGGGGCGCAGCCCGGCCGAGTTGCAGGCACACGACGCGCAGCTGGAAGTCAATGCGATGCGTCTGTACGCGGATGCGCTGCGTCACGCACAGCGGGTGCGGGACAGCGATTCCGCCGCGCTGTTTGCGCGTCTGCTCGATGAGGAATCACACCATCTGCAGCGGGTCCAGCAGAACGAAGGAGTCTCCCATGGATGAGTCATCCACCAGCTGGCGCGAGCAGGGCAAGCCACCGACGCTGTTCAAGCGCTTCGCGTTTGGCAGCTACGGCCAGACGCGCGCCTTCCTGGATGCGCTGGCCGCGCTGTCCGAACAAGCCGGACAACACCCGCAGAACATCAATTTCGGCACCACCTACGTCAACATCACGCTCGATGCCATCGACGGCAAGGTTCTTGGCGAGGCCGAGCATGCCTTCGCAGCACGCATCGACGCGCTGGCGCAGGGATCGGACTGAGTCATGGCCACAGCCAAGGTGCTGGCCGTCATCAACCAGAAAGGCGGCGCCGGCAAGACCACTCTGGCGATGAATCTCGCCGCTGGATTGGCGCGGCAGGGCCCGACCGTCGTGGTCGATCTCGACCCGCAAGGCTCCGCACTGCAATGGGGCGGCGCTGGCGCGCAGCCCTACCCCGCCATCGTCAAGCAGATGTCCGGGCGCTGGGATGGTGCCGCGCTGCGGCAGACGTACAAGGCGTACCGGCATATCGTGCTCGACTGCCCGCCCTCGCTCGACAGCCATGCCTCCAGCCAGGCGCTGCGCTCCAGCGATGTGGCGCTGATTCCCGTGCTGCCGTCGCCAGTCGATCTATGGGCCAGCCTGCGCCTGCCGCAGGAGGTCGAGTCGGCCAGGGCGCACAACCCGGGGCTGCGCGCATTTCTGGTGCTCAATCAGATCGAGCAGCGCAGTGCCTTGTCCGCTGCCATGCAGGACGCGCTGGCGGAGTTTGGCCTGCCCGTGCTGCGCGCTGCCATGCGCCGCAGGGCGATCTACCGCGCTTCGGCGCTCGACGGCCTGTCGGTCTACCAGATGGGCGCCCGCGGACAGGGCGCAGCCGAGGAAATCGACGCCATACTCAAGGAGGTTTATCCATCATGAGCAGCATCAAGGACAAGTTGACCCAGAGCGTGCGTCAGGCGCGTTCCGCCCAACCCGCCAAGACCACGAGCCCGGCTCCCGCACGCAAGAGCGCGGCAAAGCACGCCGCGCCTGCTACAAAGGCCGCGTCGGCCACCCAGCCCACAGCCCAGCAAGTGCCCGAGGCAGGCACGCGGCGTCTGGCGGCCGAACCGACATCATCTGCCTCCACGCTGTTCCCGCAGCGTGTCTGGCCCGACTGAACATTCCTTGCGCCGGGCCATCCCACGGTGGACCGGCGCCCAGTTGAAAGAGATCGCCATGCGTCACGACGACTATGTTCGCACTTATGCACCCCGCCAGGATGCCCGTCCCGCGCGCTCTGCCTCGGTCATGCCGACGGCGCCCCGGCCGGCCGCTGACATCCAGGCGCCTGCCGCCATCGGCCTGGACGCTTACCGTGTCACCCAGGAGCCCTACTACCGTGCCGTGGGCGATGAGGTCGACCTGTACGAAGCGGCGTATTCCGTGCGTTTGCCGGTCATGCTCAAGGGCCCGACCGGCTGCGGCAAGACGCGCTTTGTCGAATACATGGCATGGAAGCTCGGCAAGCCGCTGATCACCGTGGCGTGCAACGAGGACATGACCGCCGCCGACCTGGTGGGCCGCTACCTGCTCGACGCCAACGGCACGCGCTGGCAGGACGGCCCGCTGGCCATGGCCGCGCGGCTGGGGGCGATCTGTTACCTCGACGAAGTGGTCGAGGCGCGGCAGGACACCACGGTGGCCATCCACCCGCTCACCGACGCCCGCCGCATCCTTCCGCTGGAGAAAAAGGGCGAGATCATCCAGGCGCATCCCGATTTTCAGGTGGTCATTTCGTACAACCCCGGCTATCAGAGCCTGATGAAGGATCTGAAGCAATCCACCAAGCAGCGGTTTGCTGCGCTGGACTTCCACTACCCCGAGCACGAGATCGAGGCCGAGATCGTGGCGCATGAATCCGGCGTGGGTCTGGACGTCGCCAAGAATCTGGTGCACATTGCGGAGCGCTCGCGCAACCTCAAGGGGCATGGTCTGGACGAGGGCCTGTCCACCCGCATGTTGATCTACGCCGCCTCGCTCATCGCGCAGGGCGTGGCGCCGCTGGGCGCCTGCCGGATGGCGCTGGTGCGCCCGATCACCGATGACCCGGACATGCGCGACGCGCTGGACGCGGCGGTGACCACCTACTTCTGACGCGCAGGCACGGCCCGGCTGCTCGCCTGCAGGTCGAGCCGTCGGACCGTGCGATGAGCCCATCATGGCGATCCATCTCGAAGAATTCCAGGAGCTAGTCGATGAGCTGCCCAGCGGGGCGCAGGATGTCCTGCGCGCCTCCTGGAACGAGGCGGCGCGCGCCTTCTCGTCGCGCGGGCTGGACAACTACCTCAAGGGCGCGGTGGCGTTGCATCAGCTCGGCCGTGGCGAGGATCTGGTGGTCACCTATCTGCAGTCCATGCCCGAACTGGCGCGCGCCATCGGCGAGGATGTGCTGCCCGACGTGGTCAACTTCCTGCTGGCCATGTCCTCCAAGACATCGGGCCATGTGCTGGCGCTGATCGTCGGCACCGCGCCGCTGGCGGCCCAACGCCTGGGCGACGAAGAGCTGTTCCGCCAGTTCCTCAGTGTGCTGTCGCTCATGCTGGCGCAGGCGCCACGCGGGCTGCGGCCCATGCTGGAAAACCTCGAGCGGCTGCTGTCGCAGCTCACCCTGGGGGGCTTGCGTCGCTGGGCGCAATGGGGCGCGCAGGCCTACAAAGCCGATTTCGACGGGCAGGTCGCCTATTTTTCTCTGCAGAGTCCCGATGCGCTGTCTGTCCTGCAGCAAGAGCGCAAGGGCACCTTGTTCGTGGACGTGCAGCGGCGTCTCAACATCTACCTGCGGGCCATGTGGGGGCGCGACTTTTTCATGCGCCCCACTGCGGGAGATTACGAAAACCGCGAAGGCCTCAAGCCCTACATCGAGCGCTACGTCATTCACATCGCAGACGCCTACGATGACGTCCGTCCCCTCGGCCCCGACACGCTGCCGGAGCAGATCGTCAGCGCGCTGGACGTCTACCGTGCCGCTGCCAACCATTGCGCGGCACATCTGATGTTCACGGTCGAGCCGCTATCCATGCAGATGCTGTCCCCGCTGCAGATCGCGCTCATCGAGGTGATCGAGGATGCGCGGGTGGAGGCGCTGGCGATCGCGCAGTTTCCGAACATGCGCGACGCCTGGCTGGCCTTGCAGCCGCTGCCCGACTTCAGCGAGCCCAGGACCGTCGGCGATCTGCTCAACCGCCTGGCGCGCGCGCTGCTGGAAGACGCCAGCGCCGATCCGCACCCCTGGGTGCAGCAGGCGGTGAGCCATTTCCGCGCTCAGCCCGATCTGCTGGACCCCAAGTTCAGCTGGAACGTGGGCATCGACCTGTCGCACAGCCTGACGGCGCTCGACCTGCCCGATTTCAACAAGCGCACCGACGGCCTGCGCGCGATCTACCGCGACGACAACCGCGCCATCTGGGAGCTGGAGGAGTACGACGAGGCGCAGGCGCTGGCCGCCACCTGGGAAACGCAGCAGCAGGTGCGGCGCAAGGCCAGCGTGATGGAGATGGTCAACGAGGTGGACAACGAGTTCGCCGGCGATGATGCGCAGGAGGTGTGGATCCTGCCCACCGAGTTCTACCTCGACCAGGAAGGCGTGACCATCAATTCGCTCGAAGGCCGCCCGCCGATTTCCGAACCCTTCCACTACCCCGAGTGGGACTATCAGATCCAGCTCGATCGCCCCAGCTGGGCCACCGTGCTCGAGCGCCACCCACCGGTGGGCGACCTTGCGGTGATCGACGCCATTCTGGCCGCGCACAAGCCGGTGGTGTCGCGGCTGAAATTCCTCATCGAGTCGATGATCCCGCAGGGCCTGCAGCGCATCCGCCGCCAGGAAGACGGCGACGACATCGACATCGATGCCGCAGTGCGCGCCTACACCGACCTGCGCATGGGCGTGCAGCCCGATCCGCGCATCATGGTGCGGCTCAAGCGCGCGCAGCGCGATCTGGCCGTGATGGTGCTGCTCGACATGTCCGAGTCGTCCAACGACAAGGTGCGCGGGCACGACTACTCGGTGCTCGACCTCACCCGCTCGGCCACGGTGCTGCTGGCCGAAGCGCTGCAGCGCATCGGCGACCCGTTCGCGATCCACGGCTTTTGCTCCGACGGGCGGCATGATGTGCACTACTACCGCTTCAAGGATTTCGACCAGCCGTATGGCGACCTGGCCAAGGCGCGGCTGGCCGGCATGAAGGGCAGTTACTCCACCCGCATGGGCGCGGCCCTGCGCCATGCGGGCCACTACCTGGCACAGCAGGCCAAGCGCAAGAAAATCTGCTTTGTGGTCACCGATGGCGAGCCTGCCGACAACGATGTGCGCGATCCGCAATATCTGCGGCACGATACCAAGCGCGCGGTCGAGCAGTTGCTGCAGCAGGGCATCACGGTCTATGCGCTCTCGCTCGATCCGCATGCCGACCTGTACGTTTCGCGTATCTTCGGCGTCAAGAACTTCACGGTGATCGACAAGGTCGAGCGCCTGCCCGAAAAACTCCCCATGCTCTACATGAGTCTCACCCGCTGAGGCGCGCACGGCATGAAAATCTCCCTGCGCACCTTTGTCTTCATCGACGCGCTGCAGCCGCAGCTCGCGTCCTACCTGGCCACGTCCTCGCAAGGCTTTCTGCCCATTCCGGGCGATGCCTGCCTGTGGGTGGAAGTGGCGCCCGGCATGGCGGTGCACAACCTCTCCGACATTGCGCTGAAAAAGACCAATGTGCGCATGGGCGAGCAGGTGGTCGAGCGGTCGTTCGGCTCGATGGAAATCCACTACCGCAACCAGAGCGAGGTGCAGGCCGCGGGACAGGTCATCCTGCAGCAACTGGGAACCCAGGAAGACGCACGTCTGCGCTGCAAGGTGGCCTGGAATGAAATCATCCGCGCCATCACGCCAGACCACGCCACCCTCATCAACCGCCAGTTCCGCAAGGGCTCCATGATCCTGCCGGGCAAGAGCATGTTCATCCTGGAAGTCGAGCCAGCAGGCTACATCGTCTATGCCGCCAACGAGGCGGAAAAGGCAGCGCATGTCACCCTGGTGGACGTGAAGCCCTTCGGCACCTTCGGACGCCTGACCATGATGGGCACCGAGGCCGAGGCCGAAGCGGCGCAACGGGCGGCAATTGGCGCCATCGAGCGCTTGAACCAATCTGCCACGCATCACTGAACCGGCCTGACGCCACATGGACATCGATTCCACCGCCAAGCGCCTGCTGTTTTCCACCGTGCGGGTCGATACCGTGCTCGACGACGGCAGCGAGGGCTCCGGCACCGCCTTTGTCGTGCGCCACGCGCATGCCCGTGGTGTGTCGGACTTTGTCGTCACCAACCGGCATCTCGTTGAAGGCGTGCGCCGCGGTGGCCTGGTGTTCACCCAGAAGCAGCAGGGCCGTCCGGTGTTCGGCCAGCGCTTCCAGCTCAATATCGACGAATTCCCCGCGGCATGGCATCTCCACCCAGACGCCGAGGTCGATCTGGCCCTCATTCCGCTCGCCCCGCTGCAGCAGGCGGCGCAGGAGCAGGGCGTGGAGCTGTATGTCGAGCCGATCGACAGCCGACTCATTCCCGACGCGGCCACCTGGCAGCAGTTCGACGCCCTGGAAGATGTGCTGTTCGTCGGCTATCCCAGCGGGGTGTGGGATCAGGTCAATCTCATGCCCATCCTGCGGCGTGGCACCACGGCCACGCCTGCGGCGCTGGACTTCGAGGGGCACCGCCAGTTTCTCATCGATGCGGCGGTCTATCCCGGCTCCAGCGGCAGCCCGGTCTTCATCGAGCGGCGCGGCGGGCAGGTTTCCCGGCGCGAGTCCACCCGCGATCTGCTGTTCGCCGGCGTGGTTGCTGCCGTGTTCTTCCGCGAAGAGGCGCACCACATCGTTCCGGCGCCGGTCCCGGCAAACAATCGCAGCATGGCACTGGGATCCGAGATGATCGATCTGGGTCTGATCATCAAATCCGATAAAGTGTCCGAACTCATCCACTCCTACCTGCAACGCTGGGTTGCCTGAACGGCTGCGGCGCTGGTCTCGCAGACCTTGCCGCACCACGACCCAAACGAGTTCACCATGCAAGACAAACCGATCTATCCCGGCTATCACGCCGATGCGCACGGCATCACCCAGCTGGGCCGAGTGGTCCTCGATGCCTGGGTGTTCGGGCTCTTGCCCGAGACCGAAGACTGCAAGGGCTGGGATCTGCAGCGCATGCAGGGCCTGATGCAGCGGGTGGAGGCCGAGTGGGATCAGTACGGCAACCTGCCCAGCCGCCTGCCGCCCGAGCTGCTCGAGCGCCATCGCGCCCTGTATGAGCGGGCCATGCGGCGCGCCCAGGAAAAGGGATGGAGCGCGGAGCTCGACGACGACGATTGACCTGCCGGGAGGCTGCCGGTGCTCCTCTAAGATGAGCGCTTCGCGTCTGCTGCCTCGCCGTCACCCATGTCTGCACTTGAATCTCTGGCCGCGTCCACTGTCGTCGTGGTCGATACCGCCGATCTGGACCTGCTGTCCCGCTGGAGCGCGCGGGATGCCACCACCAATCCCAGTCTGATCCGCAAGGCCGCAGCCGACCCTCGCTATGCCCATCTGGTGACCACGGCGGTGCGCGGCTCGGCCGACGTGAACGACCGCCTCGACGCGCTGCTCGTGGCCTTCGGGCTGGAGATCCTGCAGCGGCTTCCCGGGCGCGTGTCCACCGAGGTCGATGCGCGGCTGTCGCACGATGCCGACGCCACCGTGCAGCGCGCCCGCGCGCTGATGGCGCGTTACGCTGCCGAGGGTGTCGCGCGCGAGCGCGTGCTCATCAAGATTGCCGCCACCTGGGAGGGCATACTTGCCGCGCGCAGGCTCGAAGCGGAAGGCATCCATTGCAATCTCACCCTCCTGTTCAGCTTCATCCAGGCGCAGGCCTGCGCGGCGGCCGGCGTGCAGTTGATCTCCCCGTTCGTCGGTCGCATCACCGACTGGCACCGCCTTCGGGCGGGTGCCGCGTGGGACGCCCAGTCCCGTCGTGGCGCCAACGATCCAGGTGTTCAGGCCGTGGTGCGCATCTGGCGGTATTACAAGCAACAGGGCGTGCCGACCGAGGTGATGGGAGCGAGTTTCCGGGATCTCGACCAGATCGCAGCGCTCGCCGGTTGTGACCTGCTCACCATTCCGCCCTCCCTGCTCGATGCGCTGGCCGCGAGTGATCGGGCCATGCCCGCCCAATTGACCAACGCACAGGCCGATGCCGTGCAAGACCCCGATGCGCCCGTGTTGAGCCAGACTGCCTTTGTGCAGGGCATGCAAGACGACATCATGGCCACTGAAAAACTGCAGGAAGGCGTTCGTCTGTTCAGCGCAGACACCGAGGCTGTGCTGGCCCAACTGGCTGCGGCCTGATGCGCGCGTTCATTCAGAGCCATTGCCGTGTCCTGCCGCTTCTTCATCCCGCCGTCTGAGGCCACCCTCGCGCCCGGTCGGCTGCCGATGCCAGAGGCGACAGCAAGGCACGCCAAGGTGTTGCGTCTGGCTGCGGGACAGGCGGTGACCGTGTTTGACGGCACCGGCGGAGAGTGGGCCGGCGAATTGCTCGACGACCGCTGGCTGCAGTTGCGGGAACACCTCCCGATCGAGCGCGAGGCGCACGCGCGGGTCATGCTGGCCATGGGCATGCCGGCGAACGAACGCATGGATGCCCTGGTGGAAAAAGCCGTGGAACTCGGCGTGACGGCCATCCAGCCCTTGATCACACGGCGCAGTGTGCTGCGGCTGCAGGGCGAGCGCGCGCAGCGCCGGGTTGCCCACTGGCAGGGGGTGGCAATTGCTGCCTGCGAGCAATGTGGACGCAATCGCGTGCCGGTGATTGCGCAGGTGGCAACCCTGCCAGATTGGCTCGAGCGCCAGTCACGCGACCACAGCGTCACCCAGCGCTGCCTCCTCAGCCCGGCGGCGACAGCGCCGCTGCAGCCCTTCGCCTCCGGCGAGTCGGGCTGGGTGGTTTCAGGCCCGGAGGGCGGGCTGGACGAAGAAGAAACCGCCATGCTGCTGCGTCACGGTTTTCATGCTGTGAGCCTGGGGCCAAGGGTGCTGCGCGCCGACACAGCGCCGCTGGCAGCGCTGATGCGCGCAGCCGGGTGAACGACACTGCGTTTCAGGATCGGGTGCTTGCCACGTCCATGCCGTGCGGCCAGATCGCGTTGCCAAAGGTTTCGGCAAGAAAGGACTCTCCGTGTTCCAGGATGAAATAGCGGAACGTCTCGGCCCCAGGTGACAGCAGCTTGGCCAGGCTGTTCACTGCATACCAGCGGCGCAGCAATGGCATGCCTTCAATCGAGGGGACGGCAAGCAGGCCGCTGCTCAGTTCCAGTTCGATGGTGTGCAAGGACAGGAAGCTGATGCCCATATTGGCCATGACCGCCTGCTTGATGGTCTCATTGCTCTGCATCTCGGTGAACATCGGCAATTCCATCTGATGCTGGTTCAGATACTCCTCGAATGTCGCGCGCGTGCCCGACCCCGGCTCGCGGATGATGAAATTGAACTGGGTGAGCAAGGAGGCCGGATGGGGTCCGCCCGTCGCCAGAGGGTGCTGCGGCGAGGCGATGATGCCCATGGGATGCGCGGCAAACGGCTCGGCCCGCGTGGCCACGTCGCGCGGTGGGCGTCCCATGATGGCGAGATCCAGCTCGCTGTTCTGCAGTTGATTGACCAGCTGCTCGCGGTTGCCCACAGAAAGACGCAGTTCCACATGGGGATATTCGGCATGGAATCGCGCCAGCAGCCGCGGCACGAAATACTGGGCCGTGCTCACCATGCCGATGGTCAGTCTCCCCGCCTTGATGCCGCGCAGCCGCGCCATGGCATCTTCAGCGTCCTTCAGCGTGGCCAATACCTTGCGCGCGTAGACAACGAGATATTCGCCCGTCAGCGTCAGGCTGACCGACTTCCCCTGACGCTCGAACAAGGGCAGCCCGACCTGGGCTTCCAGCTCGCGAATCTGCATGGAGACGGCGGGCGGCGTCAGATGCATTTCCTTTGCCGCTTTGCCAAAATGCAGATGACGCGCAGCTGCGCTGAAAACGCGGAGCTGACGGAGGGTGGCATTTTTCATCAACTTTCCTGATCTCAACGTCAATAAATCGTGAATTTACCTTAATTCGAATTGCCGCTTAAATTCGCAACATGCGATAAAGGTTTGTGGCAAAAAAGCCGCAACCGGGTGGTATTCGCGCCGTTTGTGAACGGGCTCCGAAGTTCGCTTCAGGAGCTTTTACCGCAGCCGATGAAGTCTGTTCATGCGAGTCTCCGTTTTGGGGCTGCGGGCTTTTTGAAGTGACTTGGCGCTTGCGTGGTGCTTGCGTACTGCGCGCGGCAGGTTGCTTCAAAAAGTCATCAGGCCTCGCGCCAGCGGCTTGCCCTGCATCTATCTGTGTGGCAGGGGAATTTGCTGACCGAGGCCTATCACCATTGGGAGCCACATCATGCAGTCCGGTCGCACCACAGTCTCAAAATTCCTCATCGAGCAATTGCACGGCACGGACGATCAGGCCGATCTGGCCGCGTTGCTGGTGGACGTGACCGCTGCGGTCAAGGCCATCTCCGCCATGACGTCCAAGGGGGCGCTCGGCGGCTTCCTCGGTGCGCTCGACACGCACAACGTGCAGGGCGAAGTGCAGAAAAAGCTCGACGTGCTCTCCAACGACGCCATGATTCAGGCGTGCGAGTGGGGTGGACTGGTGGCCGGCATGGCCTCCGAGGAGATGGATGACCCCTATGTGCTGCCCAAGGAATTCGAGCGCGGCCCCTACATGCTCATCTTCGATCCGCTCGACGGATCGAGCAACACCGATGTCAACGTGTCGGTTGGCACCATTTTCTCGGTGCTGCGCCACACCAAGATCGGCGACCCCACCGTGGCCGACTACCTTCGCCCTGGCGTGGAGCAGGTCGCTGCCGGCTATGCCATCTACGGCCCGTCCACCATGCTGGTCCTGACGGTCGGCAAGGGCACGCACGGTTTCACCCTCGATCGCGAAATCGGCAACTTCATCCTCACCCATCCCAATCTGCAGATTCCCGCAGACACCAGCGAATTCGCGATCAACACCAGCAACGAGCGTTTCTGGGAACCGCCTGTGCAGCGCTACGTCGCCGAGTGCAAGGCCGGCAAGACGGGGGTGCGCGGACGCGACTTCAACACCCGCTGGATCGCCTCGATGGTGGCCGATGTGCACCGCATCCTGATGCGCGGTGGCATTTTCATGTACCCCAAGGACACCAAAGACCCGAGCAAGCCGGGCCGTCTGCGCCTGATGTACGAAGCCAATCCGATCGGCATGATCATCGAACAGGCGGGCGGCGCAGCCTCCACCGGGCGCGGGCGTATCCTTGAGGTGCAGCCCACCTCGCTGCATCAGCGCGTCCCGGTGATGCTGGGTTCCAGAAACGAAATCGAGCGCCTGGAACGCTATCACGCCGAATACGATCGCGGCGAAGACAAGGCCTTTGAATCCCCGCTGTTCAAAGAGCGTTCGCTGTATCGCGACGAAGCCCGCAGTTGATGTTCGCCGCTGCCGCGTGAACTGCGCGCTTTGGCCTGTGCCGAAGCGGAGCAGGCCAGGCGGCAGCGATTGTGCTTCGTGCCTGATCAACCCTGGCGGTGGCCCGCATCAAGACGAGCGCCGCATGCATTGATTTCCTTGTATTGAAAAGAGGCTCGCACCATGTCTGTCAAACATCCCATCATTGCCATCACCGGGTCGTCGGGCGCCGGCACCACCACGGTGATGCGCAGCTTCCAGCACATTTTCCGCCGTGAGAAACTCACTGCGCAGATCGTCGAGGGCGATTCTTTCCATCGCTTCAACCGCATGGAAATGCGCGAGGAAATGAAAAAGCAGGAAGCAGCGGGCAACCGCCACTTCAGCCACTTCGGCCCCGACGCCAATCTGCTGGGCGAACTGGAAGCCGTGTTCAAGGCCTATGGCGAGACCGGCGGCGGCAAGGTGCGCAAGTACATTCACGATGCGAGCGAGGCGGCCGAATTCGGCGTCGAGCCCGGCAACTTCACCGACTGGAAGGACATCAAGCCGGGTTCCGACCTGATGTTCTACGAAGGTCTGCATGGCGGCTATGCCGACGGCACCATCGACGTGTCCAAGCAGGTCGATCTGCTCGTGGGCGTGGTGCCCATCATCAACCTGGAGTGGATTCAGAAGCTGCACCGCGACCAGATCCAGCGCGGCTACTCGCAAGAGGCCGTGATGGACACCATCCTGCGCCGCATGCCCGACTACGTGCACCACATCACGCCGCAGTTCTCGCGTACCCACGTCAACTTCCAGCGCGTGCCCACGGTCGATACCTCCAATCCCTTCATCGCCAAGGACATTCCTACCCTCGATGAAAGCATGGTGGTGATCCGCTTCGCCAACCCCAAGGGCATCGACTTCCCCTACCTGCTGTCCATGCTCCACGACTCATGGATGAGCCGTCCCAACACCCTGGTCGTGCCCGGCGGCAAGATGGGCATTGCCATGCAGCTGATTTTCACCCCCATGATCCTGCGCTTGATGGACCTCAAGCGTCGCGCTGGCTGAACCTCCGGGATACCCACCATGACCACCCTGCAACTCGATACCCAACAGCGCCGCCGTCTGGCCAACGCCATCCGCTTCCTCGCCATCGACGGCGTGCAGGCCGCCAACTCTGGCCACCCCGGCGCCCCCATGGGCATGGCCGACATCGCCGAAGTGCTGTGGCGCAATCACCTGCACCACAACCCGGCCAATCCGCACTGGGCCAACCGCGACCGCTTCGTGCTGTCCAACGGCCACGGCTCGATGCTGATCTACGCGCTGCTGCACCTGACCGGCTACGACCTGCCGATCGAGGAACTCAAGCGCTTCCGCCAGTTGCACAGCAAGACCCCGGGCCACCCCGAGGTCGGCTACACCCCGGGCGTGGAAACCACCACCGGTCCGCTGGGTCAGGGCATTGCCAATGGCGTGGGCATGGCGCTGGCCGAAAAGGTGCTGGCTGCCCAGTTCAACCAGCCCGGTCACGCCATCGTCGACCACCATACCTATGTGTTCCTGGGCGACGGCTGCCTGATGGAAGGCATCAGCCACGAAGCCTGCTCGCTGGCCGGCACCCTGAAGCTGAACAAGCTCATCGCCTATTACGACGACAACGGCATTTCCATCGACGGTCATGTCGAGCACTGGTTCTCCGACAACACCGCCCAGCGCTTCCTGGCCTATGGCTGGAACGTGATCGGCCCGATCGACGGCCATGATGCGGCCGCCGTGGAGAAGGCCACCGCCGAGGCCAAGACCAGCGACAAACCCACCCTCATCATCTGCCGCACCACCATCGGCTGGGGCTCGCCCAACAAGGCCGGCACGCACGACGTGCACGGCGCCGCGCTCGGCCAGGCCGAGGCCGACGCCACCCGCAAGGCGTTGGGCTGGGACTACGGTCCCTTCGAAATCCCCGCCGACATCTACCAGGCCTGGGATGCCAGGTTCCACGGAGCCAAGCTCGAAGCCGACTGGAATGCGCGCTTCGCTGCGTATGAAAAAGCGCATCCCGAACTTGCCGCCGAGTTCAAGCGCCGCATGGCGGGCGATCTGCCCGCCAACTGGGGCCAGACCGTGCAGACCCTGTATGCCAAGGCGCGCGAGGTCACGGCGGCCACCGCCACCCGCAAGTCCTCGCAGATCGCGCTGGAGACGCTGGTACCTGCGCTGCCCGGGCTGTTCGGCGGCTCGGCCGACTTGACCGGCTCCAACCTGACTGCAGTGAAGGCCTCGCATTCGTTCGAGAAAGCTGCACCGGGCACGGCGTTCAACTATCTGTCGTATGGCGTGCGCGAGTTCGGCATGGTCGCGATGATGAACGGCATGGCGCTGCATGGCGGCTTCCTGCCCTATGGCGGCACCTTCCTGATGTTCTCCGACTATTCACGCAACGGCGTGCGCATGAGCGCGCTGATGAAGCAGCGCGTGATCCATGTGTTCTCGCACGACTCCATCGGTCTGGGCGAGGACGGCCCGACGCACCAGCCCATCGAGCAGCCGTCCAGCCTGCGCCTCATTCCCAATCTGGATGTCTGGCGTCCGGCTGATGTGCTCGAAACCGCAGTGGCCTGGAAGCACGCCATCGAGCGCAAGCATGGGCCCAGTGCGCTGCTGCTGTCGCGCCAGAATCTGGTGTCGACCCCGCATCCGGAAGATGCCGAGCGCTTCATTTCGCGTGGCGGTTATGTGCTGTCCGAAGCGCAGGGCGGCAAGCCGCAGATCGTGCTGATCGCCACCGGCTCGGAAGTGGAAATCGCCCTCAAGGCGCAGACGCAGTTGCAGGACGGCGGCATCGCCACCCGCGTGGTCTCCATGCCCTGCACCAATGCCTTCGACCGGCAGGACGCGGCCTACCGCAACGATGTGCTGCCCGCAGGCGTGCCGCGCGTGGCCATCGAAGCCGGGCATCCCGACTTCTGGCACAAGTATGTCGGCCTGAACGGCGGCATCGTCGGCATTGCCACCTTTGGCGAATCCGCGCCGGCGCCGCAGCTCTATCAGCACTTCAAGGTGACTGCAGAGCACACGGTTGCCGTGGCCAAGTCCGTGCTGCAAGCCGCCTGAGCGCACTGGAACCCGCAACCATGTCCGCATTGTTCGATCTGGTGATGTTCGACCTCGATGGCACGCTGGTGGAAACCGCGCCGGAAATCGCCGACGCGGTCAACGACCTGCTGCGTGACCAGCAACTGCCCGAGGTCTCCGAGCATCTGATCCGCGCCTGGATCGGACACGGCACGCGCGAGCTGATGCTGCACGCCTATGCGCACGCCACCGGTCTCGAGGAAGAGACGGTGCGGCGTACCGGCACGCTCGACATCCTGATGCCGCGCTTTGCCGAGTTCTACGCCGCGCGCACCGGGCAGCGCAGCCGTCTCTACCCCGATGTGCTCGATACCCTGCGCGCCCTGCGCGGCGCACAGGTGCGCATCGC
The DNA here is from genome assembly GCA_023255715.1 of Thiomonas sp. Lineage (GTDB taxonomy): Bacteria > Pseudomonadota > Gammaproteobacteria > Burkholderiales > Burkholderiaceae_C > Thiomonas. The sequence goes on from JAGDVQ010000070.1 coordinate 14,990, forward strand.
CCTGGTCACCAACAAGGAGCAGCGCTTTGCCACCACGGTCTTGATGGTGCACGGCATCCGGCACTACTTCGACATGGTGGTCGCCGGGGACACGCTCGAAGCCAAGAAGCCCGATCCGCTGCCGGTGCGCTATTGCCTCGACGCCCTCAAAGTGCCTGCCGACCGGGCGCTGTTCGTCGGCGACTCCGAGATCGACGTCGCAACGGCGCGGGCCGCCGGTGTGGCGGTGTGGGCCGTGCCCTATGGCTACAACCATGGCAAGCCCATCGCCCTGGCCACGCCGGATCGCGTCATCCCCACGGTGGCCACAGTCGCCGAGGCCGTGAATGCACCCGCCCTGAACCTGGCGGATTGATCGCAACGCGCAGACGCCCACACAGACACCCATTTCCGTTCCCTCACTTCATTCAGGAGAGTTTCATGACCATTCGTGTTGCAATCAATGGCTTTGGCCGTATCGGCCGCATGGTGTTCCGTGCCGTGGCGCAGGAAGCCGAGTTCAAGGACATGGAAATCGTTGCCATCAACGACCTGCTCGAACCCGACTACCTGGCCTACATGCTGCAGTACGACTCGGTGCATGGCCGCTTCAACGGCACCGTGGGCGTGGAGGGCAACAACCTCGTGGTCAACGGCAAGAAGATCCGCCTGACCGCCGAGCGCGATCCCGCCAACCTGAAGTGGGGCGAGGTGAATGCCGACGTGGTGGTCGAAGCCACCGGGTTCTTCCTCACCCTCGACACCTGCCAGAAGCACATCGACGCCGGTGCCAAGAAAGTGGTGCAGTCCGCCCCCTCGAAGGACGATACGCCGATGTTCGTCTACGGCGTGAACCACGCCAAGTACGCCGGCGAGAAAATCGTCTCCGCAGCCTCCTGCACCACCAACTGCCTGGCCCCGGTGGCCAAGGTGCTCAACGACAGCTTCGGCATCAAGCGCGGCCTGATGAGCACGGTGCATGCCGCCACCGCCACGCAAAAGACCGTGGACGGCCCGTCGAGCAAGGACTGGCGCGGTGGCCGCGGCATCCTCGACAACATCATCCCCTCCAGCACCGGAGCGGCCAAGGCCGTGGGCAAGGTCATCCCCGAGCTGAACAAGAAGCTCACCGGCATGGCCTTCCGCGTGCCCACGCCCGACGTGTCGGTGGTCGACCTGACCGTCGAACTGAACAAGGAAGCCAGCTACGCCGACATCTGCGCCGCGATGAAGGCCGCTTCCGAAGGCGCGCTCAAGGGCGTGCTCGGCTACACCGAAGACAAGGTCGTCTCCACCGATTACCGTGGCTGCTCCATGCCGTCGATCTTCGACGCCGAGGCCGGTATCGCCCTCGACACCACCTTCGTCAAGGTCGTGTCCTGGTACGACAACGAATACGGCTACACCTGCAACATGATGCGTTTTGTCAAGCACGTCGCCAGCCACTGATGTCGTTGCCCTGCAGATCTGCGCGCAGATCCGCAGGGAGCTGAACCGAGGAGAGACTGATGCAAATTCTGACCTTTGAAGAAGTGTGCAAGCGCGGTTTCGCTCAGGACAAGCGCGTGTTCATCCGCGCCGACCTGAACGTGCCGCTCAACGACAAGGGCGAGATCACCGAAGACACGCGCGTGCGCGCTTCCGTGCCTGCTGTGAAGATGGCGCTCGACGCCGGCGCCGGGGTGATGATCACCTCGCACCTGGGCCGCCCGACCGAGGGCGAGTTCAAGCCGGAAGATTCTCTGGCTCCCGTAGCCAAGCGCATGAGCGAGCTGCTCGGCGTGCCGGTGCGGCTGCAGGCCAATTGGGTCGATGGCGGCTTCGATGTGCGCCCCGGCGACGTGGTCATGCTCGAAAACGCCCGGGTCAACAAGGGCGAGAAAAAGAACGACGACGCGCTGGCGCAAAAAATCGCCAAGCTCTGCGACATCTACGTCAACGACGCCTTCGGCACAGCGCACCGCGCCGAGGCCACCACCTACGGCATCGCCAAATACGCGCCGATCGCCTGCGCCGGCCCGCTGCTGGCCGCAGAGATCGACGCCATCAGCCGCGCGCTGGAAAAGCCCGCGCGCCCGCTGGTCGCCATCGTTGCCGGCTCCAAGGTGTCGACCAAGCTCACCATCCTGCAGGCGCTGGCCGACAAGGTCGATGGCCTGATTGTCGGCGGCGGCATTGCCAACACCTTCATGCTCGCTGCCGGACTGCCTATCGGCAAGAGCCTGGCCGAGCCCGATCTGGTGGATGAGGCCAAGAAGGTGATGGACAAGATGAAGGCACGCGGTGCGGAAGTGCCCATCCCGCAGGACGTGGTGGTTGCCAAGCAGTTCAGCGCCACGGCCGAAGCCACCGTCAAGGACGCCAAGGATGTCGCCGAGGACGATCTGATTCTCGACATCGGTCCCAAGACCGCAGCCGCGCTGGCCGCCAAGCTCAAGACCGCAGGCACCATCGTCTGGAACGGGCCGGTCGGCGTGTTCGAGTTCGATGCCTTCGCCAACGGCACCAAGACCCTGGCCGAGGCCATCGCAGCCAGCCCGGCGTTCTCCATCGCGGGCGGTGGCGACACCCTGGCGGCGATTGCCAAGTACGGCATTGCCGACCAGATCGGCTATATCTCCACCGGTGGTGGCGCCTTCCTCGAAATTCTCGAGGGCAAGACCCTGCCGGCTTTCGAGATCCTGCAACAACGCGCCAAGCAGCCCCTGTCCTGAAACCGCTGAACCCGATTCATTTTCCTTGAGGAGACCGTCATGGCCCTGATTTCCCTGCGTCAACTGCTCGACCACGCTGCCGAGCATTCCTACGGCGTCCCCGCCTTCAACGTCAACAACCTCGAACAGGTGCGCGCCATCATGGAAGCCGCCGACGAGACCAACTCGCCCGTCATCCTGCAGGCCTCCGCCGGGGCCCGCAAATACGCCGGCGCGCCTTTTCTGCGCCACCTCATCGAAGCCGCAGTTGAAGAGTGGCCGCACATCCCCGTGGTCATGCACCAGGACCACGGCACCAGCCCCGCGGTGTGCCAGCGCTCCATTCAACTGGGTTTCAGCTCGGTGATGATGGATGGCTCGCTCGGTACCGACGGCAAGACCCCGACCACCTACGAATACAACGTCGACGTCACCCGCAAAGTCGTCGAAATGTCGCATGCCTGCGGCGTGTCGGTCGAGGGCGAACTCGGTTGCCTGGGCTCGCTCGAGACCGGCACGGCCGGCGAGGAAGACGGCATCGGCGCCGAAGGCACGCTCGATCACAGCCAGCTCCTCACCGACCCGGAAGAGGCCGCCGACTTTGTGAAAAAGACCCAGGTCGATGCCCTGGCCATTGCCATCGGCACCAGCCACGGCGCCTACAAGTTCACCCGTCCGCCCACTGGCGACATCCTGGCCATCGGCCGCATCAAGGAAATCCACGCCCGCATCCCCAACACCCATCTGGTGATGCACGGCTCGTCCTCGGTGCCCCAGGAGTGGCTCAAGATCATCAACTCCTACGGCGGCGACATGGGCGAGACCTATGGCGTGCCGGTGGAGGAGATCGTCGAAGGCATCAAGCACGGTGTGCGCAAGGTCAACATCGACACCGACCTGCGCATGGCTTCCACTGGTGCCACCCGCAAGTTCCTGGCCGAGCACCCGAAAGAGTTCGACCCGCGCAAATTCCTCATCGCCTCGACCAAGGCCATGAAGGACATCTGCAAGGCGCGCTACGAAGCCTTCGGCACGGCGGGCAATGCGGCCAAGATCAAGCCCATCACCCTGGAAGACATGTCCAGGCGCTATGAAAAGGGTCTGCTCGATCCCAAGGTGAACTGATTCCCGTGCTTGACCAAGACTGACCGACAACCCCGGCACCTGCCGGGGTTGTCGTCTGTGCGACCTTTTGTTTCCACCCTTGCGAGGAGATGCACATGGCTGCCACTGCCGACCCGTTGCAACGCGGCTTTGCCGCCCCTGATTTTTCGCTGCCCGGCATCGACGGGCGCAGCCATGCCCTGGCCGACCTGCGCGGCCCCAAGGGGCTGCTGGTGATGTTCATCTGCAACCATTGCCCCTACGTGCAGGCTGTGGCAGACCGCATCCGGCGCGACACCGACGAATTGCGCGCGCTGGGCATCGGCGCGGTCGCGATCAACAGCAATGACGTGACCGCCTACCCCGAGGATTCCTTCGACAACATGAAGGTGTTTGCCGCTCGGCACGGCTTTTCCTTCCCCTACCTGTTCGACGAATCGCAGGCCGTGGCCAAGGCCTACGGCGCGGTGTGCACCCCCGACTTTTTCGGCTTCAACGCCGATCTGAAACTGCAGTACCGCGGCCAGCTCGATGCCTCGCGCAAGCAGGCCGCAGCGCCCGATGTGCGCCGTGATCTGTTCGAGGCCATGAAGCAGATCGCCGCCACAGGCATCGGCCCCGACGAGCAATACCCCAGCATCGGCTGCTCGATCAAGTGGAAGGACGCGCCATGAGCACGCTCCAGGCGCTGATTTTCGACGTGGACGGCACCCTGGCCGAAACCGAGCGCGACGGCCACCGCATCGCCTTCAATCAGGCCTTTGCCGATGCCGGTCTCGACTGGAACTGGGACGTGCCGACCTACGGTCGCCTGCTCGCCATCACCGGCGGCAAGGAGCGCATGCTGGCCTACTGGCAGGAGATCGATCCGCAGGCAGCGGCACGCCCGGAGGCAGCTGGCCTGATCGCCGAACTGCATCGCCGCAAGACCGCGCATTACGTGCGCCTGGTCGCCGAAGGCGGCATCGGCCTGCGCCCCGGCGTGCGGCGGCTGCTGGAACAGGCCCGAGGCGCCGGGATGCGGCTGGCGATTGCCACCACCACGACACCCGACAATGTCGAGGCCCTGATCAATGCCACGCTGGGCACGGGTGGCATGCGCTGGTTCGAGGCTGTGGGCGCGGGCGATGCGGTGCCGCGCAAGAAGCCCGATCCCGGCATCTACACCTGGGTGCTGGAGCGCATGGCGCTGCGCCCCGAACACGCTCTGGCCTTTGAAGACTCGACCAACGGTCTGCGCGCCGCGCAGGGCGCCGGGCTGCGCACCGTGGTCACCACCGGGGCCTATACCCATCATGAAAACTTCGACGGCGCGCTGGCCTGGCTCGATGGCCTGGGCGATGACGCCGCCCCGGCCTCGGGACAGGTGCAAGGCCAGCCGTGGACGGGCGTGGTCGGACTGGCTGAACTGCGGCAGTGGGCGGCCTGAAATGGCCCCAGGGGCGGCACGCCGACCCTGCGTTTGCTTGAGAACGCGTGTGCGAGCGGGGTTCAGCCGATCACACTGAGCGATTTCGGCGGCAGCAGCACGCCTTGCGCATCCTGCGCGTCCAGCGGACGCTGCAGGTGCTCGATCCGAGGCGGTTTGGCCGCGCCGGGCTGCTCGGTGTACTGATCCAGCCGCGCGGTCTTGCTCACCCAGGTTCCCAGGCGCACGCGCACCGGCTGCGCACTCTGGTTGACCACCAATACGCGGCTGCCCTTCAGACCGATGAAGCTCGCGCCGGTGATCGCAGACGCCTGTTTGCCGTCTGCGCCAGCCGTCTGCAGCGGAGCGCCGGGAAAGTCGAGCTTGACCAGATTGTTCGCCTGCTCCGCCGCGCGCGTCCAGGCTGCGGCGAGGGCACTGGGCGCCGGGCACAGCATGGCCCGGGGCAGTGTGGCCTGCCCGGCGGGTACCGCGGGCTGGTCCAGGGTGAGCAGCAACTTGGCCGAGGCGTCGAGCTGCGCGTCCCACGCCGGGGCGGCGATCTTGATGCCGTGGCAGGGCTGCCGCACCGCGGCAAGCAGCTCGGTGGGCAGAATGCGCATCACATCATCCGGGCCCGCGGTGAGGCTGGGGACGGGCGCCTCTGCGGTTTGTGCAAGCGCAGCGGGCGGCAAAGCGGCCGTCGCCAGAGCGAGTGCGGCCAGGGTTCGGGTCAGGCGGGTCGTGGGGCGATGTTGGAACATGATGCAAGGTGGCGAAAAGCGCCGCACCAGGGCGGCTCACTGAGGGTTTGAGACCTGCACAGCAGGGTGCCGTGTGGGACTGGCGAACGGCGCCAGAGTTCAGAGCGCTGCATGCAGCACCAGCCGCCGCCCCTGCCGTGCGCTCGGTAGCGTGGGCCAGAGCGCCTCGAGCATGGACAGCGCCAGCACCTGCAGTGCGTCCCACGGTGCGCGCGGCAGGCTGTCGGGGCGCAGGCCCTTGACGGCCAGATCGCATTGCGCGGCGAGCTGCAGCAGGCGCTCCAGATCAGGGGTGCGCAGGCGCGGCAAGGCCCGCTCCAGCAACTTCTCCTTCACGCCCCAGATGCGATTGGCCCGCAGCAGTGCGGGCAAGGCCTGCCCGGCGTCCAGCCCCTGGCGGATGCGCAGCCAGGCGCGCACGTCGTCGGCCAGTGTCCAGTGCACCAGCACCGGGGCCACGCCTTCGGCCTGCAGTCCGGCGAGCATGCGCAGCAGCCGCGCCACGTCCCCGCCGAGCACCGCCTCGCCGAGCTTGAACACGCTGTAGCGCGCCACGTTCAGCACCGCCTGTTCGACCATCTCGGGGTCGAGCGGGCCGGGTGGGCACAGCAGCGCGAGCTTTTCGATTTCCTGATGTGCGGCCAGCAGATTGCCCTCCACCCGCGCCACCAGAAAGTCGATCAGCGCCCGCCCGGCGTCGCCTGCAGGCAGGGTGAAGCCGTGGCGCTGCAGCCGTGCAGCAATCCAGCGTGGCAATTGCGCCAGTTCCACGCTGTCCACCCGCACCGCCACACCGGTCTGCGCCAGGGCGCTGAACCAGGCGGATTTCTGCGTGGCCGCGTCCAGCCGGGGCAGCACGACCAGCGCCATCACCTCCGGCGAGAGATGCCCGGACAGTGCGGCCAGCGCCTCGGCCCCATCGCGCCCGGGCTTGCCTCCGGGAATGCGCAGCTCGATCAGCCGCCGCCCGCCGAACAGGCTGATCTCGCGGCTGCCCGCGAGCAACTGGCTCCAGTCGAAACCGCGTTCCACCGTGTGGCTCTCACGCTCGTCGAAGCCCTGCGCGCGTGCGCGCGCGCGAATGGCATCGACCGCTTCGTTGACCAGCAGCACCTCGTCGCCATGCACCGCATACAGCGGGCCCAGCTTGCTGGCGAGATGGGCCTCGAGTTGATCGGCGGCGATCTGCATCAGTTGGGCATCCTCACCGCGGCGAGTTGGTACATCAGGCGGTCGATCAGTTCCTCGCGCATGCCGCGGTAGAGCAGGTCAGACTCGTTGGCCTTGGCCAGCGTGGCGCTGGAGTTGTAGCTCAGGTTGCTGGTCTGCGACAGGTCGGTGGGGGCGATCAGCACCTTGCCCTGGGGCGTGGCGAGCTGAAACCGCACCGTGTAGCGCAGCAGGTATTGCGCCACCGTGCCGTCTGCGTTGTAGGCCTGCGCGGTCTGCGTCTGCGATTCGCCCAGCAGGGTGAACACGGCCTGGGCCGATTTGGCGTCTGGCGCAATGCGGGTTGCGGTGGTGGCCGCGATGCGCCGCTTGAGCGCAATGACAAAGCCCGAGGTCGGTGTGCCCTGAACGAACAGCGAATGGAATGACAGATCGGTCGATCCGCGCAGTTGAAAGCCGCAGGCGGACAGCAGCGCGAGCGGGGCGAGAACGACGACACTGCGGCGCTTCATTCAGACCACCACATTGACCAGCCGACCGGGGACGACGATGACTTTCTTCGCCGCCTTGCCGTCGCTGAACCGGGCGAAGTCGGCGCTGGCCAGCGCGGCGGCTTCGATGGCGGTCTTGTCGGCGCTGGCGGGCACATGCAATGCGCCACGCAGCTTGCCATTGACCTGCAGCATGAGTTCGATGGTGTCCTGCACCAATGCGGACTCATCGACCTGCGGCCAGGGCGCGTCGAGCAGATCGCCGTGTTGGCTTGCAAAGCCGAGTTCCACCCACAGTGTGTGGGCGATATGCGGGGTGGCGGGGTAGAGCACGCGCAGCAGAACGCCGAACCCCTCGCGCAGCGCAGCGGGCATGCCGACTGTCGCCATGTCCGCACCTTCGAGGGTGTTGAGCAGTTTCATCGCGCCCGACACCACCGTGTTGTATTGCATGCGCTCGTAGTCAAAGCTGATCTGCCGCAGGGTCAGATGAACGTCGCGGCGCAGCGTCTTGACGGCGGCGAGCGCGTCACTTGCGGGCAGGTCCGGCGCAGTGGTCATCGCCGCGGCGTGGCGGTGGGCCAAGGCCCACACCCGCCTGAGGAAGCGGTGCGCGCCTTCCACCGCAGCGTCGTTCCATTCCAGCGTGGCCTCGGGCGGGGCGGCGAACATGGTGAACAACCGCGCGGTATCGGCGCCGAAGCGGTCGATCAATTCCTGCGGATCGACCCCGTTGTTCTTGCTCTTGCTCATGGTGCCCACGCCGCCGTAGTCCACCGCCGAGCCGTCGGCCTTGAGCCGGGCGGAGGTGATCTTGCCCTGCGTGTCGAACACATTCTCGACCTCGTGCGGCCAGAAATACTCGATGCCGCCCTGCGCGGTTTTGCGCGAATAGATGTGGTTGAGCACCATGCCCTGGGTGAGCAGGCGGGTGAACGGCTCGTCGGCCTTCACCAGCCCGAGGTCGCGCATCACCTTGGTCCAGAAGCGCGCATACAGCAGGTGCAGGATGGCGTGCTCGATGCCGCCGATGTACTGGTCCATCGGCATCCAGTAGTCGGTGCGGGCATCGACCATCGCGCCGTGATTGTCGGCGCAGGTGTAGCGCAGGAAGTACCAGCTCGAGTCGACGAAGGTGTCCATGGTGTCGGTCTCGCGCTGAGCCGGCTTGCCACAGCGCGGGCACGGCACATGGACGAACTCGGCACACTTGGCCAGCGGGTTGCCGCTGCCATCGGGAATGAGGTTTTCCGGCAGCACCACCGGCAGATCCTTTTCCGGCACCGGCACTGCGCCGCAATCCGGGCAGTGGATGATCGGAATCGGCGTGCCCCAATACCGCTGGCGGCTGATGCCCCAGTCGCGCAGCCGCCAGGTGGTGCGCTTCTCGCCCAAGCCTTTGGCTGCGAGGAGTTCGGCGACCTTGTCCACTGCGGCCTTGTGCGGCAGGCCGTCGAGCGCGCCGGAGTGCACGCACACCGCGCGCTGCTTGTCGCCGTACCAGTCGGCCCAGGCGTCGGCGGAAAACGTCTCGCCTTCCACGCGGATCACCTGCTTGATCGGCAGGCCGTATTTCTTGGCGAAGGCGAAGTCGCGCTCGTCGTGCGCGGGCACGCCCATCACGGCGCCGTCGCCGTAGCTCATCAGCACATAGTTGCCGACCCACACCGGCACCGCCTCGCCGGTGAGCGGATGGGTCACGGCCAGCCCCGTGGGCATGCCTTCCTTTTCTTTGAGCGCCAGCTCGGCCTCGGTGGTGCCGCCCTGCTGGCAGCGGGCGAGGAAGGCGGCCAGCTCCGGGTTGCCTGCTGCGGCATGCGCGGCCAGCGGGTGTTCGGGCGCGACCGCGCAGAAGGTCACGCCCATGATGGTGTCGGCGCGGGTGGTGAACACGTACAGCCTGCCGTCCTGGATCAGCGTGCCGGAGGCATCGCGGATCTGGTGCGGGAAGGCAAAGCGCACCCCCTCGCTCTTGCCGATCCAGTTCTCCTGCATCAACCGCACGCGCTCGGGCCAGCCGTGCAGATAGTTCTTGTCGCTGGGGTCGGCCACCGCGGCGAGCAGTTCCTCGGCGTAGTCGGTGATCTTGAGGTAGTAGCCGGGGATTTCGCGTTTTTCCACCACGGCGCCGCTGCGCCAGCCGCGTCCGTCGATCACCTGTTCGTTGGCGAGCACGGTCTGGTCCACCGGGTCCCAGTTGACCACCTGGGTGCGGCGTTCGGCGATGCCTTTTTCCAGCATCTTCAGAAACAGCCACTGGTTCCACCTGTAGTAGTCGGGCGCGCAGGTGGCGACCTCGCGGCTCCAGTCGATCGCCAGGCCCATGGCCTGCATCTGCCGCTTCATGGTGGCGATGTTGTCGTAGGTCCACTGCGCCGGGGGCACCTTGTTTTTCATCGCCGCGTTTTCTGCAGGCAGGCCGAAGGCGTCCCAGCCCATGGGCATGAGCACATTGTGACCGTTCATCCGCAGATGGCGGGTGAGCATGTCGTTGATGGTGTAGTTGCGCACATGGCCCATGTGCAGCTTGCCCGAGGGATAGGGCAGCATGGAGCAGGCGTAGAACTTGGTGCCCGGCTTGTCCTCGCGCACGCGGTAGGCGTCGGTGGCTTGCCAATGGGCTTGCGCGGCGGCTTCGACCGCGCTGGCGTCGTACTTCTCGTTCATCTTGGAGCTTGCAGGTTGAGGCCGCACCGGAGCCCTGGCAGGGATGGCGGCTAGGCGTGCATGTTAGTGGTCACGCCGCCGCTTGCGCCCGCCGCAAAGCCGGTCTCCAATGACGCCATCGCAACCACAGCGCAAGACCATGCCACTGAACGCAACCGATTCCTCGCAGCCGCGCATTGTCATCGTCGGCGGTGGCGCGGGTGGGCTGGAGCTCGCCACCCGCCTGGGCGACACCCTGGGGCGACGGGGCCAGGCCGATATCACCCTGATCGAGCGCGGCCGCAGTCATCTGTGGAAGCCGCTGCTGCATCAGGCGGCCGCCGGCACGCTGGGCATCGATGACAACGCGCTGAACTACCTCGCCCAGTCCACCTGGCACCATTTCAAATACCGCCTTGGCGCGATGGACGGGCTCGACCGCGCGCGCCGCGAGGTGCTGGTTGCGCCCACGCTGGATGACGCCGGGCGCGAAATCGTGCCGCGCCGCCGCATCGGCTACGACATTCTGGTGATCGCCGTGGGCAGCCAGAACAACGACTTCGGCACCCCCGGCGCGGCCGAACATGCCATTGCCCTGGACACGCCCGAAGACGCCCGGCGCTTTCATCGCCGCCTGGTCAATGCCTGCATTGCCGCCAACACCCAGACCGAGCCACTGCGGCCGGAGCAGCTCAAGGTCGTGGCCATCGGCGCCGGGGCGACCGGGGTGGAGCTGGTGGCCGAGCTGCACAACGCCACGCGGGTTCTGGCCGCCTATGGTCTGGACCGCATCGACCCCGAGCGCGATGTGCGGCTCAGTCTGGTCGAGGCCGCGCCACGCATCCTGCCCGCGCTGCCCGAGCGCCTGTCGGCCGCAGCCGCTGCAGAGCTGGCCAAGCTCGGCGTGCAGATGCACACCGGCAAGCGCGTCACCGAGGTCACCGCCACAGGCGTGCGCACGGCGGATGGCGACTTTCTTCCAGCTGAGCTGGTGGTCTGGGCGGCGGGTGTGAAGGCGCCGGATTTCCTGCGCGATATCGACGGTCTGGAGACCAACCGCATCAACCAGCTTGTCGTGCGCCCCACCCTGCAGACCAGCCGCGACGACACCATCTACGCGCTGGGCGACTGCGCCGCCTGCGCGTGGGAAGGGCATGACGGCAATGTGCCGCCGCGTGCTCAGGCGGCACACCAGCAGGCCAGTCTCGTCGCCCGCCAGATTGCGCGGCAATTGCAGGGCAAGCCGCTGCTGACCTTTCGCTATCGCGACTTCGGCTCGCTGGTGTCGCTGGGCGAGCACAGCACCGTGGGCAATCTGATGGGCGGGCTGTCCAGGGGCAGCCTGTTCATCGAAGGGCATTTCGCCCGCTTCATCTACTGGCTGCTCTACCGCATGCACCTGCACGCGCTGCACGGTTTCTGGAAGACCGCCTTCCTCACACTGGCGCGCATGATCTCGCGCACCACCGAGCCGCGCATCAAGCTGCATTGACAAGCCTTGGGGGACAATGCGCCTCCAGACCACCGGGGATCGCCCATGAGCATGAAAAAGACCGACCTTGAAAAACATCTTGCCAAGAAACTCGACGGCAAGCTGAAGTCCGGCACCATCCCGCAGCGTTTCGGCCAGGGCGCCAAGGTCGCTGCCGCGAAAGCCGAGACCAAACCCAAGGACGCCGCGCCCAAGCTGGTGCAACTGACCTGCAAACTGCCCGCCGACCTGGCGCAGCGCCTGCGGGACCGCGCCGTGGAAACGGAAGGCGGCGTGAACACCATTCTGACCCAGGCCGCGACGCTGTGGCTGGAGTCGGCCGCAGTGACAGGGCAGAAAAAATGATCGCGGCGGGCGGCTCGGGGTGCTCAGCCGGACGTGGAGCGCAAGCATGTCCATCGCGGAGATCCTGTGCCAATCGTGCTGTGAAGCGAGACCTGCCCGCAGTCATTGCTATTTTCAATCGCCAAGGTTGGCAACCAGATCCTTGCCGTAGGCTACCTGAGCCACGTCGCAGGCCATGGCGATGATCTGTCCGATGGTCTGCTTGCTATGGTTGGTGCTCATCCACCATCCGGATTGGAGCCGCACGGACCCGAGGTCCGGTCGGTTTTGGTAGAGCTCGTTGACTTCCCTCGCCAGATACCTCCGAGTTCGGCCATGCCTAGGCAGGCCCGCGAACCTCTCGCCAAATGTGGGGTCGCGGGCAATCAGCAAGTCGAAAACCTGCCGGAGCGTATCGATCGCAGTGCGGGCAGAATGGAATCTCCCCTCGAAAGCGAAACCGATCTGCCCGGACATCGCTTGGCTTGGCCGGGCTGCGGGGGCAGGTTGTGGCGCCGATGTCAGTGCGGTGGTTGACGCCAGCGAAGCCAACGGCCGGGTAGAAGTGGCCGCGGTGCGAGTTGTCGCGGCTTGCGGTGCGGCTTGTGCCGAAGAGATACCCTTCAAGAACTTGGCGACAGTATCCGGCTCCGGCTTGAAGCCGCACAAGCTCTCTACGCGGTCGGCGACGATCTCCAACAGCATCTCATCTTCATCTTCGATGATCAGACGCCACGCCTTGGGAAGGGCAGCCTGCATCTGGCGATCCTTAGAGACGTTGCGGTAGTCGTCCCGTGCGGCCTGTATGGCCGCTCCGGAGGCGACGGCTGCGTGCAGCAGGTATCGCTCTAACCGCTCGGAGCACTCCTCCACGTCGCGCTCGACAAGGTCGAGCTTGTAGACGCGCCGCTCGCCATAGCTTCCCTGCTCCCCGGGAAGGAAGAAGTTCCACTCCCTGCCGTCGGTGAGGATGGCCAAGGGCACGCCGTCATGGAAGGCGTATTCGAAGAGCTGCCGCTCTGCCCCCTCGCTCTGGCCGATCTGCTTGACCTCGATGAATGCGATCGGCTTGCCCGGCGGGCTGCACAGGGCGAAGTCCACGCGGCGGCCGCTCAGGGAGTATTCGGGCCAGACCACGTCCGGGTTGAAGCACTCCCAACCCAGGGCCGCCAGCAGCCTCAGGACAATCCCTTGCGAGACGGAGGCTTCGTTGGAGAAGCGACCCACCCTGATGCCTGTTCGTATGGCTTCAATCTCTTGCTCTACACCCATGCAAGACGCTCCGATATGCCTTTGTCGCGCATGATATAGGGGTGAATACATGGATTTCCAAGCGACGCGGTTGGTGCTGCTGCTTGGATTGCGCAGCCCTGTGCCTCCGCAAAATCCTCTCCCTCGCGTCAAGCCAGCGAACGAGAGCGGCCCTGGCGGAGGTGCTTGGTGAATTCGGCGGATCTGATTTGGCGTATGGCTCGATGAGGCGAGCTTTCAATTTCTCCCACAACTCGACAGAGACCTTGGAAGTGTCGAAATTGATTTTCTGAGGTCCTGAGGTATCCTCAGGCGGAGGTATCCGGTCAGCTCCAGCTCCGTCCCACGAGCCCCCTTGAGCTCTTCTGCCGTGCAGAGTTCAGCCGCAACGCCGCCTCAGCCCACCGCCTTGCGCAACATCTCTCCGACCTGCTGTGGATTGGCGCGGCCGCCGGTAGCTTTCATCACTTGGCCGACCAGGGCGTTGAGCGCCTTGTCCTTGCCGGCGCGGTATTCCGCGACGTTCTTCGGATTGGCGGCGAGCACGGCGTCGACCGCAGCCTGCAGCGCGGCGCTGTCGCTCACCTGCGCCAGGCCGCGGGCGTCGATGATGGCGTCGACAACGCCGCCGTGTTCGCCCGTCCACAGCGCGCCGAAGACCTCCTTGGCGGTCTTGCTGGACAGGGTGCCGTCGTTGATCTTGCTGGTGAGCGCCGCGAGTTGCGCGGGGGTGACGGGGCTGGCGCCGATGTCGCGCTCCTCGCGGTTGAGCTGTGCGGCGAGTTCGCCCATGATCCAGTTGGCGGCGAGCTTGGGCGCCGCGCCTGCGGCCACGCAGGCCTCGAAGTAGGCGGCATGCGCACGGGTCTGGGTCATCTGTGCGGCAGCCTCGGCGCTCAGGCCGTGGGTGGCGACAAGGCGTGCGGCCATCTGCTGCGGCAGCTCGGGCAGGGTGGCGCGCACCTGCTCGATCCACTCGGGCGAGATGACCAGCGGCGGCAGGTCGGGGTCGGGGAAGTAGCGGTAGTCGTGCGCGTCTTCCTTGGTGCGCATGGTGCGGGTTTCGCCCCTGTCGGGGTCGAACAGCCGGGTTTCCTGCACCACCTTGCCGCCATCTTCGATGAGTTCGATCTGGCGGCGCACCTCGAACTCGATGGCTTTCTCGAGGAAGCGGAAGCTGTTGAGATTCTTGATCTCGCAGCGCGTGCCCAGCGGCTCGCCGGGTCGGCGCACCGACACATTGGCATCGCAGCGAAACGACCCTTCCTGCAGATTGCCGTCGCAGATGTCCAGCCACATCACCAGCGCGTGCAGCGCGCGGGCATATTCGGCGGCCTCGCGTGCGCTGCGCAGCTCGGGCTCGGTCACCACTTCGAGCAGGGGCGTGCCCGCGCGGTTGAGGTCGATGCCGCTGGCGGGGTTGCCTGCGCGGTCGAACAGTCCGGCTTCGTGCAGCGACTTGCCCGCGTCTTCTTCGAGATGGGCGCGGGTGAGCTGCAGGCGGTGCGGCTTGCCGTCCACCAGAAACTCGACCACCCCACCCTGCACCACGGGAATCTCGTACTGGCTGATCTGGTAGCCCTTGGGCAGATCGGGGTAGAAGTAATTCTTGCGCGCGAACACCGACTGCGGTGCGATGGTCGCGCCCAGCGCCAGGCCGAGGCGGATAGCCCGCTCCACCGCGGCGCGGTTGGCCACCGGCAGCACACCGGGCAGCGCCAGATCCACCGCGCAGGCCTGGGTGTTGGGCGCGGCGCCAAACGCAGTGGACGCGGCCGAGAACATCTTGGACCGGGTGGAGAGCTGAACGTGAGTTTCCAGCCCGATGACCACTTCCCATTGCATGATGCGATTCCTTACGTTGAACGGCGGAACGCCGAGAGCAGCAGCGCGGCCCCGATGAACAGGGTGCCGAAACTGCGCTGCAGCCAGAGTTGATGTTGCGGCGCACGCAGGGCGCGCAGCACGCGCGCGGCCAGCAGGGTGTAGCCATTCATCACCACGATGTCGGTGATGAACAGCGACAGCCCGCACAGCAGATATTGCGGCAACTGCGGCTGGGCCGGGTTGATGAACTGCGGCAGCACCGCCAGCATGAACACCAGGCCCTTGGGGTTGCTGGCGTTGATGAGAAAGCCGCGCAGCACGAGCTGCCAGCGGGTGGGGGGCGCCGTGTTCCTGGCGCTGCCATCGGCTTCGACCAGACCCTGCGCCGGAGCGCGCCATTGCTGCACGCCCAGCCACAGCAGATACGCCACGCCGAACCACTTGACGGCGCTGAACGCGGTTTCGCTCGCGGCCAGCACCGCCCCGAGGCCCGCAGCGACCACCACCAGAATGGCGGCGATGCCCAGTTGCAGGCCGAGGATGTTCCACACCCCGAGCCGCCAGCCGTGGCGCAACCCGGTGGTCATGCAGGAAATGGCTCCCGAACCCGGTGACAGGCTGATGAGCCAGCTCGCGGCAAAGAAGGTCAGCCAGGTGTGCCAGTCCATCACGTCAGACCGGACTGCGCCGGTGCCAGTCGGTGACCTGCTGGTACTGGTGCGCGACCTGCAGCAGACGGCCTTCGGCGAAATGCGGGCCGATGAGCTGCAGGCCCACCGGGCGGCGGGCATTGGCGCCCGCGCCGAAGCCCGCAGGCACGCTCATGCCCGGCAGCCCGGCCAGACTGGCCGAGAGGGTGTAGATGTCGGCGAGGTAGTTGGCCAGCGGGTCGGCCTTCTCGCCCCGGTTCCACGCCACCGTGGGCGACACCGGCCCGGCGATCAGGTCGCACTGGGTGAACGCGCGGGCGAAGTCGTCGGCGATCAGGCGGCGGATCTTCTGCGCCTGCAGGTAGTAGGCGTCGTAATAGCCGTGCGACAGCACATAGGTGCCGATCATGATGCGGCGCTTGACCTCGGGGCCGAAGCCCTCGGCGCGGCTTCTGCCGTACATCTCGGCCAGATCCTTGTAATGCGCGGCGCGGTGGCCAAAGCGCACGCCGTCGAAACGGCTGAGATTGGAGCTGGCCTCCGCCGGGGCGATGATGTAGTAGGCCGGGATGGACAGCTCGGTCAGCGGCAGCGACACGTCCACCAGCGCAGCGCCGAGACGTTCGAGTTCAGCGAGTGCGGCGCGCACCGCGGCGTCGACATCCGCGGCCAGACCGGCGCCGAAATACTCGCGCGGCAGGCCG
>JAGDVQ010000150.1 GCA_023255715.1 Thiomonas sp.
GCTGCCGAGGCGTCGAGCAGCGCCGAGCCATTGGACAGAATGTCCACGCGGTTGCCATCGAGCCCGCGCACCACCGGACGGTCGGCGTTGGGCCCATACCAGGTCGAACTCAGCCCGGGCAGCCCGGACAGCGCTGCACCCAGGGTGTTGCTGCCGCCTTGCCGCAAGAGTAGTTGCGCCCCGGACAGATCGACCGTCGGCGCTCCTGGCGCGCCGACCACCGGCGCAGCGTTGACCTCGATCGCGGGCAGCGCCGTGGGCTCTGCGGCGGTCTGTGCGACCGCGTTCTGACAAAACGCCAGCGCGCAGGCGGCAAACAGCGGGTGCAGACGCAGGAAGGATTGGTGCGTGGTGTTCATCGACGAGAGCATGTCAGGTGGAAAGAAATTCAAATGTTATAACGTAACATTTGAATTCTGCAAACTTCAAACCTGCCTGTGCGTGCGCGACAGCCGCGGCTCAGCCGCTTGCCTGCTGCGCGGGCCGGTGCAGCGCGCGCATCACATCGCTCTGCGTGATCATGCCCACCAGCCGCGCCGCGTCGTCGATCACCGGAATGTGATGGTGGCCGCTGCTCGCAAACAAGGGGATCAGCTCGGATAGATGCCGTGTTTCGGATACCACCTGGACCTGCCGCGTCATGCGCGCGGCAACCGGTGTGGCGGACTCACGTACCGCGCTGGGCGCCGCGTCGGGATGGGTGCGCAGATCGGCCGCGGTCACGATGCCAATGACCTGCCGCCGACTGTCGATCACGGGCAGCGCCTTGATGCCGTGCTCTTCCAGTCGGCGCTGCGCATCGGCCACGCTCTCATCCGGGCTGGCAGACTGCACATTGCGCTGCATGATGTCGCTGCAGCGCACGCTGTCGAGCCGTTGCTGGTAGGCGTGAATCTGCGCGTCCGCCAGCAGGTCGCGCAGGGTGGCGCGGTCGATGTCGAGCACCTCGCCATAGCGGGCAACGGCGGCATCGAGCGCGCTGGAGAGTTCGTCCGCATTGGGCAAGACCGCATCGTCAGCAGGCTGAGGCGCCGGATGCGGCCGACGCGTGGCCGCATGCCACGACAGTGCGCCGAGCACGAGCAGCGCCGAATTCAGGGCGACCGGTACGAACGCGAAGCGCCAGTCCGTGGTGTGCGTCAGCACGGCCAGCAAGGCTGCGGCCCCGCCGGGTGGATGGAGGCAGCGGGCTTGCAGCATCAGTGCGATTGCCCCGCCGACGGCCACTCCGGCAGCAAGCCAGGGCGTGCCGATCCAAGAGGCGCAGGCGATGCCCACGAGCGTTCCGAGGGTGTTGCCGCCAATCACTGACCAGGGACGCCCCAGTGGGCTGCTCGGCAGCGCGAACACGATGACCGCGCTCGCCCCAATGGGGGCCACCAGCCAGGGGACATGCGCCCATCCGCTGCTCCCTTCGACCAGTTGGCTGATCCAGCCCACTGCGGCAACGCCGAGCAGGCCGCCAAGGGCGACCCGCGCCCATTCCAAAACGCCGATGCGCGGGCTGCTGATGGTCTGCGCCGCCTTCATGCGCCTGTGCGAAGCAGTGCGGCATAGCGTTTTCGCAGTTTGTCCACCTTGGGCGCGATGACTGCGGCGCAATAGCCCTGATAGGGGTGATGCGCAAAGTAATCCTGATGTTCCTCTTCGGCGGGGCTGTAGTTCGACTCGGGTTCGATTTCGGTGACGATGGGGTCGGCAAACAGCTTTTGCTCTCCGAGCCGTTGCACGAAGCTGCGCACCGCAGCCAGCTGTGCCGCGTCATGGGTGTAGATGCCCGAGCGGTACTGCGGCCCGACATCATTGCCCTGCCGGTTGCGCGTGGTCGGGTCGTGCATGGCGAAAAACACCTCGAGCACCGCGTTCAGGGGAAGCACATCCGGGTCAAAGTCCAGACGGATGACTTCGGCATGCCCGGTACGCCCGGTGCACACATCACGATAACTGGGACGCAGGACGTGGCCATTGCTGTATCCGCATTCCACACGCAGCACACCGCGCAAGGGGCGATACGCGGCGTCGAGACACCAGAAACATCCCCCGGCGAGGGTGATGCGCTGAGGCAGTGAGGGCAGGGCGGGCGTGGACATGGCGGCTGGTGCGGGAGTGCGGCGATTTGTCGCGGGATAGAGATTGTCCTGTGCTGACAGAATACGCAGCTTTGACGTGGCAATTTTCGCTGACAACCCGCAGCGGCCGTCCACAGCCTGCGATCCCGAGGAGAGAACACATGAATCTGCGCAAATCGACCCTGAGCCGCTGGCTGGCCGCCAGCACGGCCGCGCTGATGCTGGCCATTGCCCCTGCCGCCATGGCGCAACGTGCTGGCGACATTGAAGTGACGCAGGCGCAGGCCTTGCCGTCGATTCCGGGGGCGCGCAATGGTGGTGGGTTTCTCACCATCGTCAACCACGGCAATGCGGACGACAAGATCGTGTCTGCCGCCTCACCGGTCTGCGGGCATGTGGAACTGCACACCATGCGCATGGAGAACAACATCATGCGCATGCGTGAAGTGGGCGAGATTCCGCTGCCAGCGGGCAAGACCCTGCGCATGCAACCGGGTTCGGGCTACCACCTGATGTTCATGGATCTGAAAGAGCCGTTGAAGGTGGGCGCCACCGTGCCGGTCACGGTGAAGCTTGCGGGCGGTGGGCAACTGCAATTGCAGCTCAAGGTGGAACCGCGCGACAAGATTGCGGGAGACAGCGCCATGCCAGGCATGGGCATGCAGGGCGGCATGCACTGAAAGTCAGAGAGGCCCATATAAACGAAGCGGGCCGCAGCCAGAAGGTCTGCGGCCCGGGGGTCCGACAGTCGGGTTTGCTGCCGCCTGTCAAGCTCATGCAGGGATGCATGATGGGGGTCTTGCAACAGCCCAGGTTTGACCCGGCCTGTATGCCGAAGCAGCCGAACTGCAAGGGCGGCACCAAGGTACGCCTTGGTTGAAGTCAGCGTCAAGCCAAACACGACTGCCGCGTGGGGTGATGGTCTGCAAGCTGGCAGATTGATTCACCAGCCTCTTGATTTGAAACGATTTATTGTTGCGGCGGCGCAGACAGCAAGGAGTCGATGACACCCTGCATCCGCGCGGTCACCTGTGCGTCCGGCACGATGACTCGTCCCCATTCGCGCGCGGTCTCGCCGGGCCACTTGTGGGTCGCGTCCAGGCCCATCTTGCCGCCCAGGCCGGCGGTGGGTGAGGCAAAATCGAGATAGTCGATCGGCGTGTTGTCGGCGAGCACGGTGTCACGCACCGGATCGACCCGGGTGGTGATCGCCCAGATCAGGTCGTTCCAGTCGCGGATGTTCACATCGGCGTCGGTGACGATGATGAACTTGGTGTAGAGAAACTGTCGCAGAAAGCCCCAGATGCCGAACATCACCCGCTTGGCATGCCCGGCATACGCCTTGCGGATCGACACTGCCGCCAGGCGGTAGCTGCAGCCCTCCGGCGGCAGGTAAAAATCCTGGATTTCCGGGTACTGCCTCTGCAGGATGGGCACGAACACCTCGTTGAGCGCCACGCCCAGCACCGCGGGCTCGTCCGGCGGCTTGCCGGTGTAGGTGGAGTGGTAGATCGGCTGCTCGCGGTGGGTGATGCGCTCGACCTCGAACACCGGAAACCACTCCTGTTCGTTGTAATACCCCGTGTGGTCGCCGAACGGCCCTTCGAGCGCGTGCAGATACCCGTTTTTTTCCATCAGCGGCACGCCGGTTTCGCTCGTCCCGCGCCAGCCTGCGGCAGCCGGTGGAATCTGCCCCTCGAGCACGATTTCCGCGGTGGCGGGGACCTGCAGATCGAGTCCGATGCAGCGGGCGACCTCGGTGCGCGCGCCGCGCAGCAGCCCGGCAAATTGGTATTCGCTGAGCGTATCCGGCACCGGGGTGACCGCCCCCAGCGTCGTGGCCGGATCGGCACCCAGCGCCACGGCCATCGGAAAAGGTTGGCCCGGATTGGCCAGTGCAAACTCGCGAAAGTCGAGTGCCCCGCCGCGATGCGCCAGCCAGCGCATGATGAGCTGGTGGCGACCGATGCGCTGCTGGCGGTAGATGCCCAGGTTCTGCCGCTTGCGCGGCGCAGGCACGTTCTGCGGCCCACGGGTGATCACCAGCCCCCAGGTCAGCAGCGGGCCCGCATCGTCGGGCCAGCAGGTCTGGATCGGCAGGCGGTGCAGATCGACTTCGCTGCCTTCGAGGACCACCTGCTGGCAGGCCGGGCGCGAGACGGTTGCCGGCCGCATGTCCCACACCGCCTTGACCAACTGCATCAGTTCGCCCGCGTCCTTCAGGCCACGCGGCGGCTCGGGCTCCTTCAAACGGGCGAGCACCTCGCCAATGCGCCGCAGTTCACTCACATCCTGCACACCCATGCCCAGCGCGACGCGCTGCGGGGTGCCGAACAGATTGCCCAGCACCGGCATGGCGTAGCCGGTGGGCCGCTCGAACAGCACCGCAGGTCCACCCCCGCGAAGCAGGGCGTCGCAGACCGCGGTCATTTCCAGATGGGGCGACACGGCCTGCTGACTGCGGCGCAGGAGGGAAAGGGCTTCAAGCTGAGAGAGGAAATCGCGGAGATCCCGATATTTCATATAACGAATAGAAGTAAAAAACAAGACCTTATGCGTTGACCGGGAATAACGATATTCCTAAAATTCGATCCGTGTTTGCCCTAATGCGCCTGTTCATCAGGCGGGCTGCACACTCGCCCCGAAACACGCCTTGCTGTGTCCAACAGATGGATTGCAGCAGTTCAGGTGCCAGCTTCCAGCAAAGCTCGCATCTTAGGCCGTTGGGCTCCCCTGGTGAGCCTGTGTTGTCGGATCTGTGCCCTTGAGAAACGACGTCTGCAATTGGCTTCATGCAGCGGCTTTTCCGCTTAGACACAGGAGTGTTCCATGTTGAACGCAATGCGATCCACTCTGCCGCGCGCTCGTCGGCTGATCGGTGGATTCTGGGAATTGACACATCAAACCCTGATGATGGTGGGTCTGTTTGTGGTGGCTGGTGGTGCGTATCTGTATTTCCAGCCGCATGCCATCTCCTCGCTGGACCGTGGCCTGACCCAGTGGGTCATGGCGCGCAAGACTGCAACCGATGAGCTGCAGGCGCTGGCGCAAAAGCCTTCGGAGGCGCTGCTGCCCGTGGCGCAGGCTGCGCAGGTGCCATCCGTGGAGGCGCCCGCACTGACGGCGCAGCAACGCACGGTATCCAACTGGCTGGCGCGGCGCTACAGCATTGCGCCCAATGCCATGGCGCAACTCGTCAGCGCGGCGTGGACCGTGGGGCGGCAGGAAAAACTCGATCCCCTGCTCATCCTCGCCGTGATGGCGGTGGAGTCGTCGTTCAACCCTTACGCTGCAAGTGGCGCGGGCGCGACCGGGCTGATGCAGGTGATGGCCGGCGTGCACCGTGACAAGTTCGCCGCATTCGGTGGCCCGCAGGCCAGCATCGATCCACTGGCCAATATGCGCGTTGGCGCCGTGGTGCTCAAGGACGCGATCAACCGCGGGGGTTCGGTGCGTGCTGGTCTGCGGTATTACGTCGGCGCCACCACCGACGCCAACGAGGGTGGCTACGCCGACAAGGTGCTGGCCGAGCAGGTACAGCTTGAGCGCGTGGCGGGCGTGTCTCCCAAGCAGACAACCGCACCGCTGACGGCCAGTGCCGGTGCGCAACCCGGCACGCATGGGACAACGCCGGTCGCAAAGCCCACGGTTGCCGCCGAGCCGCAGCTCACAGAACAAAAGCCATCCTCGCTGACCTGAGATGGGCGCGGCAACGCGACATCGCATTACCATATTGACCTGCACGACTGGCGATAGAGACTGGCTTGCGAGTCGGTCTTGAGGTGGGACGAACCACCGGGGAGTGCTGGACTTTTAGCCGTTCGCCTGGGCCAGCGCCATCGCTGTCAATGATTCCGATCAGCCCAGGCTTGTGCGCTTGCCTCCATTCAGGCAGCCGCGGGCCGTTACCTGGACCCTTTCCATGTTCGACCGCAACATCACCATCGCCCAGACCGACCCCGAACTGTGGGCGGCCATCCAGTCCGAAAACCAGCGTCAGCAAGACCACATCGAGCTGATCGCGTCGGAAAACTACACCTCGCCCGCAGTGATGCAGGCACAGGGTTCGCAACTCACCAATAAGTATGCCGAGGGCTATCCCGGCAAGCGCTATTACGGCGGTTGCGAATTCGTCGACATCGCCGAGCAGCTGGCGATCGACCGCGTCAAGCAACTCTTTGGCGCCGAGGCCGCCAATGTGCAGCCCAACTCCGGCTCGCAGGCCAATCAGGGGGTGTTCTTCGCGCTGCTCAACCCCGGCGACACCATCATGGGCATGAGCCTGGCCGAAGGCGGGCACTTGACGCACGGCATGCCGCTGAACATGAGCGGCAAGTGGTTCAAGGTGGTCAGCTACGGGCTGAACGGGCAGGAAGAGATCGATTACGACGCGATGGAGCGTCTGGCGCATGAACACAAGCCCAGGCTCATCATCGCCGGGGCCAGCGCCTACAGCCTGCGCATCGATTTCGAGCGATTTGCCCGCGTGGCCAAGGACATCGGCGCCTACTTCATGGTGGACATGGCGCACTACGCCGGGCTGATCGCCGCCGGCGTCTACCCCAACCCCGTGCCGCATGCCGACGTGGTGACGACCACCACGCACAAAAGCCTGCGCGGGCCGCGCGGCGGCGTCATCCTGATGAAGGAGCAGCACGCCAAGGCGATCAACAGCGCGATCTTCCCCGGCATCCAGGGCGGGCCGCTGATGCATGTGATCGCCGGCAAGGCGGTGGCGTTCAAGGAGGCGCTGTCTCCCGAGTTCAAGGTGTATCAGCAGCAGGTCGTGGCCAACGCGCGGGCGATGGCCGAAACGCTCACCAGCCGTGGGCTGCGCATCGTCAGCGGGCGCACCGAATCGCATGTGATGCTGGTCGACCTGCGCGCCAAGAACATCACCGGCAAGGCGGCGGAGAAAGTGCTGGGTGAGGCCCATCTCACCGTGAACAAGAATGCCATTCCGAACGACCCGGAAAAGCCTTTCGTCACCTCGGGCATCCGCGTGGGCTCGCCAGCGATGACCA
Organism: Thiomonas sp.; assembly: GCA_023255715.1. Lineage (GTDB taxonomy): Bacteria > Pseudomonadota > Gammaproteobacteria > Burkholderiales > Burkholderiaceae_C > Thiomonas. The sequence goes on from JAGDVQ010000150.1 coordinate 7,094, forward strand.
CGCGGGGTTTCAAGGAGGCCGAGGCGATCCAGACCGCGCACCTGATTGCCGACGTGCTCGACAAGCCAGAGGACGCCGCCACGCTGGAGCGCGTGCGCGCGGCGGTGAAAAAGCTGACCGACGCGTTCCCGGTCTATTCCGCCTGACCGGCGCGGTCGCTCCCCAGGGCGGCTGCTGTGAGCGCTGACAGACGCTCGCGCTGCTGCCCGTTTTCATCGAAGTTGTCCGGCGCGAGCCAGTGCGCGAACGCCGCGTCCAGTGCAGGCCATTCGCAGTCGATGATGCTGAACCACGCGGTGTCACGATTGCGGCCCTTCACCACGGCAGCCTGCCGGAATACCCCCTCGAACGTGAAGCCCAGCCGGATCGCCGCCTGGCGCGACGCGGCGTTGAGCGCGTTGCATTTCCACTCCAGCCGTCGATAGCCGAGCGCGAACGCCTCGCGCATCAGCAGATACAGCGCCTCGGTCGCGGCGCGTCGCCGCTGCAGCAGCGGCGAGAATGCCAGATGACCGATCTCGATGGTGCCCGCAGCCGGAGTGATGCGCAGATAGCTGGCCAGTCCCAACGCCTTGCCACTGGCGTGATCGACGATGGCGAAAAACAGCGGATCGAGACCGCCGCAGTTGGACTGCATCCACTGCGCGTAGGCGCGCTGCGTGCCGAACGGTCCATAGGGCAGGTAGGCCCACAGGTCGCCGCGTGCTTCCATGCTGTACGCGGCAAACAGGTCGGCGGCGTGGCGCTGCGCATCAGCGGGCTCCAGCGTGCAGAACTGCCCGAGCAGCGGCTGTCTGCCGGGTGCGGGCGGCGGTGTCCAGTGCGGAACTGCCGCGCCGAGTGGGGGTGAGGTGAGCGTGGAAGGCTGCATGGTGTGGGCGGATCGACGCTGCATTGTCGCGCGCCAAGGGGCTCGTACCGCGTCAGCCCAGGGTCATCAGCTGCGCGTTGCCGCCGGCTGCGGCGGTATTGGTGCTCAGGCTCTGTTCGTGCAGCAGCGCGGCGAGGTCGATCAGGGTGCCATCCGCAATCTGCGCGGCGCTGAGGCTTTCGATGCGCACGATTGCACCTTCGCGCTGTGCCCAGCGTGTCTGGGCTCGGGCGAGTGCGTCGGCATCGCCCTCGAACAGCACCGCGCCGAGCAACGGCAGGGCATCGGCCTGTGCGGGTGGGCACAGGCGCACATGGGCCTGCACGGCCTGCGGCAGGGCGGCGACCGCGCGCGCAATCTGGCTTGCGGCATCCGGGCTTTCGACGCAGCAGACATTGCCCGTTGCCAGCGCTGCCGCGACATGGTGCAGCAGCCCCAGAGGGGTCTGCGGCATGGACCACACCGTGCCACGCGGCAGCAGGCGATAGCGATTGGTCTCGCCGGTCGGGCCGGGCAGGGTGTAGACCGTATCCAGCGGACTGAGCGCCAGATAGCTGGCGCAGAGGGTTGCGGCCTGCGCGGCATCGAGCCCGTCGATGGAAACGACGCCATCGCGCAGCGCGCTGGCGAGCTGCTGCAGCGCCTGCACGGTTGCAGCCGGCGCATCCGCGCTGCTCATGCCAATCGCTGCGGCGGCCGCAGCCTCCGGTATGGCCACAGCCGATCGTTTCGCGGGTTGCACCAGGCGGTGCAGGTACAGCGGCCCGCCGGCCTTGGGGCCGGTGCCCGACAGCCCCATGCCGCCAAAGGGTTGCACCCCAACCACTGCGCCGATGATGTTGCGGTTGACGTAAACATTGCCCGCGTGGATGCGGCTGCAGGCCTCGGCAATGGTTTCGTCGATGCGGCTGTGAATGCCGAACGTCAGGCCGTAGCCGGTGGCGTTGATCGCGTCGATCACCGCGCCGAGCTGCGCGCGCGGATAGCGCAGCACATGCAGCACCGGGCCGAACACCTCGTGCTGCAGGCGGCTGACAGCGTCGATCTCGATCAGCGCGGGCTGCACGAAAGTGCCGTGGCCGCTGCCTTGGTCGCGCCCCAGGCGGGTGACCGCCTGGCCCTCGGCCTGCATGCGCGCAATGTGCGCCTCGATGCGGTCGCGCGCCTCCAGATCGATCACCGGGCCGATGTCGGTGTGCAGGCGGTCGGGGTTGCCCATGACCCATTCGCACAGTGCGTCCTTGAGCATGCCGATCACGCGATCGGCCACGTCCTCCTGCACGCACAGCAGCCGCAGCGCCGAGCAGCGCTGCCCGGCGGAATCGAAGGCCGAGGAGAGCACGTCGGCGACGACCTGTTCGGCCAGCGCCGAGGAGTCGACGATCATCGCGTTCTGCCCGCCAGTCTCGGCGATCAGCGCGATGGGGCGCCCCTGCGGGCTGAGGCGCTGCGCCAGGGTTCGCGCAATGTGCCGCGCGACTTCAGTGGAGCCGGTGAACATCACCCCGGCCACCGTGGGATGGGCAACCAGCGCCGCACCCACCGTGGCGCCATCGCCCGGAACGAGCTGCACCGCATCAGCGGGCACTCCGGCTGCGTGCAGCAGGCGCACCATTGCCGCGGCGATCAGCGGGGACTGTTCCGCCGGCTTGGCTACCACCGCATTGCCCGCGGCCAGCGCCGCGGCCACCTGCCCGCAGAAAATGGACAGCGGGAAGTTCCACGGACTGATGCACAGCACCACGCCGAGCGGGCGGTGCGTGGCGTTGTCGAACTGCGCTATCGCCTGCGCAGCGTCGTAGCGCAGGAAGTCCACCGCCTCGCGCACCTCCGCGATGGCGTTGGGCAGGGTCTTGCCGGCCTCGCGCACGATCAGGCCGAGCAGCGGCTGCATCTGCTGCTCCAGCGCATCGGCGGCGCGCTGCAGGCAGGCGGCGCGCTCGGTGGGTGGCGTGACCTGCCAGATCGGCGCAGCGTGTGCTGCGCGCTGCATGATCGGGTCGATCTCTGCGGGCAAGGTGTTGCGTACCCAGCCGACCAGGTCGCGGTGGTCGGCTGGATTGCGCACCGGCTGCCAGCCCTCGGCCTGCGCCTGCGCGGTGTCGCCGGGCACAGCGTCGGTGACGCTGCCGGGAGCAGCGTGTGCCAACTGTTGCGCGCTGCGCAGCAGCGCAGCGGACAGCGAGGCGAGCTGCTGCTCATGCGCCAGATTCAGACCCAGGGAATTGCGCCGCGCCTGCGCGCCCAGGCCGCTGAACAACGCACGGGGCAGGGGGATGCCGGGGTGCGGCGCGCCGAGCACGCCGGTCTGCGCGGCAATCGCGCGGACCGCATCCACCGGGTCGGCCACCAGCTCGGCCACGTCTACGGCGGGGTCGTGAATGCGGTTGACGAACGAGGTGTTCGCGCCGTTTTCCAGCAGCCGTCGCACCAGATAGGCCAGCAGGGTGTCGTGGGTGCCCACCGGCGCGTAGATGCGGCAGGGGCGTCCGAGCTTGCCATCGGCCACCGCGCCGACCACCTGTTCGTACAGCGGCTCGCCCATGCCGTGCAGACACTGGAATTCGTAGCGGTCGGTTGGGGCGTCTTCCCCCGCCATGTGCACGATGCTGGCCAGCGTCTGCGCGTTGTGCGTGGCGAATTGCGGATAGACCGCATCGGGCGCGGCCAGCAGCTTGCGTGCGCAGGCCAGGTACGACACATCGGTATGCACCTTACGGGTGTACACCGGATAGCCGTCGAGGCCGTCCATCTGCGCCCGCTTGATCTCGCTGTCCCAGTACGCGCCCTTGACCAGCCGGATCATCAACCGGTGGTCGCTGCGCCGGGCCAGATCGATGAGATGGTCGATGACGAAAGGGCAGCGCTTCTGATACGCCTGCACCACGAAGCCGATGCCGTTCCAGCCAGCCAGCGCCGGGTTGAAACACAACGACTCGAGCAGATCGAGCGAGAGTTCCAGCCGGTCGGATTCCTCCGCGTCGATATTGATGCCCACGTCATAGTGCCGTGCCAGCACCACCAGCCGCGTGAGGCGCGGCAGCAGCTCAGCCATCACGCGGTCGTACTGCGCGCGGCTGTAGCGCGGATGCAGCGCCGAGAGCTTGACCGACAGCCCCGGACCGTCCAGCAGCCCGCGGCCGTGCGACGCCTTGCCGATGGCATGCAGCGCCTGTTCATATGCGGCGAAATAGCGCTGCGCGTCGCTCTCGGTCACCGCGGCCTCGCCCAGCATGTCGTAGGAGTAGCGAAATCCCTTTTTCTCGTGGGCGCGGCTATTGGCCAGCGCCTCGGAAATGGTCTGGCCGGTGACGAACTGCTCGCCCATCAGCCGCATCGCCCGTTGCACGCCCTGGCGGATCAGCGGCTCGCCGCCCTTGCCAATCAGTCGGGTGAGTGCGCTGCTCAGACCCTTTTCGCTCGAAGTGGCCGTGAGGCGGCCGGTGAGCATCAGCCCCCACACCGCCGCGTTGACGAACAGTGAGGACGAATGCCCGAGGTGCGACTGCCAGTCGCCACGGCCGATCTTGTCGCGGATCAGCGCGTCGCGCGTGGCGTTGTCCGGGATGCGCAGCAGCGCTTCGGCCAGGCACATCAGCGCCACGCCCTCCTGGCTGGAGAGTGAGAACTCCTGCACCAGCGCTTCCACCCCGCCCAGTTCCCGCCGTGCCCGCACACCCTCGACCAATCGGGTCGCCAGTTGGCGGATCGCCGCGCGTTGCGCCGGATCGTGCACCTGCGCCAGCTCGACCAGCATCGGCAGGCTGTCCGGCTCGGGCCGGTGCCAGGCCGCAGTGATGGCCGCGCGCAGATCGGTCTGCGGCAGCACACCCTGTGCCCAATCAAGAAAGGGCTGAACGTCGCAGGAGGTTGCGCCATTCGCTGCCTCTGGTTGCAAATCGGGTTGCGCCTCCTCGGGTGCATGCGGTGCCTGTGTGGCAAATGTGCCGCGCTCGATCTGCTCGACGAGTTGCTGCGTGGCTTGCTTGATCAGCCAGTGCGGCGTGCGCCCGATCTGGTTTGCTGCGCTGCGCACCCGCTCGCGCAGCGCATCGTCCATCTTGATGCCGATTGTGGTTGCGCCCATGGTTGCTCCTACGAGATTCGTTGGTTGCGATTTTTCATGCGAGGCGTATCTCCCGCATCCGGGTTCCTCCGGATGGCGGCCTCTTCGCTCGCGCAGTGACCTGGCGTGCGCTTGACCCTCCTCAACACGCCAAGATCCAGAAAGACTGCAATGCGAGAGGACAGGATCCAACTCGAAGGAGTCTCCTCATGCAGACCGATGCCGTGATGCAGGAATTGCAGGCCAACACGCTGCTCTCCGGATTGAGCCAGGCACAAGCTGCACGCCTGGTGCCCTTTGCCAATGAGGTGCAGATCGGTGCCGGTGATGTGCTGTTCCAGCAGGGGCAGGCAGCGGACGTGTTCTATGTGGTGCGCTCGGGGTCGATCCAGGTTGGAGTGCCCGCGATCAATGGCCCCGGCGTGGAAGTGCAGACGCTGGGGCCGCATGACGTGCTGGGGTGGTCCTGGCTCATCCCGCCCTACAAATGGGCCTTCGAAGCCAAGTCGCTCACACGCAGCACCTTGTTGCGTTTCGACGGCAAGGCCATCCTGCAGGAATGCGAGCGCGATCCCGCTCTGGGCTATGCGCTGATGAAACTCTTCGCGGCGCTCATGTCAGTCCGTCTGCAGGCTGCGCGGCTGCGCATGATGGAATGCTGGGCGCCTCCAGGCTGGGCATAGAAAGGTGGTTGATCTTGCCAGACGATCACACCCGCTGCAGGCGCAGCAGACCCAGGCCGAACGCGCAGAACACCGACCCAGACAGCCGCTGCGGCCATCCCGAGGCAAACCAGGCGCTGAGCCGTCTGCGCGCCAGCACAGCCAGACCCGCATAGGTGCTCAGCGCCAAAAGCGAGATCAGCATGAAGGTCAAGGTCAGCGCGGCGTACTGCGGGGCCATGGGCTTGGCGACACTGATGAACTGCGGGAACAGGGCCGCAATGAACACGATGGCCTTGGGATTGGTCAGCGCCACTTTCAGCCCCCGTGCAAACTGCATGCGAGGGCGATATTCCGCCGTTTCACCGCTGCTCGCTTCAGACGCTGCAACAAGCGGCTTTCCCGCCTTGCGCCATTGCTGGATGCCGAGCCAGATCAGATAAGCGGCTCCCGCAACCTTCACCACCGTGAACGCCAGTTCCGACGATTGCAGCACCGCGTTCAAGCCCAGTGCACTCAGCGTCGCCAGCACCAGCAGACCGGAAATGTTGCCCAGCGAAGACCACAGGGCATGTCGCCACCCCAAGTGCAGGGCGTTATGGATCGACAACATCACTGCCGGCCCTGGGGTGAACGATGCGGCAAGCGCGAAGCTGATGAACAGGAGGTAAGTCGTCCAGGCTGGCATCGTGCGAATCGATTTGGTAGGCCGTGTTGGACTTGAACCAACGACCAAAGGATTATGAGTCCTCTGCTCTGACCAACTGAGCTAACGGCCCATAGGAATGACTGCGCTGCTGCGGTGCAGGCGTGGCAAGGCAAACAGCATATGTTAGCGGGAGCATCTGGGAGTTGGCTTGGAGGGTGGCGGCTGTGCACAGTGCACCTGGCAGGGGATCGCCAGCGAGCTTGACCGGCGGTGCGCGGTCGCCAGCGGTCGGCGGTGTGTGCCGATTGCTGTCGCTGCGTGACCGGTGGCAAGTCATGGCGATCTTTCGTTTTCGTGGGTCTCGCCGTCTGCGCGCCGAGGCGACGGACATGTTTCTTGACAACGCGGCTGGGGGCGGGCTGCTACTCTTTCAGAGACGTCCGGGACGTGCGCGTCTGGACTGCGCCGGCAGGCATCCACACAACCATCGGGAGATTGCCATGAAGGGTGATGAAAGGACGTTGCAGTTCCTGCACAAGGCGCTGAAGGTTGAGCTCAGTGCAATCGATCGGTATGTTCTCCACGTTCGCAGGCATCAGAACGGGGGCCTTGGGGCGATGGTCGATGCGCGGCAGGGTTGACGTGCGGGAGACGGTCTCCTCCGCAGCGGCGCCGGCAGGTGAGTTTGCTGCCGACCAGCCCGTCAGCCGCGCGCAGTTCGTGCAACTGTTCCTGGCGGTGATGCTGCCGATCTTTCTGGCCGCGGTCGATCAGACCCTGTTGGCCACGGCAACGCCTGCGATCGCCCGCGAACTCGGCGACTTCCGCGACAGTGCCTGGATTGCGGTGGGCTATCTGCTCGCCTCCACCATCATGGCGCCGCTCTATGGTCGATTTGGAGATCGATACGGCCGCCGCGATGCGCTGGTGGCTGCGCTGGGTTTGTTTGCCCTGGGCTCGCTGGCATGTGCAGTCAGCCAGGGGATGTGGTGGCTCATTGCAGCGCGCATGCTGCAGGGCCTGGGCGGCGGTGGTTTGATGGTGATGAGCCAGGCATTGATTGGCGAGGTGGTTGCGCCTCGGCAAAGGCCCCGATTTCAGGCGTACTTCGGTGTCGTGTTCGTTCTTGCCAGCGTCACGGGCCCCGTGCTGGGTGGGCTGGTGGTCAGCAGTTTGAGCTGGCGATGGCTGTTCATCGCCAATCTGCCGCTCGCAGCACTGGCCACCTGGCGCGTGCTGCGGCTGCCTGCGAGCCCTCGCCATGCGCTTCCTGGACAGACGCACGACGCCCTGGGTGTGCTGCTGTTCGCGGCATCGGCCGCCGTTGCGCTGCTCTGGCTCACGCTGGCCGGACATCGCTTTGCCTGGGTGTCCGTCCCGAGCGCGGTCATGGCGGGTACTGCACTGTTGCTTGGCGGGGTGTTGATACGCCGCGAGCGACGGCATGCGCATCCCTTCCTGCCGGTGGATCTGCTGCGGCAGCCCGCCATCGCCTGGACTGCCGTGACCATGGTGCTGTTCGCAGCCGGCCTCTTCGCGCTGGTGTTTTTCATGCCGGTGTATCTGCAGGTCGGGCATGCAGCGGGCGCCGCGCACGCGGGCCTGCTGTTGCTGCCACTCACCGGCGGTCTGGTGCTGGGCGCCAACATCACGGGGCGTCTGGTGGCCAGAACGGGGCGACCCGATATTCCGGTGCGATGGGGTCTGAGTGTTGCGGCGTGCGCGTTGTTTTTGCTGGGCCTGCTGCCCGCGGCTCCGCTGATCATTGGTGTGCTGGGCGTGACGGCGGGGCTGGGGTTCGGCACCGTGATGCCGACATCGCAACTGGTCGTGCAGACGGTGGCCGGTCGTGCTCGCCTGGGGGCGGCGGCAGCCACGGTGTCTCTGGCGCGATCGACAGGGGCCTCGGTGGGCACGGCGCTGTTCGGCGCTCTGGTGTTCGGCATGACGTCCAACACCGATCTGCAGGCCGCGTTGCACGCCCCGGGCGGGAACGCCACGCTGCAGGTCATTCACGCGTTTCGCATGGCCTTCATCTGCGCCGCGGGTGTGAGCCTGCTGGCCGCCTGGACATCCACCCGCGTGCCGCGCGTGACGCTTTGAACAACCAGAGGCAGAATGCGGCTGTCTGTCATTTCAACCCCATCCTGCCCTCTGCCATGCACGATCTCGACACACTCTCCCGCCACGCCATTGCCGGCCAGCTCCACTTTCGCAGCAATCCAGCCGGCCTGATTTTTGCGGAAATTGACAACCCGGCAGGCACGGCCACGGTCTGTCTGCAGGGGGCGCACCTCACCACCTTTCGTCCCAAGGCGCAGCCCGAGCCGGTGGTCTGGGTGTCGGAGTCGTCGCGCTATTTGCCGGGCAAGTCGATCCGTGGCGGCGTGCCGGTGTGCTGGCCGTGGTTCGGCGCCCATCCCAGCGAGAGCAGCTTTCCCGGGCATGGCTTTGCCCGCACCGTGCCGTGGGATGTGGTGGACAGCGGGACCGCGCAGGGTGCCACCCACATCACCCTGCAGTTGCAAGCCTCCGAAGCCACCCGGGCGCAATGGCCGCATGACACGCCGGTCACTCTGCGCATCCGTGTGGCCGACGCGCTGGAGATGGAACTGCGCACGCACAACGCCACCGCCCAAGCCGTGCCCCTGAGCGAGGCGTTGCACACCTATTTTCAGGTTGGCGACATCGCCGAGGTGGAACTGCGCGGGCTGGACGGCTGCGCCTATCTCGACAAGACCGAGGGTTTTGCGCGCAAGCGGCAGCAGGGCGCGGTGCGCTTTGCCGCCGAGACCGACCGGGTGTATGTCGATACCGAAAGCGCCTGCGTCATCCACGACCCGCAACTGCAGCGCCGCATCCGCATCGACAAGCAGGGCAGCGCCTCCACCGTGGTGTGGACACCGTGGGCCGAAAAAGCTGCGGCGATGGGGGATTTCACTGCACACGGCTGGCGCAACATGCTGTGCGTGGAATCGGCCAACGCGGCAGACAATGCGCTGACCCTGCAGCCCGGCGCGACCCACACCCTGCGGGTGCGCTACAGCGCCGAAGCGCTGTGATCAGAGTGCGGCCCGCGCGTCCGCCTGAATCCAGCGCGCGGCCTTTTCCGCGATCATCAGCGTGGGACTGTTGATATTGCCGCTGGGGATGACCGGCATCACGCCAGCGTCCACCACGCGCAGCCCGGCCACCACGCCGCCACGGCCGTCGCGCACGCGCAGCCGTGCATCGACCACGGCCTGCCGCTCGTCAGCGCGGCCCATCGCCGTGGTGCCCGCCGGATGGAAGATGGTGGTGGCGATGTCGCCGGCCAGACGGGCCAGTTCCTCGTCGGTCTGGAATTGCGTGCCGGGCTTGAATTCCTGCGGTTGATATCGGGCCAGCGCCGGTTGCGCCACGATGCGGCGGGTGAGCCGCAGACTGTCGGCGGCGACCTGCCGGTCTTCCTCGGTGCTGAGGTAGTTGGGAGCGATCGCCGGTGCATCGGCAAAGCGCGGGCTGCGAATCTGCACCGTGCCGCGGCTGCCGGGGTTGAGGTTGCACACGCTGGCGGTGAACGCATCGAAACCGTGCAGCGGCTCGCCGAAGGCGTCCAGGCTCAACGGCTGGACGTGGTACTGGATGTTGGGATGGGTGTATTGCGCGCTGCTGCGGGTGAACACACCGAGCTGGCTGGGCGCCATGCTCATCGGCCCGCTGCGCTTGAGGGCATATTCCAGGCCGATCATGGCCTTGCCCCAGGCGGAGGCGGCGCGGGTGTTGAGGGTGCGCGCGCCCTGCACCTTGAACACGGCGCGAATCTGCAGATGGTCCTGCAGGTTCTCTCCCACGCCAGGCAGGTCGGCCAGGGGCGCAATGCCATGGCGCTGCAGCAGTGCGGCCGGGCCGATGCCCGAGAGTTGCAGCAATTGCGGCGAGCCGATGGCACCTGCGCTGAGGATGACCTCGCCAGTGGCTCGCGCAGTCACCATCTCCTGTCCGGTCCACACCTGCACGCCGCTGCAGCGCAGGGTGCCGTCCGGCTGGGTGTCGATCAGCAGCCGGGCGACCTGTGCCGAAGTCCACAGCTCGAAGTTGCTGCGGCCATAGCAGGTTGGGCGCAGAAAGGCCTTGGCGGCATTCCAGCGCCAGCCCGCTTTCTGGTTGACCTCGAAGTAGCTCACGCCTTCGTTGGTGCCACGGTTGAAGTCGTCGGTGGCGGGAATGCCGGCCTGCTGCGCCGCCTGCGCGAACGCGTCGAGAATGTCCCAGCGCAACCTCTGCTTCTCCACGCGCCATTCGCCGCCGTGACCGTGCAGTGCGGCAAATGCCGGATCACCCGCGCGGTCCGCGCTAGGGTCGCGTCGCCAGTGGTTTTCATGGGCGATGAAGTCGGGCAGACAAGCCTGCCAGTTCCAGGCGTCATCGCCAAGGCGCTCGGCCCAGGCGTCATAGTCGCGTGCCTGACCGCGCATGTAGATCATGCCGTTGATGCTGCTGCAGCCGCCCAGTACCTTGCCGCGCGGGTAGCGCAGACTGCGACCGTTCAGCCCGGCATCGGGCTCGGTGCGGTAGAGCCAGTCGGTGCGTGGGTTGCCGATGCAATAGAGATAGCCCACCGGAATATGAATCCAGTGGTAATCGTCCTTGCGGCCTGCCTCGATCAGCAGCACACGCTTGGCCGAATCGGCGCTCAGCCGGTTGGCCAGCAGGCTGCCCGCCGTGCCGGCGCCGATGATGATGAAGTCGAAGGTGGTATCACTCATGGTGAGGGCATGATCGCACGCCACTCCAGCACGGACCTACTTCGCCGTCGGCATGACGAACTCGGCGCCCTTGGGTGTGCTCTCGGGCCAGCGCTGCATGATGCTCTTTTGCTTGGTGTAGAAGCGCACGCCTTCTTCACCGTAGGCATGCATGTCGCCGAACAGGCTGGCCTTCCAGCCGCCGAAGCCGTGCCACGCCATCGGCACCGGGATGGGCACGTTGATGCCCACCATGCCCGCTTGCACCCGGCGGCCGAACTCGCGGGCCACATGACCGTCACGCGTGAAGCAGGCCACGCCGTTGCCGTAGGCATGGGCATTGACCAGATCGAGCGCGGCGGTGAAGTCGGGTACGCGCACGCAGCTCAGCACCGGGCCGAAGATTTCCTCCTGGTAGATGCGCATGGCGGGCGTCACGTGGTCGAACAGCGTGCCGCCGAGCCAGAAGCCGCCGTCGTGTCCGGCAACGGTCTGCGTCCTCCCATCGACCAGCAGGCTGGCACCTTGCGCCACGCCGGAGTCGATCAGGGCGGCGATGCGCGCACGCGCAGCAGCGGTCACGATGGGGCCCATCTCCGCGTCGAGTTCCATGCCGTTCTTCACTTTCAGCGCCTTGGTGCGTTCAACGAGCCGGGGCATGATTCTCTCTGCAACGTCGCCCACCAGCACACCCACCGAAATGGCCATGCAGCGCTCGCCGGCCGAGCCGAAGGCACTGCCCATCAGCGCATCGACCACCTGATCGAGATCGGCGTCGGGCATCACCACCATGTGGTTCTTCGCGCCGCCCAGCGCCTGCACACGCTTGCCCTGGCGTGCGGCCTCCTGTGCGATGTGATGCGCCACCGGGGTCGAGCCGACAAAGCTGATCGCCTTCACATCCGGGTGCTCCAGCAGTGCGTCGACCGCCACCTTGTCGCCCTGCACCACATTGAACACGCCGTCGGGCAGACCGGCCTGCTTGAGCAACTCGGCCATCAGCAGGCTGGGCGAGGGGTCGAGCGGGCTGGGCTTGAGCACGAAGGTGTTGCCCGCGGCAATGGCGACCGGGAACATCCACAGCGGCACCATGCATGGAAAGTTGAACGGTGTCACCCCGGCCACCACGCCCAGCGGCTGGCGCAGCGTCCAGTTGTCGATGGCGGTGGACACCTGCTCGGTGTAGTCGCCCTTGAGCAGTTGCGGAATGCCGCAGGCGAACTCGACGATCTCGATGCCGCGCGTGACCTCGCCCTGGGCGTCGGTGAACACCTTGCCATGTTCCGCGGTGATCATTGCGGCCAGGGTGTCGCGGTGCTGGTTGAGCAGTTCGAGAAACTTGAACATCACCCGTGCACGGCGTACCGGCGGCGTGTCGGCCCACTTCGGAAAAGCCGCTTGCGCGGCGGCAACCGCGGCATGCACTTGCGTCGCATCGGCCAGTTCGACCTGCCGCGAGACCGCGCCGGTGGCGGGATTGAACACCGGCTGTCTGCGTGCATGCGCCGAGGTCACGGAATGGCCGTTGATGAAATGTGCCGCGTCAGCCGTGGCGGTGAAGGCAAGGGGTGCGCCCATGATGAACTCCGCTGTGAGGAAAGTCGTTGCGGAAGTCTAGGCTGGCCGCATGCGTTTGAACAGCGTCTTAAACTGACAACATTGTTTGAATAAACGAACAATCAGACCGGTCGGGGGAATCATGTCCATCGCATCACCGTCGCATGACGACCTGCTCTGGCAGCAGGTGCACTGGCTCGGCACCATTGCCGCGCATGGCAGCCTGACCGCAGCCGCGCGGCGGCTCGGTGTGTCCAAGGCAGCAGTCAGCCAGCAGCTTGCCGCCCTGGAGCGCCGCATTGGAGTGCCGCTGGTCCGCCGCACCACCCGGACCCTGCGCCTGACCGAGGCGGGACAGCGATTGGTGGATGACACCGCGCCGGCGTTCGCCCGGATCGTCCACAGTGTGGCGGCGGTCCATGACCTCGCGGACACGCCACGCGGGCTGGTACGCGTCACCGCACCGGTGGCCCTGGGCCGGCAGCATGTGGCGCCGCATCTGCTGCGCTTCTTGCGCAAATATCCTGACATTCGGGTGGAACTGGAGTTGTCGGACCGGTTGTCCAACCTGTCGCAGGACGGCTTTGATCTGGCCGTGCGCCATGTGGCCGCCCCGCCCGACAGCCATGTGGCCTGGAAGCTGTGCGAGACACGTTCGTTGCTGGTGGCCAGCACGGCTTATCTGCGGCGACGGGGCGTGCCGGAGCATCCTGCAGCGCTCGCCCAGCACGACTGCCTGACCTACCTGCGGCCTGGCGCGGCCGTGTGGATGTTCGAGCGAACGCGTGACGGCGGCCAGGAGCCGCAACGCGAGCGTGTCACGGTTCAGGGGCCGCTGCGGGCCAACACCAGCGAAGTGTTGCGCGAAGCGGCGCGTGCGGGCCTGGGCATTGCGCTGGCGCCAGATTTCAGCCTGGACATGGGGGCGCGCCATTCCTCCTTGCGCATCGTGCTGCCGGACTGGCGCGCTGCGGGGTTTTTCGGCGAGGCGATCTACGCGATCCGCCCCTGGTCTGCGACCACGCCGCGCGCCGTGCAGCTGTTGGTGGAGCACCTGCGCGAGTCGCTTGCCGCAGGGTGGGGCCCGGCGGCATGAAGGGCAATCAATCCAGCCCGCCGCACACCGGGCACTGCGGATTGCGCTGCAGGGTGATGGTCTGAAATTCGCTGTCCAGCGCGTCGATCAGCAGCAGGCGGCCGCGCAGCGTGGTTCCCGTCCCGGCGAGGAGTTTCAATGCTTCGGTGGCCTGCAGACTGCCGACCAGGCCGACCAGCGGGGCAAGCACACCCATCGTGGCACAGCGCACTTCTTCCACCGGCGCGTCTGGCGGAAACAGGCAGGCGTAGCACGGGCCGCGCTGCCCCTGGGCATCGACCCGGGTGTCGAACACACTGACCTGGCCCGAGAGGCGGATGGCCGCGCCGCTGACCAGCGGCACGCCGTGCGTCACACAGGCGCGGTTGAGCGCGTGGCGGGTGGCAAAGTTGTCGCTGCAGTCCAGCGCGACATCGGCACGGGCCACCAATGTGGCAAGCAGATCGTCATCCGCGCGGCGGGGGACGACCTGCACGTCGATGTGTGGGTTGATCTGGCGCATCGCCTCGCGGGCGGAATCCACCTTGCGCTGTCCGATACGCGCTTCGGTATGCGCGATCTGCCGCTGCAGATTGGTCAGATCGACCGTGTCATCATCCACCAGGGTGATGCGGCCCACGCCCGCGCTGGCGAGGTAGAGCGCAGCCGGCGAACCCAGCCCGCCTGCACCCAGAATGAGCGCGTGGGCAGCGCAGATCCGCTCCTGTCCTTCGATGCCGATTTCATCGAGCAGGATGTGCCGCGAATAACGCAGCAGCTGGGCATCGTCGAGAGGCATGACATCACCGGCCGCAGCCAGGCGGCCGACCGTCCTCACTTGTTTTTGACGGCCCCGCTGGCATCTGGCTTGGGGCTGCTGGCCACGCCCGAAGCGGCTGGGGCCTTGACCTTGGCCGTGTTTGCAGCGGACTTGGCGGTGACCACCGGCTTGCCTTCCAGATAGTTCATGGCTTGGGTCAACTGCCAGTCTTCCTTGCTGCCGTATTCCGGCAGCTTGGGGAACTTGTTCGGGTCTTTCTGCAGCTCGGCTTCGAGCAGGCGGCGTGCTTCATCCTGCTTGCGTACCTCCTCTTCCACCCGCTTGGCGTCTGCCGCTTCGCTGCCGGTGCCGATCTGGTTCTTGTAGTCGATCTCGCGCATGCGCAGTGCAGCATAGGGGTCGCCACTCTCCAGCGGATCGACCTCGTAGTTCGGCGTGATGCCCTTGCCCTGGATCGACTGGCCGTTCGGGGTGTAGTAGCGCGCGGTGGTGAGCTTGAGCGCGGTGTCTGGGCCGAGCGGCAGCACGGTCTGCACCGAACCCTTGCCGAAGGACAGCGTGCCCATCACCACGGCACGCTTGTAGTCCTGCAGCGCGCCGGTCACGATTTCGGAGGCCGAGGCCGAACCGCCATTGATCAGCACCACCAGCTTGACCGTCTTCACGCCTGCCGGAAGGCTGTCGAGCGGGTTGTCGCCCGGGCGGCTCATGTAGTCGCTGGGGGTGTTGCGGTAGGTCGAATTGGCCTCGGGCATCTGGCCGCGGGTCGAGACGATCACGGCGTCATTGGGCAGGAACACCGAGGCGACGCCCACCGCACTTTCGAGCAGGCCGCCCGGATCGTTGCGCAGGTCGAGGATCAGACCCTTCATGTTTGGGTCTTCTTTGTAGAGCGCGTCGATCTTGTTGACAAAGCTGGGCAGGGTGTCCGACTGGAACTGGGTGATGCGGACCCAGCCGTAGCCCGGGGCGATCATCTTGCCCTTGACGCTCTGGACCTGGATGAGCTCACGGGTGATGGTGAAGGTGAGGGTGCGGTTTTCCGCCTTGCGCAGCACAGTCAGGGTTACCTTGGTGCCAGGCTTGCCGCGCATGAGCTTGACCGCGTCATTCAGGCTCAGGCCCTTGACCGCGGTGTTGTCGATGCGGGTGATCAGGTCGCCGGCGTGAATGCCGGCGCGAGCCGCGGGAGAGCCCTCGATCGGCGAGACCACCTTGACCAGCCCGTCTTCTGCGGCAATTTCAATGCCCACGCCAACGAACTTGCCGCTGGTGCTTTCCTTGAAGTCCTTGAAATTCTTCTTGTCCAGATATTCCGAGTGTGGATCGAGGTTGTTCACCATGCCGTTGATGGCGTTCTCGATCAGCTTCTTGCCCTCGACCGGCTCGAAGTAGTCGGCCTTGATCAGCCCATACACCGCGGCGAACTGCTGCAATTCCTCAAGTGGAAGCGGCGAGACGGTGTTGCGTGCCAGCGCCTGGACTTGCAGGGTGGCCATGATGCCGGTGATGGCGCCAACGGCAACCCAGGCTGCGACTCGGAATTTACTGGCCATGGTGGATCAAGCGAAGTGTCTGCGAAGATCGGGCAGTATAGGGGGCTGCGTCTGATTTGCAGCAGTGGCGCGGAACATCCCGCCGCGCCGGGGGAAATGGCGCAGCGGCAGCCTGCCGCAGCAACTCAGACCTTGCCGCCGGAGGCGTTGAGGTAGTAGCGCTGCAGCGGCTTGAGTTCGGCGTCGAGTTCGTAGACCAGTGGGATGCCGTTGGGAATGTTCAGCCCGGTGATGTCGGCGTCCGAGATGTTTTCGAGGTATTTCATGATGGCGCGCATGGAGTTGCCATGCGAGACCACCAGAGTGCGCTTGCCCGCCTTGATCGCGGGTGCCAGCGACTCGTGCCAGAACGGCAGCACGCGGGTGATGGTGTCCTTCAGGCATTCGGTCAGTGGCAGTTGCTCGTGCGGAACGCGGGCGTAGCGCGGGTCGGCGGCCAGTTCCTTGCGATGCGCCTCGTCGAGCGGCGGCGGCGGAATGTCATAGCTGCGCCGCCAGATGTGCACTTGTTCGTCGCCAAACTTGGCTGCGGTTTCGGCCTTGTTGAGCCCCTGAAGCGCGCCGTAGTGCCGTTCGTTGAGCCGCCAGGTGTGCACCATCGGCAACCACATGGCGTCGAGTTCGTCCAGGGTGAGCCACAGGGTGCGGATCGCACGCTTGAGCACCGAGGTGTAGGTCAGGTCGAAGCCGTAGCCCAGTTCCTTGAGCAGCCGCCCGGCGGCGCGGGCTTCACGGATGCCTTGCTCGGTCAGATCCACGTCGGTCCAGCCGGTAAAGCGGTTTTGCTGGTTCCAGGTGGATTCACCGTGGCGAAGCAGGACGAGTTTATGCATGGAAATCTCGGAGTGCAAAAAGCGTGGTAAATCGAACAAAAAGACGCACAGGCAGAATAGTAGTGCAGATGCGTCTCGTCGCTGCGCTGCAGCAATCAGCGACATGTGCCGAAGGGTCGAAATCCATCCATCAGCGCGTTCGAATGTGTTTTTCTAGAATTCGAAGTCCAAGGAGAAAATCAAGTGCAGTTCCTCATCGAAAACTGGGCGCTCGTCCTCATCGCCCTCACCTCTGGCGGCATGCTGCTGTGGAGTTCATACGGCGGTGCCAACGGAGCGGACGGTGTGAGCGCGGCGCAGGCTGTGCTCAAGGTCAACCGCGAAAAGGGCGTGATGATCGATGTGTGTGAGCCGGCCGAGTTCCAGGCGGGCCATGCCGTGGGCAGCAAGAGCATTCCGCTGGGACAGCTCGAAAAGCGCCTGAGCGATCTGCCCAAGGACAAAAACACGCCGGTCCTCATCATGTGCGCTTCCGGCATGCGTGCCAAGCGCGCGGCGGCGCAATTGCGCAAGGCGGGATTCGTGAACGCCACCGCCGTTGCCGGCGGCATGCGTGCCTGGCGCGAGGCGGGCCTCCCTGTCGAAAAAGGATGAATCGCCCATGAACAAGGTTCGCATGTATACCTCCGCGGTCTGCCCGTACTGCATCCGCGCCAAGGCGCTGCTGCAAAAACGCGGGGTGGCGGCGATTGAAGAAATTCGGATCGACCTCGATCCGGAGCAGCGCCAGCACATGATGGCGGTCACGGGCCGCCGCACGGTGCCGCAGATTTTCATCGGCGAGACCCATGTGGGCGGGTGCGACGACCTGTATGCCCTCGACGCCCGAGGCGGCCTGACGCCGCTGCTGCGCGACGCCGCCTGAACGCCGCCAGTCTGTGCCTCCGGTGGCTGTGGATCGGTCGCCGGGGTCGTGTCATGCAAGGCGGCCTAGAATCCCGCGTCATCAATTGACGCCCGCACCCTGCGGGCTTTTTTCCATGGAGAGTTGTTGATGAGCGCCATTCCCGAGAACACCCAATCCACCGACCCGGTTTTCATGCTGCAGCGCTGCTACCTGAAGGATCTGTCGCTGGAGCAGCCCAATTCGCCGCAAATTCTGCTCGAGCAGCAGCAGCCCAATGTGGACGTGCAGATGAGCGTCGAAGCCAAGCCGGTGGTGGACGGACTGTTCGAGATCACCGTGGCCGCCACCATCACCGCGCGCATGCAGGACCGGGTGCTGTTCCTGGTGGAAGGCAAGCAGGCCGGCATTTTCGAGCTGCGCAACATCCCGCAGGAGCATGCCGACATGCTGCTGGGCATCGCCTGCCCGCAGACGGTCTACCCCTATCTGCGCGCCAATCTGGCCGACGCGATCACCCGCGCCGGCTTTCCGCCGGTGCATCTGGCCGAGATCAACTTCCAGGCCATGTACGAGCAGCAGCAGGCGCAGCAACAGGCGGCCAACGACGCCCCCGGCCAGCTGAACTGAGCGGTTCCGACTGACCATGGCGTCGTCCACACCCTGCTCCATCGGCGTGCTCGGTGCGGGCGCCTGGGGAACAGGGATTGCCTGCCAGATCGCGCCGCACCAGCCCGTGATGCTCTGGGGGCGTGACGCGGCGCAGATGCTGCGGCTGCAGGCCGAACGGGTCAACGCGGCATATTTGCCGGGCATCAGCCTGCCGCCATCGCTTGGCCTCACCGCCGACCTCGATGCCGCGCTGCGCCACGCCGCCGGGCCACTCGGCTTGCTGCTGCTGGCGGTGCCGACATCGGGTCTGCGCGCCACGGCGCAGGCGGTGCGCATTTTCAACGCCGACAAGCCCAGGGGCGCGCGGGTGCAGCATGTGCTGTGGCTGTGCAAGGGCTTCGAGCAGGGCAGCGGCTTGCTGCCGCATGCAGTGCTCGACGCGGTGTTTGCGGCAATGGACGCAGCGCCTGCGACCGGGGCGCTGTCCGGCCCGAGCTTTGCGCAGGAAGTGGCGCGCGGCCTGCCGGTTGCGCTCACATTGGCCAGCGCCGATGCCGCGCTGCGCAGCTTTGCCGTGACCGCGCTGCACCACGGCGCGATGCGCATCTACGCCACGCCCGATGTGATCGGGGTCGAGGTGGGCGGCGCGGTGAAGAACGTACTGGCCATCGCCACCGGGGTGAGCGACGGCATGGGGCTCGGACACAACGCCCGTGCGGCGTTGATCACCCGCGGTCTGGCCGAACTCTCGCGCCTGGGCGTGGCGCTGGGCGGGCAGGCCGAGACCTTCATGGGGCTGAGCGGGCTGGGCGATCTGGTGCTCACCGCCACCGGAGACCTGTCGCGCAACCGCCGTGTTGGACTCGCGCTGGCGCAGGGGGACAGTCTGGAGCGCATCGTCGCCACCCTGGGCCATGTGGCCGAAGGCGTGCACACTGCGCAGACCGCGCTGCAGCTCGCGCGTGCGCACCGCGTGTCCATGCCCATCACCGAGGCGGTCAGCCGCCTGCTCGACGGCAAACTCACCCCGCGCGAGGCACTGAGCGGTCTGCTGCAGCGCCAGGCGCGGGGCGAGTGAGTCCTCCCTGTCCTCACCATCATGATTCAGCTCCTCGTTGGCCTGGGCAATCCCGGGCCGGAACATGCCCTCGATCGACACAACGCGGGGTTCTGGTTCGTGGACCAGATCGCCACGGCAGTGGGTGTCAGCCTCAAGTCCGAGCGCGGATTCTTCGGGGATGTCGCCCGCGTGCGTCTGCATGGCCACGAGCTGTGGCTGCTTGAACCCAGCACCTACATGAACCGCTCCGGCCAGTCGGTCGGCGCGCTGGCCCGTTTCTACAAGATCGCGCCAGAACACATCCTGGTGGCGCATGATGAACTCGACCTGCCGCCGGGCCAGGCCAAGCTCAAGCTTGGCGGCGGCCATGCCGGACACAATGGTCTGCGCGATCTGATTGCCCACCTGGGCACCCCCAATTTCTGGCGGCTGCGCATCGGCATCGGGCACCCGGGCGACCGTTCTGCCGTGGTGGGTTTTGTTCTCGGCAAGCCGCCGCAGTCGGAGTTGACCCTGATCGAACACGCGATGGAGCAGGCGCAGGCCGTGCTGCCGTCGCTGCTCAAGGGCGAATTCGAGGCGGCCATGATGCAACTGCATCGTGGCAACCGGCCCGTGCCCGCCAAGCCGCAGACCAAGGGCAGGCCGACCGCGGGCAATCCTGAAACCGGGCAGACGGACTGAACAGCCATGCGCAAACGCCCCCTCGAACACAGACTGTTGTGGCCCTGCGCCGCGTTCCTTGTTGCCATGCAGGGCGGGGCGCTCGCCGCGGAGCCCCAGGTGTGGCGCTGCGGCAATGCATATTCGCATCAACCCTGCACGCATGGTGCGGCCATCGACACGCAGGACGGCCGCACCGCGCAGCAGCAGGACGAGGCAAAGGCGCAGGCTGAGCGAACCCGCGCCCTTGCCGACACCCTGCACCGCGAAAACGCCGCCCGGGAAGCGCAACAGCGCAAGGAAGAACTGGCTCGGCACAGAGCGCTGCTCAAGCAGCAGGCGGCGCTGCGGCGGGCGCAGCGCAAGGCGCACGACCTGCATGACAAGCCACCGCGGCAAAAGAAGAATCAGCGCCCGGTCGACACCCGGCGGGTTGTCCAGCCCGCAGCGCCAGCGCCACAGCGCTGAGGCGGTACGGTCAGCCTGGCGCGACCGCGTTCGACGTGGTCAGCCGCTGATATTTTTCAAGCAGTTGCTCGCGGGTTTCCACGCGATCGGGGCGCACCGGAATGCAGTTCACCGGGCAGACCTGCACGCACTGCGGCGTATCGAAATGCCCCACACATTCGGTGCAGCGGTCGGGGTTGATCTCATAGATTTCCGGGCCCATGAAAATGGCCTCGTTCGGGCATTCGGGCTCGCACACATCGCAGTTGATGCAGTCGTCGGTGATCCACAGCGCCATGATCGGTTCTCAGGAATTCGCGGCGCGCCGCAGGGCCACCTTGGCCTGCAATCGCTCCATGACCAAGGGAACCACAAACTTGCTCACATCGCCACCCAGCATGGCGATTTCCCGCACGAACGTCCCGGAGATGAACTGGTACTGATCTGCCGGGGTGAGAAACAGGGTTTCCACGTCGGGCATGAGCTGGCGGTTCATCCCGGCCATCTGGAATTCATACTCGAAGTCGCTGACCGCGCGCAGCCCGCGCACCACCACCTGCGCGCCGCGTCCCACCACAAAATCGCGCAGCAGGCCGGTGAAGCCGCTCACCTCGACATTGGGGTAGGGCGCCAGCACCTCGCGGGCGATGTCCAGGCGCTCGTCCAGGGTGAACATGGCGTTCTTGTGGTGACCGGCGGCGATGGCGACCACCAGCCGGTCGCACAGCTTGCTGGCGCGGCGCACCAGGTCTTCATGGCCGCGGGTCAGCGGGTCGAAGGTGCCGGGGTAGATGGCGAGCAGCATGGCGCGCAGCAACAGAGTGGAAGGAAGGCGCAGTTTAAGGGTTTTGCGCAGCGATTTCCGTGGTGTTGTTGCGGCGCAGCAAGGCGAAATGCACCTGACCGGCTCGCCCGCGCCGCCATGCGGCCCAGGTGTTGGCATCCAAGAGATCGAACAGCGCCGGATCGTCGGTTTCCACATAGGCCAGACCCTCGTCGCTCAGCAGCGGATGCACGGACTGCAGCGCATGAAGCTGCTGCGCACTGGCATAAGGCGGGTCGATGAACACCACGTCGAAGCGCTCGCCCAGGCGGGCCAGCGCATGTGCAGCAGCCAGGGCATCTGCGGTGCGCACCTGGACATGTTCGGCCTTCAGGCGTTGCGCGGCGGCAGTGATGCTGGCAGCGCAGCGCGGATGCTGCTCCACCAGCAGCACCGAGGCAGCACCGCGCGAGGCGGCTTCCAGGCCCAGCGCGCCGCTGCCGGCGTAGAGGTCGAGCACGCGGCGCCCGGCGAGGGTCTGGCCCAGCCAGTTGAACACGGTCTCGCGCACGCGGTCGGGGGTGGGACGCAACCCCGGCACATCGGGCACGGCGAGTTTGCTGCGCTTCCACAGCCCGCCGATGATGCGGATTTCGCCGCTGCGTGCGTGGCGGGGGCGGGCCTGCGGGGTTTTGGCGGGATGGCTTGGAGGGAGTGTTTTCATGGGCAGGTAAATTGTAGGGAGGCGGTTCCAGCTCCACGACACACCGCAATTCCCCTTTTTCTCGATCGACTGCCCATGTTCCGCTTTTTCAAACGCAAATCCACCCCGGAAACCGCCTCGACCGAAGTGCAGGCCGAGGCTGCGCCCGATGGGGTGGCTGCGCCCACATTGCCCACCGTGGCAGAAGCGCCGCAACCGCAGGCAGCGCACGCCGCGGTGGAAACTCCTGCGCTGGTTGCCGAGGAGCAGCCTGCCTCCGGCTGGTTCAACCGCCTGCGCTCCGGGTTGCGCAAGACCGGCGCGGGCATCAGCGGGCTGTTTGGCGGCAGCAGGATCGACGAGGCGCTGTACGAGGAACTCGAGGCCGCGCTGATCATGGCCGACGCCGGCATGCCCGCGACCACCGCGCTGCTGGCCGACCTGCGCAAGCGGGTCAAGGCCGCGCGCGCCGAAACCCCGCAGCAGGTGCGTGCGCTGCTGGCCGATGCGCTGGCCGATCTGCTCGCCCCGCTGCAAAAGCCGCTGGATATCGGCCGTCAGCAGCCCACCGTGCTGATGATGGTGGGGGTCAACGGCGCGGGCAAGACCACGACCATCGGCAAGCTCACCCAGCACCTGCTGCGCGCCGAGGAAAAGGTGCTGCTCGCCGCCGGCGACACCTTCCGCGCCGCCGCGCGCGAGCAACTGGTCGCCTGGGGGCAGCGCAACCAGGTACAGGTCATCGCGCAGGAAGGCGGCGACCCGGCAGCCGTGGCGTTCGACGCGGTCAGCGCGGGCAAGGCGCGGGACATGGACGTGGTCATCGTCGATACCGCCGGTCGTCTGCCCACCCAGCTGCACCTGATGGAGGAACTCAAAAAGGTCAAGCGCGTCGTCGCCAAGGCGATGGACGGCGCGCCGCACGAAATCCTGCTGGTGATCGATGCCAACAACGGCCAGAATGCGCTGGCGCAGGTGCGCGCGTTCGACGACGCGCTGGGGCTGACCGGGCTGGTCATCACCAAGCTCGACGGCAGCGCCAAGGGCGGTGTGATCGCCGCGATCGCCCGCGAGCGCCCGGTTCCGGTCTATTTCATCGGCGTCGGCGAGGGGCTGGACGATCTGCAGCCCTTCGACGCCAGGGCGTTCGCGCGGGCGTTGGTGGGGGAGGGTTGAGGGGCGTGTCTACGCCGCTACTTAGCGCAGGCTGGTTGGAAGCGTTTGCTCCATCGCCTCCGCCAGCGCATCCCCGCCGCGCTTGCGCAAGGCGTCGATCGCGCCCTCTCGATCGCGCAGTTCGCGGTTCTGGCTGAGTTTGGCCTTGCCTTCCAGCCGGGTGATGGCGATTTCGATACCGACGATGCACTGGAGCATGGCATCGATGTAGACGGGTGGGGCATCTCCCATCTTCCACGGTCTGGGTTCCTGCGCTTCATGGGTGCGCGTCAGGCGGGCCACCACGCCGCGCACAAACAATGCGTCGTCGCGCACGGTGAGATTGCCGTGGGCATGGAGTACGTCGTAATTCCACGTGGGCACCTGGCGGTGCGTCTCGTGTTTGCTTGGATACCAGTTGGGCGAGATATAGCCGTCAACGCTGCGGAAAATGACCAGTACCTCGGCGCCGTCGGCGCATTGCTGCCACACCGGATTGGCGCGGGCGACATGGCCGCTCAGGGTGCCCAGGGCACCGCGGGCCGGGTCGAAATCGAACGGAATGTGGTTGGCATCGAGGCCCGCCGGGGTGTGCGTCACCAGAATGCCCAGTGGGTGGGCGCGGAGGAGGCGGTGCAGCGCGTCCGGCTGCGTGGTTGCGAAGTGCGAGGGGATGTACATAGGGTCGAAACGCGCGGAGAGCAGGAGTCGCCACTATCGCCCAAACGGGTGCCATCGGCAAATGGCATGCCGCCAGGGAAAGTGCACATCGACTGCAGGGCAAGCCGATGCGGACGTTTACCCCCAGCCCAGAAGGCCAGTGAGCGCCGCACCGCCGATCACCACGGCCCACGGCGGCACCCTCCACACCTGCAGCAGCAACAGCGCGGCCAGTGCCAGCGCGAAGTCGCGCGGGGTGTGGATCGCCGCGGTCCAGACCGGGTCGTAGAACGCGGCGAGCAGCAGGCCGACGACCGCGGCGTTGATGCCCAGCATCGCGCCGCGCAGCGCTGGATGGTGGCGCAGGCTGGCCCACAGCGGCAGCGCACCGGTCACCAGCAGAAAACCCGGAAGAAAAATGCCGACCAGCGCCACACCGGCCCCGATCCAGCCGCCCGGCCCGAGGTGCGCCGCCGCGCCGAGAAAGGCGGCAAAGGTGAACAGCGGCCCGGGCACCGCCTGCGCCGCGCCGTAGCCGGCGACAAAGGTCGCGTCGTCCATGCCCTGCGGCACGATCTGCGCCTGCAGCAGCGGCAGCACCACATGCCCGCCGCCAAACACCAGCGCGCCGGACTGGTACATCCCGGCAAACAGTGTCAGCCACGGCT
>JAGDVQ010000073.1 GCA_023255715.1 Thiomonas sp.
CAGGCCATCGCCGACGCGCTGGCCGCCGGCCGCGCGCAGGACGAGCTGGCGGACTACCCTGCGGCGTTCGAGCGGTCATGGCTGTATGACGAGCTCAAGACCGCGCGCAATTTCAAGCAGTGGTTCAAGAAGGGCCGCCTGGTGGGCACGCTGATGACCGGGGTGGAGCGCTGGTTTCTGCCGCGCATCGGCATCAAGTCGCCACCTTGGACGCTGCACCACCACGTGCCGGATCACGCCATGCTCAAGCCCGCGGCCGACTGCCCACGCATCGACTACCCCAAGCCCGATGGCGTGCTGACCTTCGATCGGCTGAGTTCGGTCTATCTGAGCAACACCAACCACGAGGAAAACCAGCCGGCGCACCTCACCCTCAAGGACGTGTCGGTGCCGGTGCAGATCAACCTCAAGACCTATGCCGGGCCCGAGTCGCGCTATTGCCCGGCCGGGGTGTATGAATTCGTCAAGGGCTCGGACGGCAGGGACCGGCTGCAGATCAACGCGCAGAACTGCGTGCACTGCAAGACCTGCGACATCAAGGACCCGACGCAGAACATCGTCTGGGTCGCGCCGGAGGGCGGCGGCGGGCCGAACTACGTGGGGATGTGACCGGACTGCCGCGCGCGGGAACGCGCATTCGCGGGGGTGGCGACCCAATCGTGACGTCATCGACACGGCCTTCCCGGAGGCTGCATTTACACTGCGCACCATTCAAAAAAATCCGGGGCAAACCGCGCAGCATCGTGCGGGATCCCGGCCCCTGATTTGCGCTGCATGCCCGGTTCCACCCCGCAGTTTTCTCCTGTCCAGACGCTGGCGCCGCAAGGCGGCTCGGCCATGCAGCGTCGTCTGCGTCGCGGCTTTTGGGGGCTGGTCGGGCTCACTCTGTTGTTCGGTGCCTGGCTGGCCTGGATCAACTGGCAGCGCCAGGACGACATGCTGCGCAGCACCCTGCGGGTGGAAACTGCGTTTCTCGCAGATGCCACCTCGGCCTACCTCGACCGCTATGAGTCGGTCATGTCCGCGCTTGGCAACGACCTGCTGATGCATCCGGAACTGCTCACCGCACCCGATCAGCTTCGGCCCCTGTTGCAGCGCTATCGGGTCCTGCTCGGGCCGGATCAGGCCCTGTCGATCAATCTGTCGATGCCCGACGGCCAGATGTTTGCCACCTCGCTGGACGGCGAGCAGGCGTTGCCCAACTTCCGCGCCATGCCTGACATCTGGCCGGGCTTCCAGCAGGCCGCGCAAACCAAGCGGCTGGAGGTGGGGCATGCGGTGTATGGCCCGATGCTGCGCCGCTGGGTGATTCCCCTGCGCCTGATGGTGAAAAACGCTGCGGGTCAGCCGCAGTTTCTCATTGCCGTGCCGGTGGAACTCAACGACTTTCTCGAGCGCTGGCGGCGCTCGGTGGCAGCGGCGGAATATGCCATGCCCGGCATGTCCATCGCGTTGATGCGCTCCGACGGCTATCTGCTCGCGCGCTGGCCCGCGCCCAAGGTGAATGATCTGCAGCGTTTCTACAGCACCAGACGCCAGGGGGCACTGGCCCAGGCGGCGCAGCGCGGGCCGGATGGCGCCATGTCCGGCGTGTTCAGCGGGCGGGTGGATTCAGACGACATCCCTCGTCTGGGCGCCTGGGTGCGCCTGCCGCACGAGCAGGTGCTGGTCAACATGACCGTGCCGCGCGCCCTGCTCTGGCGCGACTTCTGGCGGGCCTACTGGCCTGCGCTGACCATCCTTGCACTGTGGCTGGCGGTGCTCACCCTGGCCTACCGGCTGGTGCGCAGGCAGGCCGAGCGCGACAGCGCGCAACTGCGCGACCGCGCCGAAATCATGTACCGCCTGGCCAATCAGGACAGCCTCACCGGACTGCTCAACCGGCGCGGCATGACTGAACACCTGCAACGTGCCCACGACCGCGCACGCGAGCACGGCATCGGCTACGCCCTGGTGCTGTTCGACCTCGATCACTTCAAGCTGATCAACGACGGTTTCGGCCACGCCGCGGGCGACGCCGTGCTGCAGCAAGTGGCGCATCTGCTGCAGACCCGGGTGCGCAAGGAAGACCAGGTGGCGCGCTGGGGCGGTGAGGAGTTTCTGGCGCTGCTGCCTGACGCGTCGATGGAAACCGCGCGCGCTGCGGCGGAAAAGCTGCGCGACGTCATTTCGCATACCCGCATGTCCGTTGGCGGCACAGAGCTGCGCCTGTCCGCGAGCTTTGGCGTTTCGGCCTGGGAGCCGCAGAACCCTCTGACCGTTGCCGAACTGTTGGGGCAGTGCGACTCCGCGCTCTACAACGCCAAGGCCGGCGGACGCAACCGGGTCAAGCAGTTCGAGGGCAAGTCGGCGCAGGACTACCTGCAGGGTTTCACCCTCAAGCGCGCCATCGAGGACGATCGCATTCGCGTGGCGTATCAGCCGCTGGTGTCTTTGCGGGACGGGCAAATCACCGGCTTTGAAGCGCTGGCACGGCTGGTTGCGGAAAACGGCGATGTGATTCCTGCCGGGCAGTTCATCGACGTGGCCAATCGGCTGCGGCTGGAGCACCGCATCGACGCGCGCGTGTCCAAACAGGTCATGGCGCGCTGCAGCCAGCGCCTGGCCGAGACCGGCACGCCGATGAAATACATGATCAATTGCTCCGCCGACTTTCTCAGCCGTGCGGAAGATGTGCAAAAGCTGCTCGACCGGGCGCAGCATTTCTGCAGCACTTGCGCGGCAGACATGACCGGCAAGACCAAGCCCATGGTCATCGAGATCACGGAACGCCAGCTCATCGGCGACGCCGAGGCTGTGCGCAAGCTGGTGCAGCCGCTGATCGACTTCGGCTTCCAGCTCGCGGTGGACGATTTCGGCAGCGGGTACTCGTCCTATCTCTACGTGCTCAAGCTGCCGGTGAACTACATCAAGATCGAGGCCGAACTGGTGCGCGAAGCCGCCCACAGCGCACGCGCGCAGGCGATGGTGCGCTCGATCAACGACATGGCGCACGAGCTCGGCATCCTCACCATTGCCGAAGGTATCGAGGATGAAGCCACCGCCGACGCCATGCGACGCATTGGCGTGGACTGGGGGCAGGGCTATTACTGGGGGCGACCGGAAATCGACGCGTAGCCAGCGTTGCACGCCATGCCCTGCGCGGCGAGAAAGTCGCTCACCCGGTCGATCACCGCCAGAAACGCCTCCATCGAATCATGCCCGCCCGGGCCGATGTGCAGTTGCACCTTGCCAGCACCCGCTGCGGCCAGCAACCGGTGCGCATCGGCGACCGGCACCACGGTGTCGTGCTCGCCGTGCATCAGCAGCACGGGGCAGCGCAGCTGGGGCAGGGTGTTGATCGGGGCGATGGCGTCGAAACGGTAGCCGATGGTGCGCTGGACATAGCCCAGAATGTGCGGGCCGATCACGGCGTCGGGCAGATCCTGCTCCGCCATCCAGCGCCGCATCATGTCGGCGGGGTGGGCGAAAGCGGCCAGGCTCACCACGGCGGCGATCTGCGCACGCCAGCTTGCGGCCAGCAACACCGCGCCCGCGCCGACCGAATGGCCGAGCAGGGCGATGCGACCGGGGTCGATGTCGGGCCGCGCAGCCAGCCAGTCCACTGCATGCACCGTGTCCTCGGCAAAGCGCGGCAGCGAGGCGAAGGTGTCGTCGTCGCTGGCGCCGTGGCAGCGGGTGTCGATGAACAACAGGGTCAGCCCTGCGGCATGCAGCGCCGGAGCCAGCGGCAGCATCAGATCGGAGTTGCTGCCCCAGCCATGCACGATGACCAGTGCGGGCGCGGGTTGCGGCACCGACGCAGGTGCCGGAATCAGCCAGGCGTGCAGGCGTTTGCCGTTGGCGCTCGGGATGCGCACGCTGCTGAACGCCAGCCCGAAATCCGCCGGATTGCGGGTGTGCGCCAGACGCGGCGCGCGCAGGCTGCGGCGCAGTCCCCAGTGGAGCAGCGGACGCAGCGGCGGTGTGGTCATCCACGGCAGCACCGTGGGCAGCAGGGCGGAGACGAGTCGGGAACGTGGCATGGTGGCGCGAGCAGTGTAGGAGGGCGAGCCCCAGCGTGCCGATCGGTTCAAATAGCAGCTTTGTTCCAGGCCAACTTCCTCATGCAATTCCTGCTTCGCCAACCCGATCCACGCGTCCAGCACCGGCTGCAGGAGGCGGGCGCGCACCCGCTGCTGGCGCAGTTGTTCGCCGCACGCGGGGTGAAGGACGCGGCGGAACTGGAACTGAGTCTGGCGCATTTGCTGCCGCCTGCACAGCTGAAGGGCGCCGAGGCTGCTGCGGTTGCGCTGGCCGATGCGATCGCCCGCGGCGAGCGGCTGCTGATCGTCGCTGACTACGACTGCGACGGCGCCACCGCCTGTGCCGTGGGGCTGCGCGGCCTGCGGGCGATGGGAGCGCAGGTGTCGTATCTGGTGCCCAACCGCTTCACCACCGGCTACGGCCTGTCGCCCGCCGTGGTCGACCTGGCGCTGCAGCAGCACGGCGGCAAGCCGGACTGGATCGTCACGGTGGACAACGGCATCGCCAGTGTGGACGGGGTGGCGCACGCCAGGGCGCACGGGATTCGCGTGCTGGTCACCGATCACCACCTGCCGGGCGAGGTGTTGCCCGAGGCCGAGGTCATCGTCAACCCGAACCAGCCGGGGTGCGACTTTCCGAGCAAGTCCATCGCCGGGGTCGGGGTGATGTTCTATGTGCTGCTGGCGCTGCGCGCAGAGCTGCGAAGCCGCGGAGTGTTCGACGCCGCGAACCAGCCCCGGCTGGATGCGCTGCTCGACCTGGTTGCCCTGGGCACCGTGGCCGACGTGGTGCGGCTCGATGCCAACAACCGCGTGCTGGTGGCGCAGGGCCTCAGGCGCATCCGGGAGGGCCGCATGCAGCCGGGCATCGCCGCGTTGCTGCAGGTCGCCGGGCGCGACGCCGCGCGGGTGGGCAGCGCCGATCTGGGCTTTGCACTCGGGCCGCGGATCAATGCCGCAGGGCGCCTTTCCGACATGACCGTGGGCATCGAATGCCTGAGCACCGACGACCCGGCCCGCGCGCTGGAACTGGCCCAGCTGCTCGACGGCCTGAACCGCGAACGTCGTGGCATCGAGGACGGCATCAAGGCCGAAGCCCTGGCCATGCTCGACGCGCTGCCACCGGATGCCGACAGCGGCGACGCGGCGATCAGCCTGTTCGCGCCGCATTGGCACGAGGGCGTGATCGGCATCGTCGCCGGGCGCATCAAGGATCGCACGCACCGCCCGACCTTCGTCTTCGCGCCGGCCGAAGACGGCACGCTGCGCGGCTCGGGCCGGTCGATCGCCGGGTTTCACCTGCGCGACGCGCTCGATCTGGTGTCCAAGCGCGAGCCGGGGCTGCTGCTGCGCTTCGGCGGGCATGCGGCTGCGGCGGGCTGCTCGCTGGTGGCCGACGGCTTCGAGCGCTTTCGCGCCGCGTTCGCCCGGGTCGCGGGCGAATGGCTGGAGCCGGCCATGCTGCAGCGCCGTCTGGAAGTCGACGGCCCGCTGCCGGTGCAGTGGATGCTGCCGGAGATGGCGGGTCTGCTGGGCGCGCAGGTCTGGGGACAGGGTTTTGCCGCCCCGCTGTTCAGCGCCCGGGTGCAGGTGAAACAGCAGCGGCTGATCGGCGAGCGTCACCTCAAGACCCGGGTGCGTCTGCTCGATGCCGAGGGTGCGCCGGGCAGCGCGCTGTTCGATCTGGTCGCGTGGGGCCGCACCGAATTTCTGCCCGACGAGGCGCGCATTGCCTACCGGCTGGAGAGCAACACCTGGCAGGGCATCACCCAGGTGCAGCTGGTGCTCGAAGCGGTCGAGGGCTGAGGCCCTCCGAAAACCTCGCTGCTTTCGGTACTCCCCCCCAGGGGGCGAGAAACCCTTGGGGCGGTCCGGCGGGT
>JAGDVQ010000109.1 GCA_023255715.1 Thiomonas sp.
CGGGCAGGTCGGCGACCGCCAGTGAATACACCCGGCCATCGCTGCCGAACACCACCAGCGGATCGACGCTGCGGCACTCGAACGTGGCGTAGAGCGCGTCACCCGGCTTGAAGGTGAGGGACTCCAGCGCCAGGCCGTGGCCTTTTTGCGTGCGCAGCCAGCCTTTTTGCGACACGATGACCGAGACCGGCTCGTCGACCACCTTGACCTCGGCCACCGCCCGCTGCTCCGGCTGGATCAGGGTGCGGCGATCGTCGCCGAACTGTTTGGCGTCCGCTTCGATCTCGCTGATGATGCGGCGGGTCATGGCCTTGTCGTCGGCGAGCAGCTTGCGCAGCTCGGCGGCCTCTGCACGCTGCGCGGCCAGTTCCTTGTCGATGCGGATGGCTTCCAGCCGCGCAAGCTGGCGCAGCCGCATGTCCAGAATGTCGTCGGCCTGCAGCTCGGAGAGGGCAAAGCGCGCCATCAGCGCGGGCTTGGGGTCGTCGCTGTTGCGGATGGTGTCGATCACTTCGTCGAGGTTGAGCAGCACCTGCTGCCGACCTTCGAGGATGTGGATGCGCGCGTCCACCTGCTCCAGCCGGTGGCGGCTGCGGCGCTGCACCGTGTCGCGGCGGAACGCGATCCACTCGCGCAGGATGTCCATCAGCCCCTTTTGCCGCGGCTTGCCGTCGGTGCCGATCATCACCAGATTGACCGGCACATTGGTCTCCAGGCTGGTGCGCGCCAGCAGGGTGTTGACGAACTCCATCTGGTCCACGCGCGCACTGCGCGGCTCGAACACCAGCCGCACCGCAGCCTCACGGCCGGATTCGTCGCGCACGGTGTCGAGCAGGTTGAGCAGGCTGGCCTTGAGCGCGAGTTGCTCGGGCATCAGCGTCTTTTTGCCGGGGCGGATCTTGGGGTTGCTCAGTTCCTCGATTTCTTCGAGCACCTGCTGTGCGCTGGTGCCGTGCGGCAGCTCATGGATCACCAGTTGCCACTGGCCGCGCGCAAGTTCCTCGATGGTCCAGCGCGCCCGCACCTTGAGGCTGCCGCGACCGCTGGCGTAGGCCGCGGCAATGTCCTGCGGGCTGGAGATGAGCTGGCCGCCGGTGGCAAAGTCCGGGCCGGGCAGCAAGGTCAGCACCTCGTCGAGCGTCATCCGCGGGTTTTTGAGCAAGGCGACGCAGGCGCTGGCGACCTCGCGCAGATTGTGCGACGGAATCTCGGTGGCCAGGCCCACGGCGATGCCGCTGGCGCCGTTGAGCAGCACGAACGGCAGCCGCGCGGGCAGCAGCCGCGGCTCGGTGGTCGAGCCGTCGTAGTTGGGAATGAAGTCGGCGGTACCCGCGTCGATTTCGGCCAGCAGCAGCCGGGCGATGGGTGAGAGCCGCGCCTCGGTGTAGCGCATCGCCGCGGCGCCGTCGCCATCGCGCGAGCCGAAATTGCCCTGGCCGTCGATCAGCGGATAGCGCTGCGCGAAGTCCTGCGACAGCCGCACCAGCGCGTCATAGGCGGCCTGATCGCCGTGCGGATGAAAGCGGCCGAGCACGTCGCCCACCACCCGCGCGGACTTGACCGGCTTGGCGTCAGCCGTCAGCCCCATGCGCCACATGGCGTAGAGGATGCGCCGCTGCACGGGTTTGAGGCCGTCGCACACATCGGGCAGGGCGCGGCCCTTGACCACGGAGATGGCATAGTCGAGATAGGCGCGGCGGGCGTAGTCGCCCAGCGCCAGGGTGTCGGCCGCGTCGTCGGGCCGGTCGTCGAATGCGAGGGTGGCTTGTTCGCTCATGTCGTGACTCAAATATCCACTTCGACCTGGTCGCCGTATTCCTCCATCAGCCCGCGGCGGGCCTGGGCCTCGCCCTTGCCCATGAGTTGATGAAAGAGCGCCTGCGCGTCATCGAGGCGCACACGGTACAGGCGGCGGGTGTCGGGGTTCAGGGTGGTGTCCCAGAGCTGCTCGGCGCTCATCTCGCCCAGACCCTTGAAGCGCGAGATCTGCCAGGCGCCGTCCTTCAGCCCGTCCTTGCGCAGCTTGTCCTGCGCGGCCTGCAGTTCGGCGTCGTCCAGCACGTAAATCTTCTGCGCCGGCTTCTTGCCGCGCGCCGGGGCGTCCAGGCGATAGAGCGGCGGACGCGCCACGCAGACGTGGCCGTGCTCGATCAGCTTGGGAAAGTGACGGAAGAACAGCGTGAGCAGCAGGACCTGGATGTGCGAACCGTCCACGTCGGCATCGCTGAGGATGCAGATCTTGCCGTAGCGCAGGTTCGACAGATCGGGCGTGTCGTCCTTGCCATGCGGATCGACGCCAATGGCGACGGCGATGTCATGGATCTCGGTATTGGCAAACAGCCGGTCGGGTTCGATCTCCCAGGAATTGAGCACCTTGCCGCGCAAGGGCAGCACCGCCTGGAATTCCTTGTCGCGGCCCATCTTGGCCGAGCCGCCGGCCGAGTCGCCTTCCACGAGGAACAGCTCGTTGCGCGACAGGTCGCGGCTTTCGCAGTCGGTCAGTTTGCCCGGCAGCACGGCCACGCCCGAGCCCTTTTTCTTCTCCACCTTCTGCGCGGCGCGCAGGCGGCTCTGCGCCTGGCGGATGACCAGTTCGGCGAGTTTCCTGCCCTGATCGACATGGGCGCTCAACCAGAGCTCGAACACCGGGCGCACCGCCTGGCCGACCAGCCGCAGCGCGTCGCGGCTGTTGAGCTTTTCCTTGATCTGGCCCTGGAACTGCGGATCGAGCACCCGCGCCGACAGCACGAACGACGCGCGGGCGAACACGTCCTCGGGCAGCAGCTTCACCCCCTTGGGCTGCAGGCTGTGCAACTCGATGAAGCCCTTGACCGCCTGAAACAGCCCTTCGCGCAAACCGGCTTCGTGCGTGCCGCCCGCCGGGGTGGGGATGAGGTTGACATACGACTCCCGCAGGGCCGCGCCTTCCTCGGTGAAGGCCACGCACCAGGCGGCGCCTTCTCCTTCGGCGAAGCTCTCGCCATCGGCGGCGCTGGCGTAATGCTCGCCTTCGAACAGGTCGATGACCGGGTCGGTGGGCAGGCTGCCTTGCAGGTAGTCGCGCAGGCCGCGGGCGTATTCCCAATGTGTGACTTCGCCAGACTTTTCCTGCAGCAGATCGACCTTGACCCCGGGCAGCAGCACCGCCTTGCTGCGCAGCAGATGGATCAGATCGCCCAGCGGCAACTGCGGGCTGTCGAAATAGCTGGCATCGGGCCAGACGCGCACCCGGGTGCCGCTTCTGCGGTCGTCGCGCGTGGCCTTGCGCACCGCAAGCGGCTGCACCACCTCGCCGCCGGCAAACGCGATGGTCGCCACCTGCCCGTCGCGCCAGACCGTGACCTCCAGCCGCGCGGACAGCGCGTTGGTCACCGACACGCCCACGCCATGCAGCCCGCCGGAAAAGCTGTATGCGCCGCCCTGCAACTTGTCGAACTTGCCGCCGGCGTGCAGCCGGGTGAACACCAGCTCGACCACCGGCGCGTTTTCCTCCGGGTGCAGACCGAAGGGAATGCCGCGCCCGTCGTCCTCCACGCTGACGCTGCCGTCGGTGTGCAGCGTGACCGCGATATGCCGGCAATAGCCGCCCAGCGCTTCGTCGGCGCTGTTGTCGATGACCTCCTGCACGATGTGCAGCGGGTTGTCGGTGCGGGTGTACATGCCCGGCCGCTGGCGCACGGGTTCCAGACCCTTGAGCACGCGGATGGACGATTCAGAGTAGGCGGGAGGGCGGCGACTGGCCATTGCGGGTTGAGAGGGGAAGGGCGGTGAAGGTCAAAAACTATCCACAGGTTTGGCGGCGCTGCGAAGTTATCCCCAGAGGCTGGGGAAAATGTCACAGTGGCTTGCCGGAAACCCCTGATTTCATGCGGGTTGATCGGGGTGCCTAAAAAAAAGGCAGACCGTTGGCAGGGCAGAACAGCGCGGAAACACCTGCATGCCCGCTGGTGCCGCCCGATTGTAGGCAGCGCGCTGGCGCCTTCCCGGCGCGCGCGCTGCCCTGCGGTGCGTGCTTACTGCATGTCCAGATCGGGCTGCACGGCGTCCAGCCCGGCCTGGGCGCATTCCTCGTCGATCTTGCCGTCCGGTGCACCGCTCACGCCCACGGCGCCGTACATGCGCCCACCGGCCTCGATCGGCACCGAGCCCGCGGTGAAGGCCAGACCGTCGCCGAGCAGAGCCAGCGGCGACGCAGCCTGCGGCCCCATTGCCGTGCCCTTGATGCCGAACATCGCTGCGGTGTAGGCCTTCTGTCGGCTGATGTCCAGCGATACCGGCGGCGCCAGGGTGTCGCGCAGCGTGGCCTGCACGATGCCATTGCGATCGACCACGGTGGCGCTGACCTGCAGGCCCTTGGCGCGGCAGGCCTTGATCGCGCCCTGGGCAATGCGCTCGGCGGTGTCGAGGGTCAGGCGGTGCACCGTCACGGTGAGGGGCTCGGCGGCCAGCGCCGGGGCTGCAAGCAGCGCGCCCAGGCAGAGCGCCGCAGACAGATGGGTAAAACGCATGGGCATGATGGTCTCCTGCAGGTGAAATTGCTTTGTTTGGAATGGGCAGGGGCGTGCGCAGCGCAGTATGTCATGGATTGCTGCGCCTTGCGGCCGTGCAGGAGACGTCGATCAGCCGGTGCGCATCAACTGCGCGACGATGGGCGCAATGGCTTCGGCGATGCGCTCCATGCCCTGCGCATCCGGGTGCAGCAGAACGGTCTGGTGCGCTGCGTGCCCTTCGAGGTAGAGCTGCGCATCGGGCTGGCCGTTCGCGCCCAGCAGCACATGGCCGACATCGACAAAACGCACACGGGTGCTCTGCGCGTAACGCTCCGCAAGGGCGGCGTTGATCTTGACGGTCTCGGCGCTGATCCATGCCGAGCGCCGGCTCGGCAGCACGCCCAGCAGCAGCACCTGGGTGTGCGGCAGCAACTGATGCACCTTGTCCACCACCGCCTCGATGCCCGGCACGGTCAGGTGCGCACCCCAGTGCGGCCGGCCGAGGTTGTTGGCGCCGATCAGCAAAATCAGCACCCGCGGCGAGATGCCCTGCACCTGGCCGTGATCGAGCCGCCACAGCACGCTTGCCGTGGTGTCGCCGATGAAGCCGAGATTGAGTGGCCGGTAGCGCCCGTACTCCCGCTGCCAGATGGGCTGGTAATCGGCCCAGGGCTGCGGCCCGCTGCGCTCCCAGTTCTGCGTGATCGAATCACCGAGCCAGACCAGTTCCGGCTGACTGTTGCGCACCTCCTGCAGCGAGGTCTCGAAGCGCTTGCGCCACCAGGGCAGATCCATCCGGCCAATGGGCACGGTGGCCAGATTGACCGCAGCTCGCGCGCTTGCCGCAGCCCACCACGGACCGCACAGCAGCGCCCCGATGGTGGCGTGCAGCAGTGCGCGGCGGCGGGTCGAGGGCGTGGGCCATGCAGGTTTCATCGGGCGTCCAGGACGGGTCGGGATGGAGGGACGTCTTCATCGACGGCGGTAGGCTGCGGATCGGCGTGCGCCAGTTGCGCCCATTGCGTGGCCCAGCTCGCACTGAGGCGGATCGGCGGCGGGATGAGATCGTCGATGACCGTGGCGTGCCGCCCCAGCAGATCGCGCCAGACGCCGTCAGGGCCGCACTGCATCTCTACCCGGGCGCCCCCTCGGGACGAGCCGTGCCAGCCAATCAGACGCTGCGCCTGACCCTTGCTGTTGCGGTCCAGACGCAGCGCGAAGTGGTAGCCCTCCGTGGTCGTGCCGCGCAACTCGGCGCTGGCCGGGCAGGGGGATGCGGTTGGAGCCGTGGTCGGCTTGGGGCGAAACAGTTTGAACACGAAAGCGCGCAACGACGAGTGGGAATGGGCAAATTATGCGCGCCGTGTGTCCTGCGGATTCTGTGAACAAGTTGTCACTTTCGCACAAACTCCGAGGCGATCGAACGACTGACGCAACGGAAGCGTGACGGAATTCACGGACTTGTGTCGGCATGTTCGGGAGAATCTGCTCAAGCTCAATCGATCTGGGCGCCATGCCCCATGAATAATGCAGGTGATCAGATGTTTCCATCAAAAGAACAAATGTAAATTCACCCGAGGCTGAAATGACATGCAAAAACTCGACGGTTCTGCCAGATCGCATGCTGCGCCAATTCGTTTGCCATTGTCTCCTCTCGTGCGGACTGCTTTTCTCTTGGCTCATGGACTGAACCGCGACTGAACCCTTCGGACTTCCGACATGCCCGCCTTCCCAACACGCCCCTTGCTTCGCTGGCTGCTCTGGTCAGCAGGGGTTGTGGCGTCCTATGTGTTGCTGGCGTGGGGGGTGCTCGGTGTGCGTTCGGGCGACGTGGTGCTGTGGCCTTCGGCGGCAGTTGCTGCGTTTGCCTTGCTCGCACGCGGGCCCAGCATGATTCCGGCCATTGTGCTGGCCTCCTGGTTGAGCGATCACCTCTTGCTGGGTTGGGGGCTGCAGGCCAGTTTGCTGATTGCGCTGGGTGATGCGTTGGGGCCGCTGCTGGGTCTTTGGGTGTTGCAGCGTCGCCCCGGTGGATGGCAGGGCTTTGAGGTGATGACCGATGCGGCCTGGTTCATCGGGGCCATGGGCATCCTGGCGGCGGCAGTGTCGGCCGTCATTGGTGCAACAGCGGCGGCGACTTTCGGCTTTGGCAGTTCGCCGGCATCGAGCAATCTGGGGCTGCAATGGTGGATCACCGACATGACCAGCATCGTGGTGCTCACGCCGGTGGCGGAGTTGCTGCGCAGACAGAAATGGTCGACATGGCGCCTGGCATTGCACTGGGAGGCCGCGCTGCTGCCGGTGCTCGCAGTCGGCGGCACCCTGCTGGTGTATCTGCTGCCGACCGGGGAGAGTGCGCTGCCGATTGGCCTGGCCAGCCTGGTCATGCTGCCCCTGCTGTGGACGGCGCTGCGCCTGCCGCTGGTGGTGACCGCGGCGCTGATGGCGGCAATCAGTGTGCTCATCGTCACGGCAACCCTGCTGCAGCACGGTCCGATGTACAGCATGGTGGGGCCGGACCGGTTCATGGCCATGCAGATCATTCTGCTGGCCCTGTCCAGCGCGCTGCTGCTGGCCGGGCTGATGGCCAACGAGCGCACGCTGGCGCTCAAGCAGGTGCGCGACATCAATGCCACGCTGGAGAAGAAGGTCAACCGCCGCACCGCCGCGCTGCAGATCGCGCAGGCCACGACGCATGCGCAGCTGCGCTTTCAGGAGTCGCTGCTCAACGCGCTGCCCAACCCCGTGGCGTTCAGCGATCCGCAAGGCCGGTTCACGCGGGTGAACACGGCGTTCAATCTGCTGGTGGCGCTGGGCAGCCCCGAAATTCACGGGCGCACCGGCTCGCAGATCCTCGGCCCCTCGCTGGGACGCATCTGGGAGGAGATGGACAGCGAACTGCTCAGCGGCAGTCTGCAGGTGACGCGCGAGGCCACCTATCTGCATCCCGATCACGATCCGACCGTCTGGATTCTGAACAAGGCGCTGGTGCGCGACGCGGTGAGCCGCCAGATTGTCGGTGTGGTCACCAGCATGCAGGACATCACCGCGATCAAGCAGTTGCAGCAGCAACTCAGCGAGGACGAGCAGCGCTTTCGCTTCCTCGCGGAAGAGTCGCCGGTGCCCCTGGTCATCACCCGGCTGGGCGATGCTGCGCTGCTGTTCTCCAACAAGGCTGCAGACGATCTGTTTCGCGCCACCTACAGCCAGAACGCCGGCCTGTCGATGCGTCAGGTCTGGGCCGATCCGGCTGACCGCGACAGGCTGGTGACCCGGCTGCAGCGCGAGGGCGGCGTGGTGCGCGGGCTGGAGGCCAAGTTCCGGCGCTTCGACGGCAGCGAGGTCTGGCTGTTGCTGTCGGTCACCCGCGGACGCTACCGCGACGACGACGCGCTGATCTTCGCGTTCAAGGACATCACCGAGGCCAAGGAGCGGGAGGCCGAGCTGCGCAACCTGGCCTACACCGATGTGCTGACCGGCATTCCGAACCGGCGCTATTTCCTTGCGCGCGCCGCGCTGGAGCTGCGCAAGGCGCAGCGCGAAGGCAGTCCGTTTGCGGTGCTCGCACTGGATATCGACCGCTTCAAACAGATCAACGACACCCTCGGGCACCAGGGTGGCGATGCGGTGATCCGCTGCTTTGCCCAGACCTGCATGCAGCAGCTGCGCGGCCAGGACATCTGCGGGCGGCTGGGCGGCGACGAGTTTGCCATTCTGCTGCCGCAGACCACGCGGCAAGTGGCGTTCGACGTGGCGCAACGCCTGCGCCTGAGCTTTCAGGAGGCGAGCTGCCTGCCCGCGGCGCCCAGGGCAGACATGCATCTCACCCTGACGGCGAGCATCGGCATCGCCGAGTTCCTGCCCACGGCCTCCATCGTGGACGTGGACGAGTTGCTCGATCGCGCGGATCAGGCGCTGTACCGCGCCAAGCAGGCCGGGCGCAACCGGGTGGAACTCTGGACGGGCGAGTTTCCGCGCGCGGTGTAAGACCGCCGCTCAATCTGCCGCCGCGTCCTTGTGGTCGAGCAGCCAGCGGTACAGCACATCGCGCTTCAGCCCGGTGAGGTCGGCGGCAACGGCAGCAGCGCGTGAGGCCGGCAGCTCCTGCGCCAGCCTCTGCAGCAGTGTCAACGCCTGGGCATCCAGCGTCGCCTGTGCCTGCCGGGGTTGCAGCAGCAACACGAATTCTCCCTGGGCGCGTTTCGGATCGGCGTCCAGCCAGGCGAGCGCAGCTTGCGCGGTGCCGGGCAACACGGTCTCGAACTGCTTGCTCAATTCCTTGGCCAACACCAGATGCGCCAGCGGATCGAGACTCTGCAGGGTGCGCAGGCAGGCGTGAATGCGGTGCGGCGCTTCAAAAAACACGGTCACCCGCGGACTGAGCAGCGCAGCCTGCAGAAAGGCGCGCAGTGCTGCGGCTTTTTCAGGCGCGAACCCCGCGAAGCAATAGCCGGCCTGCAGATCCAGCCCGCTGGCGCTGAGCGCAGTCGGCACGGCGCTGGCACCGGGGATGGGCATCACCCGCAGGTTGGCGGCATGCATGGCCGCGGCAATGCGGCTGCCCGGATCGCTGATTCCCGGCGTGCCCGCGTCGCTGAGAAACGCCACGCGCTCGCCCGCAGCCACTGCTGCAACGATGTGCTCTGCCGCCTGCGCCTCGCGGTGCCGGTCGCAGCGCAGCGCAGGTTTTTGCAGGCCGTAGGCAGCCAGCAGCCGCTGCGCCACCCGCGTGTCCTCGGCGGCAATGCGGTCGGCATGGTGCAGCACGGCCAGGGCACGCAGGCTGATGTCTGCCAGATTGCCGATGGGCGTGGCCACCATGTAGAGCGCGGGTGGAAAATCCTGCTGGGCGCAAGAGTCCAGCGCGGCTTGAGTGGAGGAGGGCAGGGTGGGCATGATGCAGTTGTGGCGACAGCGCGCGGCGCGCCGTCTGGGGCAATCGGCAGAGGATCAGGCCTGCGCCGAATTGCTGGAGCGCGGAATGCAACTGATCGAGCGCAATTATCGGGTGCGCGGCGGCGAGATCGACCTCATCCTGCGTGCGCCGGACGGCACACTGGTATTCGTGGAGGTGCGCGCCCGCAGCCACGACGGGTTTGGCGGCGCCGCAGGCAGCATCGGTGCGCGCAAGCGCGCACGCATCATCCTGGCGGCGCGGCACTATCTGGCGCGCCTGCCCGAAGAGCCCGCCTGCCGTTTCGACGTGGTCACGCTGGACGCCGGGCGGCTGCAGTGGCTGCCCGGCGCGTTTGCAGCAGAGGGTTGAAGGTGTTTGGCCTGTTCGGCCAACTGTGCGTCAGGGCCGACTAACATGACCACTTTGCACCTCTGACACGCCATGCTCGAACAGCGGATCCAGCAGCATTTTTTCGACAGCGCCGATCTGAAATATCAGGCGGCGGAGGTCTTGACCGGGCCGATCGCCCGCGCGGTCGATCTGCTTGCCACCGCAGTGTCCAATGGTCACAAGATCCTGATCTGCGGCAACGGTGGCTCGGCTGCCGACAGCCAGCATCTGGCTGCCGAACTGGTGGGCCGCTTCGAGCGCGAGCGCCCGGAGCTTGCCGCCATCGCCCTGACCACCGACACGTCCACCCTCACCGCAGTAGCCAACGACTATGGTTTCGACCATGTGTTCGCCAAGCAGGTGCGTGCGCTCGGGCTGCCCGGTGACGTGCTGGTGGCGTTCAGTACCAGCGGCAATTCTTCGAGCATCGTTGAAGCCGTGCGTGCTGCGCAATCGCGCGAGATGATCGTGCTGGCGCTGACCGGGCGCACCGGCGGGCGGGTGGCAGGTCTGCTGCGCGATGCCGACGTGCACATTGCCGTACCCAACGACCGCACCGCGCGCATCCAGGAGGTGCATCTGCTGACCCTGCACTGTCTTTGCGATGGCTTAGACTGGGTCTTGATGGGTGAACCGGAGTCCACGGAATGACACAGTTGAATGCACACAATCCTTCCCGATCTGTTCCTGCTGCAGCCGCGCCGCGCAGAGGGCGCGGCATGTGGCGTGCGGCGAGTCTGCTGGCCGTCGTGCTCGCGGCCACGCAGTTGCAGGG
Source organism: Thiomonas sp. (assembly GCA_023255715.1). Classification (GTDB taxonomy): domain Bacteria; phylum Pseudomonadota; class Gammaproteobacteria; order Burkholderiales; family Burkholderiaceae_C; genus Thiomonas. Next base: position 10,553 of record JAGDVQ010000109.1, read on the forward strand.
ATGTTTCGTCCTCGGACTGGGCGCGGTGGGCACGACCGCGTACGTGGCCACCGACCGGCGCACGGCGGGCTCGATCCTCGAGGACAACACGATTCAACTCAAGGCAGACAACCGCATCAGCACGGCGCTGGGTGGATACTCCAATGTCCGCGCCGTGAGCTACAACCAGCAGGTGCTGCTGGTGGGGCAGGTGCCGACCGAGGCCGACAAGCTCAAGGCCGCAGAAGTTGTACAGGGCGTGCCCAATGTCAAGGCGGTGCTCAATGAGATCGATGTCGGACCGGTGGCCGATCTGAACCGCAGCGCCACCGATACCCTCATCACCACCAAGGTGCGCGCCCGTCTGATCGACGCGCACGATATTTTCGGCAACGCCTTCAAGGTCACCACGTCGAACAGCGTGGTCTACCTGATGGGGATCGTCACCCAGCGCGAGGCGGACCGCGCCGTGGAGATTGCGCGCAGCACGACTGGCGTGTCCAAGGTCGTGACCATGTTCAACATCATCAGCGAGCAGCAGTTGCAGCAGATCGAAAACCCGCAGAAGACCAACGCGCCGCCACCCGAGCCGCGCGGCAACAATCCTGCCTGATCGCCCCTCCACCCATTTCCCCATTCCCAACTTCGAGAGGACTGTGTATGAGTTTGCGTGACGTTCCCGCTGGCAAGAGCCTGCCCGATGATTTCAATGTGGTCATCGAAATTCCCGCCCATGCCCCGCCGGTGAAGTATGAGGTGGACAAGGCCAGCGGCGCCTTGTTCGTCGACCGCTTCATGTCCACCGCGATGCACTATCCGTGCAACTACGGCTACATCCCGCAGACCCTGTCGGAAGACGGCGACCCGGTGGACGTGCTGGTGGTCACCACCATTCCTCTGGTGCATGGCTGTGTGGTGCGCTGCCGCCCCATCGGCATGCTGCGCATGACCGATGAAGCCGGGGTGGACGCCAAGCTGATCGCCGTGCCGGTGGACAAGTTGCTGCCGCAATACCGCAACATCCACAAGCCCGAAGACCTGCCCGCCGAACTGCTGGGGCAGATCGAGCATTTCTTCAACCATTACAAAGACCTTGAGGCGGGCAAATGGGTGAAGACCGAGGGCTGGGCCGGCGTGGACGCCGCCCGCGCAGAAATCACCGCCAGCGCAGCGCGTTACACCGCCAAGTAAGCCCGCTGTCAAGGAAAAAGGCTGCCATCAGGCGGCCTTTTTTGCTGCGCGCCTATTTTGTGCCGGACGTGTTCAGCACAGCCCAATCCACAGGGTGGGCAAAATACTGCACGCTGCCCTTGCCGTCCTCCTGCCAGGCGCCTTTGTGGTCCTCAAAGCCATGCGCCGTGGAGATGCGCAGGGCGTTGAGATGTCCGGCCATGGTCAGCTCGGGGCCGTGCAGGCGCAGATCCGTGGTGCTTTGCTCGCTGGGACGCACGATGGCAATATGCCCCGATCGCCTCGGGTCGGGATTGGCCCAGGCCGCGAGCAAAAACTGGCCCTGATTCGCCAAGGACTGCGCCTGCTGCATGTCGACAGCCACCCAACCCTCCCGCTTGCCGATGCTGCCGAGCCAATGGGCCTGCGGCGTGGCCAGCATGCCGGCGCGGTGCTGAGGGGGACGCAACAAGGGCACGCCCAGCCGCACCGACATGGCCGCGACGTAGGCGCTGCAATGGGTGGCATGGCGCGATCTGCCAGGGCGGCGCAGATCGGGCTCGCCACTGAGCCAGTGCACATGCACCTGCGGCAACCAGAGATGCTCGACTCCAGATTGATCCAGGACATTCAGCAATTTCTGCCCCTGTGCCGTGATCGGACCGCAACAGTCTGGCTCGGAGGCGCGAGAGGTCTGCGGCCAGATCAGCGCCAATGCCAGGATCAGCCAGAGGGCGAAGGCAGGAGTGCGGCATATGTTGTGCATGTTCGGGTTGCGACTGGAGCGTGCGTGCGCGGGGTTTGAACCGCCGGGATTCATGCGGCTTCGACGACAGCACCGCATTGAAGTTCTGGATGCAATTGCTGCGCAGCTTGCCAGGCGGCATCGACGCTGGGCGTCACGCCGTCTCCGCCGAGGGTACGTGCCAGATCGGGGGAAGTCGGGGTGAACAGTTCCGGCCCGGTGCTGACGAACAGTCCGACCACCGGGCGGCGCAGCGCAGCGGCCAGATGGGTGAAGCCGGTATCGACGCCGATGACCAGACTGCTCTGCGCGATGACAGGCAGCATGTCGAGCAGGCTGCGGCGGTCGAGCAAGTGTGCGGCTTCCCCGGGCAGGCGGGCGATGATGGCTTGCGCGCGCTCGCGCTCCTGCGCGTTGCCCCAGGTCAGCTGCAGTTGCATGCCGCCTTCCACCAGCCTTGCAGCGATCTGCTGCCAGTGCTCCAGCGGCCAGAGCTTTTCGGGCTTGGACGCACCATGGGCGAGAAATACGGTGGCCGTCGCTGCGGGCATGTGGGGGAAGCGCTGATCCATGGCGTAGTCCACCGGGCGCGTGGGATCGGTGTCGAGCACCGCCTGGGCAAACACCCGCCGTCCCTCGGTGCCGTGTACCCCGGCGGGACGGGCGAAGTGCAGGTGATAGGCGCGTGCGGCCAGCGGTTCGCCGCCACAGTCTTGCGCCCGGTAACCCACCCGCAGCGGGCTGCGCGCCAGGCGGGAAACCATGGCGCTCTTGAGCACGCTGTGCGGATCCCACACCAGATCGTAGGGTTCGGTACGCAGGGCGCTGACGACCGACCACAGCGCGCGCACCCCGGCGATGCTGCGCTGCTGCTGGGCGGACTTGAGCGGCAGCGCAAACACCCGGCGCACGGCGGGATGCAGACGCGGAATGTCGGCGAAGCGCGCGTCCACCGCCCAATCGATGGCGATGCCGGGCCAGCGCGCCGCAATATCGGACACGGCCGGCAAGGTCTGCACCTGATCGCCCATGGCGGAAATCTGGACCAGCAGGATGCGGCGCGGAGCTGCCGGCAGGCCGTTTTGTCCCCACTGCAGCGGCAGGGCGAGACGCGTCATGCGGCGGGCAGCAGGGCCTTGCCGAGCATGTCTTCCAGCACCCTGAGCGGTGCGGTGTGGGGATAGAGCTGATGCGCGGGCTCGAGGTAGAAGGTCTGCTCCATCATGTATTGCCCGCTCATCACGGCGTGCAGCACCTGATCGGAAAACACGACCCAGGTGGTTCCGGGAGCGAAATCCACGTCGCGCTGCGGCCCGTTCTTCTGATAGGCCAGATCGGCCTTCATCTTGTCATGCAGTTGCAGCATGTAGTGGTCGTACGCCGTGCGCTGCGATTTGGTGATCTTCAGCGCCCGCATCACCGCTGCGGAGCCAGGAACGGGCGGTGTGAGCCGTGGCGCGAAACGCTGCAGAAAATCGGGGAAGGGTTCGCCCACGCGCCATTTGCGCGGCGCGCCAGCCGGGTTGAGGTTGGTGAACACGCGCAGCAGCCGCACCCCGTGCACCGGATTGGACGGAAAGGCATCGACATGCAGCCGGGTGTCGTCCTTGCGCCAGCTGGTGTCGCGGCCTTCGACCTGCATCGGACGATACGAGGCCTTGGCTGCACGCAGCTTGCCGCGGTAGTGCGGAAACAGGCGCTCGACCAGGTGTTGCGCCTGATTGGAAAAGCGCTGGATCATGTCGCGCAGTTCGCTCTGGTCTTTGGCAGTGCCGCTGGCACCGCGAATGCTGCCGTCGTCGCGCAGGCTGATGTTCTTGGCCTTGCCGTCGCTGATCGCGGGAGTGAGAAAGCGCTGTTCCTGCTCGGACAAGGCAAACGCCAGATGGGGAAAGCACAGCACATGCCCGCCTTCGAGCAGATGCTCCACATGGGTGGTCGGCGCGCGCTCCGAGGGGGCAGCGCTCCAGTCGGTGTCGGGGAAATTGCGGACGATATCGTCGAGAGCGGCCATGGGGGTTCTCCTGCGAAAAAGATCAGCCTACCCCGCTCAGTGGCTGTCTGCCTTGATGCCAGACAGTCTGTCCATCAGCGCGAACATCACGCCGGAGAACACCAGCACGAGGTGGATACTGATGGCCCACAGCATGTCGTCGCGATTGGCCTCGCGCACATTGATGAAGTACTTGAGCAATTCCACGCCGGAAATGGCCACGATGGAGCCGATGAGCTTGAGCTTGAGGTCGGAAAACGTGACATGGCCCATCCAGCCCGGGCGATCTTCGCTGTCGCCAGTGTTGATCTTGGAGACGAAGTTCTCGTAGCCGGCAAAGATGATGATCAGCAGCAGATTGGACACCAGTGCAATGTCCACCAGAGACAGGATGGCCAGCATGGCCTCGCCGCCCGTGCCCGAAAACACCACGGACACCGCACCGACGAAGGTCTTGACAAACTTCACCAGCAGCAAAAGGATGCCCAGCACCAGTCCGAGGTAGAACGGCGCCAGCAGCCAGCGGCTGCTGAAAATCAGAAATTCCAAAGCATGTTCAACACGTTTCATGGCGATCGGGGCATGGGTCAAGGGAGCGCGATGGTGTCGCGGACAAATCAACGCACCCGCATGCCGGGCTGGGCACCGGCGTGGGGTTCGAGGATGTAGAGGCCGGGCTGAGCCTTTTCGTCTGCGCTGCTGGCGGCCAGCACCATGCCTTCGCTGAGGCCGAATTTCATTTTGCGTGGCGCGAGGTTGGCCACCAGCACGGTGAGCTTGCCGATCAGATCCTCGGGCTTGTAGGCGCTGGAAATACCCGAGAACACATTGCGGGTGCGTGGCTGGCCGTCGGGCGTGGTTTCGCCCACGTCGAGGGTCAGGCGCAGCAGCTTGGTGGAACCTTCCACGGCTTCGGCATGCTGGATGCGGGCAATGCGCAGGTCGATCTTGGCGAAATCGTCGATGCTGATGAAGGGCTCTTGCCCGGTGGGTTCCGTTGCAGGGGACATGGGTTTGCCGTTGGCCGCGGCGGCAGCCGGGCTGGCTGGCGTGGTGGTTGGCGAATCGACCTCGAACAACTGGTCGAGGAACTTGGGGTCGATGCGCTGCATCAGGTGCTGGTAAGGGGCGACATGCTGCGGCAGCTCGGCGGCGTCAAGCCAGAGGAAATCACGGTCGAGGCCAAACAGCTCGCGCGCCACGCGGGCCGTGACTGCAGGCAGCACCGGTGTGAGCATGATCGACAGCAGCCAGAACCCGGCCAGCGCGCGCGAGCAGGCGTCCTGCAGTTCGGCGCGGCGAGACGCATCCTTGGCGGCAATCCAGGGCTGGGCGGCGTCGAACGCGGTGTTGATCTGGTCGGCGTAGGCCATGATCTCGCGCAGTGCGCGGGCGTATTCGCGCGCCTCGAAGTCTGCGGCGACGTCGTCGGCCAGGGCGCGGGCAGCGTCGCGCAAGGGGCCGGTCGGTTCGGTGTAGCCCAGCTTGCCGTCGAAGTATTGGCTGATGAACTTGGCGGCACGGCTGGCGATGTTGACATACTTGCCGATGAGGTCACTGTTGACTCGGGCAACGAAGTCTTCCGGGGTGAAATCCACGTCTTCCACCCGCGCCGACAGCTTGGCGGCGAGGTAGTAGCGCAGCCACTCGGGGTTGAGGCCGAGGTCGAGATATTTCAGTGGCGAGATGCCGGTGCCACGGCTCTTGCTCATTTTCTCGCCGCCCACGGTGACAAAGCCGTGGACGTTGATCTGGCTGGGGGTCTTGCGGCCGGAGAAGTGCAGGGTGGCGGGCCAGAACAGGGTGTGGAAATAGACGATGTCCTTGCCGATGAAGTGCACCTGTTCCACCTGCGGATCGGCGACGAAGGCATCGAAACTCTGCGTGGTGCGCGACGGCACGTGCCAGTGCTGCGCGGCCTGGCCTTTGTCGAAGTGGTTTTTCAGACTGGCGAGATAGCCGATCGGCGCGTCGAGCCAGACGTAGAAGTATTTGCCGGGGGCATCCGGAATCTCGATGCCGAAGTAGGGCGCGTCGCGCGAAATGTCCCAGTCGGCCAGGCCGCCGTGACCGTTTTCGTCGGTGGTGAACCACTCGCGCACCTTGTTCAGCACCTCGGTCTGCAGATGGGGCTGACCGTGGGCATTGCTGGCCTGCGTCCAGTCGCGCAGAAATTCGGCGCAGCGGTCGGACGAGAGCTGGAAGAAGTAATGCTCGCTCTTGCGCAGCTCGGGGGTGGCACCGGACAGCGCGGAGTAAGGATGCTTCAGTTCGGTGGGGGCATAGACCGCGCCGCAGACTTCGCAGGCGTCGCCGAACTGGTCTGCCGCGCCGCATTTTGGGCACTGGCCCTTGATGTAGCGGTCGGGCAGGAACATGCCCTTGACCGGATCGAAGAACTGCTCGATCTCGCGCACCGCGATCAGGCCGTTCTTGCGCAGTGCGCGGTAGATGTCCTGTGCCAGCTGATGATTTTCAGGGCCGTCGGTGTTGTGCCAGTTGTCGAAGCGGATGTGAAAGCCGTCGAGGTATTGCCGGCGCCCGGCGGCGATGTCGGCGACGAATTGCTGCGGCGTCTTGCCAGCCTTTTCGGCGGCAATCATGATGGGAGCGCCGTGTGCATCATCTGCGCCGACGAAATGCACCTCGTTGCCCTGCATGCGCTGGAACCGCACCCAGATGTCGGCCTGGATGTATTCCATGATGTGGCCGATGTGGAACGGGCCATTGGCGTAGGGCAGTGCGGTGGTGACGAACAGACGGCGCTTGGAAGTCATGGTGAGCGAAAAGGGAGTGGCACGGCAGAAAGAGGAGACGAACTTGTCCGCGCGAGCGGACACTGCCGGTCAAACTGGTATTTTAGGTGCCCGCGGGCGACAGGAGCTGCCGCGACAGGCGGGCCATGGTGCGTGCCTCGGCCTCGACCTCGCGCAGGCGACGCTCGACTGGATTGTCCACCGGACCGGTTGGGGCTGCATCGGCGCAGGCCAGGTTGCTGCCCGGGGTCAGACAGTGCGCGATCCGGTCGAGCGTGATGCGCAGCCGTTCGCGTTCTGGCGCAGGGAGCACGCGGTCGCCGCGCTGCGCCCGCAACACGCGCAGGGTGGCCAAGTGGGCGCTGAACACGTCGCTGTGGGCAATGAAGTCGGCAAGTTCGCGCCGCATGCGCTGATGCTGACGCGGCTCTTCCAGCATGCGCGCGTGCAGTCCGCCCACGGCGGCGAGGGTGTCCTGAATGCGCTTGCGCTCGCGCCGGTAGTTCAGATCGCTGACCTGTTGCGGGTCGAGCACGGCTTTGGCGTAGCCCAGCGCGGCGCGCTGCAGGGCATCCACCTGGCGGCGCAGATCGTTGGCTTCCCAGCGGGGCAGCACGTAGCTGAAGGCCCAGGCCAGCGCGGCGCCGAGCAGGGTGTCCTGCAGACGCAGCGTCACCAGAAACTGGCTCCCCGGCTCCAGCAGGGCCACCAGCAACAGGGCATTGACACTGGCGAACAGCGCGGTGAAACGGTAGTTGAGGGTGATGAAGGTGCGTGCCAGGGCCAGGGAGACAAACACGCACAGGGTCATCACTGCCAGTGATGGACGCAGGCTCAGCAGCGCTGCCACCATGGCGCAGCCCAGCAGTGTGCCCAGGACCCGGTCCTTGATGCGCTGGCGGGTGACGCTGTAGTTGGGCCGGAGAATGACGCCAATGGTCAGCAGCACCCAATAGTCATGCGGGTGGTAGGGCAGGGCGCGCAGCAGCAGTTCGCCTGCCAGCATGGCCAGCGCCAGACGAATGGCATAGCGCAGGATGGGCGATTCCCAGCGGATCGACCGCCACAGCGTTTTCGGGTCGTAGTGCAGCGGGCTGAGGAAGGCCTGCAGATCCATGCCCTGCAGCGGGTCGGCTTCGGCAGTGGCATGAGTCTGCGGCAGTTGTCCCAGCAGATCGGTGATGCGCTGCAGCTTGTCCGCGGTGGCACGCAGGGCCATGCGGGCCTGATCGAAGACGGCGCTGGGTTGGCTGGGCTGCAAGGTCTCGAGCGCATGGGCGATGGTTTGCGAGCAGGGCAGCCGGGTGGGCAGTGTGCTGGCCTGCGTGCCGCGCAGCAACGCATCGGCGCGCTGATCGAGTGCGTCGCCGATGGTGGTTGCCCAGTCATGCAGGGCATCCGGCACGGTGGTGGCATCGAACTGGCTGCGGATCAGTTCGACATCGGTCTGGCTGGCCAGCAGCGCCTCATTGACCTCCAGCAGCAGGATGAGGCGGGCCGCCAGCGCACGGTCGGCCTCGGAGTTCACATCGCGCAACACAATGTCGCGGGTGTTCTGCAGGGTGTCGTTGATCGCGGTGAGATGGGCTACGGCGTCGTTCACATTGCTGGAGCGCGCGCTGAAACTGTTGGCCAGCCAGTGGGCAAACTGGCCGAGCTGGGCCAGCAACTCGGCCAGCGCCTGCTGCTTGGTGCGTCGCCGCAGCCAGTGCGCCAGCAGCAGGGCGTAAGCGGTGTAGAGCAGCGCCCCGAACAGAAACAGCGCCACGGCGGCGGCAAGCTGCGCCAGGCTTTGCATGGCAGGTGAGCCCAGGGTGATGACCGAGATGAACAGCACACTGAAACTCGCAGCCAGCGCCCGCTTGCCCCATGCCGCGATCAGCCCGCTGAAAAAACCCAGGAGCGGAATCAGTCCAATCTGCACCGGCGGCCACCACAGGCTGGCACTGACCAGCGCAAACGCCACCGTGCTGGCCACACTGGTGAACAGCAGTTCCACGCGCTTGACCCGCGTGGGGGCCGGATTGTCGGCAAAGCACACGGTGAGCGCACCGCTGCCCAGCGCAATGGCCGGGCCCAGGCCAGCCAGCGCGTAGGTGAGCAGACCGAGAACGGCCACGCCCACGGCAGACACCAGCCCGCTGGTGAAGTAGCGGCCGTGGACGAGGATGAGAACCTGGCGGGGCGTCAGCATGGCGGGTGTCGGCATGCTATTGTCCTTGGCAGATGGCAAGCCGCGCATTCAGCGGCGCACGGGCGACAGACAAAACTGGAACAACAGATGGCAAGACCCTGGAAGATCGTGGTGGTGGGCGCGGGCGCCGTGGGAGGCACCCTGGCGGTGAAGCTGGCGGCGGCCGGTCATGCGGTGGGTGTGCTGGCGCGCGGGGCGCATCTGCAAGCCATTGCGCGCGCCGGGCTGTGCCTGGAAGACCCCAACGAACGCCTCTGTGTCGATCTGCCGGCCAGCGACGATCTGGCCACTTTCGGCCCGCAGGATCTGGTCATTCTGGGGGTGAAGGCGCATCAGATTGCCCCGTTGCTGCCGCAATTGCGTCCCCTTCTCCGTCCAGATACCGTGGTGCTGCCTGCGATCAACGGTGTGCCCTGGTGGTATTTCCATGGAGATTCCAGCGCCTATGCAAAGACCATGGACGGCCGCACGGCGCATCTGCGAAGCATCGACCCCGACGGGCGCATGCTGACCGATCTCGAGCCCGCGCATCTGATCGGTTGTGTGGTGCACGCCAGCGCCGAGGTGGTCAGCCCCGGCGTGATCCACGGCAACGGGCAGTACCGCTATGTGGTGGGCGAGCCCACGCACCGGATCACGGAGCGCGTTCAGGCGCTCGGCGACTTGCTTGGCGCCGCAGGCTGCGACCCGCAGGTGACCCCGCGCATCCGCGACGCGATCTGGATGAAGCTGGTCGGCAACGCGACCTTCAACCCGGTGGCCGGCCTGACCCGGGCGCGCATGAACGCCATCTGCGACAACCCGGAACTGATCGACCTGATTCGCTCCGGCATGGCAGAGATCATGGGCCTGGCGCGTGCCTATGACTGTGATCCGCTGGTGAGCATCGATCAGCGTCTGGATATCGCTCGCGGTATTGGCCCGGTGAAGATTTCCACCCTGCAGGACCTGGAACGGGGCCGTGCGCTGGAAATCGCCGCGCTGCTCCATGCCCCGCTGGAAATGGCAAGCCGCGCTCACCACCCCATGCCCACCCTGCAGGTGCTGAGCGCTCTGCTCGGTGAACTCGATCGCCAGGTCTGTACGCACTGAGAACTCCCAAAGACTCCCAAAAAAAAGCCGGTCAGAAGACCGGCTGGAAGGGTACCTTTGGGGTACCGAGGAGACAACTTGTTGGCAGTCACGGCGGTTTTGAGCGTCCGTTGGGGTCGACTCGCCGACTTGCCCTGTGAGGTTCAAACGCGGAGCATCATCAAAAAGATGACACGCCGCGCTGGGGGATTTGCTGTTTTCAGGCTGCCGTGCGCTTGGCAGCGGCACGGGTGGACTGCGCTGCCTTCATGGCCGTGCTGGTGACCGCATTCATGTTGGCTTCGACCGCTTCCGCTGCTTGCCGGGTGACTTTCTGCACCGAGTCATAGGCGTTGTTGGCGGCGTTCATGGCGCTTTTCATCATGGCCACGGCAGTCTCAGAGCCTGCGGGGGCATTCTTGGCGGCAGTCTCGGCCAGTTCCATGAACTTCTTGTGCGAGTCGGCAAACTGCGATTCCGCGGTCTTGGCCAGTTCTGCCTGCGCGCCGGAGACGATTTCATAGGCGTGGCGGGTGTAGGACAGCATTTTTTCCGCCATGGGCTGCATCCAGCCGGATTGCAGGCTCGACAGTTCCTGCAGGTCCTTGACCGACATCAGTGCCATGGTGTGGTCGGCGCCTTCCTGCAGCGAGGTTTTCATGGCCTGCATGTTCAGATCGACCAGCTTTTCCATGTTGTCGATGGATTTGCTGGCGAGGCCGAAAAGGGCTTCGAATTGAGTCTTTTGCGCGGCTGCGAACTGTTCGGGGGTCATCATGATGTTTCTCCTAAGGTGAAGGGGCATTGGCTACGGGGGCGGCAGCCAACACATTTTGAACCTCGAACGGTGTCATGCTGATGACGGTCTGCTCTGGTTCTTGTGCACTGCACAAAACGTATTCTAGAGCGTTGAAACTGAAATGCAAGAAAAATTTGTGCGTCGCAGCAAATTAATTTTCCAAAGAAGAATCAATGACTTGAACGTCTACTCCCTATTGCGCTTGGGTTTGTATACAGACGGTGGAGATGATTTTTCGGTCTGCCGCGGTTTGGCGACATCGCTTGCCTTGATGCGACGCGGCACGGCCTTGGGACGTTTGTCCTCGGGCATGGCCAGGGTTCCGGACTTTTTCTTTGTGGCTGCGGCGTTCAGTGCGCTGATTTGCGCTTCTGCCGCCGTGGGAGCCTGTGTCGTGGCGACGTCGTCCGGCTTCGAGGGGGACACTGTGGAGTAGGGCTGCAGCAGCGCGACGAGCTGTCCATAGACCCGGGGCGTGGCGGCAAGCACTTCGCCACTGAACAGAAAATTGCCATCTCCTGCGAAATTGCCGACCAGGCCGCCGGCCTCGGTGATGAGCAGGCTGCCGGCAGCGATGTCCCAGGGCTTGAGGCCGGTTTCAAAAAAGCCGTCGTAACGACCAGCGGCCACATAGGCCAGATCGATGGCGGCAGCCCCCGGTCGGCGCAGGCCGACGCAACGCTGCGCCACGCGCTTGAACATTTCCAGGTACGTGTCGATGTCGTCGCTCTTGCGGAACGGAAAGCCGGTGCCGATCAGACTGTCTTCCAGGCGCACCCGGTTGGATACGCGGATACGACGGCTGTTGAGAAATGCGCCGGCGCCGCGGGTGGCGGTGAAGAGCTCGTCGCGCGTCGGGTCGTAGACCACGGCCTGCTGCACCACGCCGCGATGCGCCAGCGCAATCGAGACAGCGTAGACCGGCATGCCGTGGATGAAGTTGGTCGTGCCATCGAGCGGATCGATGATCCACTGGTATTCCGAGCTGGCATCGCCGAAGGTGCTGCCGGTTTCTTCGGCCAGGATGCCGTGCTGTGGAAAGGCCTTGAGCAGCACGTCGATGATGGCCTGCTCGGCGGCGCGGTCCACTTCAGTGACAAAGTCATTGGCGGCCTTTTGCGCCACGCGCAGCAGATCGATGTCGAGACTCGCGCGGTTGATGATCTTGCCGGCTTCGCGCGCTGCGCGAACGGCCACATTGAGCATGGGGTGCATGGTGTCCTGAGCGCCAGCAGCGACAATGGCGCGAGAGATTCGGAGGGTGACAAAGAACAGATGGAACACGCGCATTTTATCGACGCCGGGCAGCCGCAGGCTGCACACGTGCCGGATCAGACGGTTTTCGTCCTTGTTGGCACCAGTCATCCGGGCAATGTGGGCGCTGCTGCGCGCGCCATCAAGAACATGGGCTTTGGCCATTTGCGCCTCGTGGCGCCGCGCTTTGCCGACGTGCTCACGCTGCCCGAGACGGTGGCATTTGCCAGCGGCGCGCAGGACGTGTTGCAAGCGGCACAAGTGGCCCCCGACCTGCCCTCTGCCGTGGCCGATTGCGGGCTGACAGTGGCCTTGTCTGCACGGGTCCGCGATTTCGGGCCTGCGCTGCACACGCCCGACTGGTTGCCGCAATTGGCCCAGCGCAGTGCGCAGCAGGGAAGACGCGTGGCCTTTGTGTTCGGCAGCGAACGCTATGGCCTGAGCAACGCGGACGTGTATCGTTGCGACGCGCTGCTGAGCATTCCCGCCAACCCCGCCTACACCTCGCTCAATCTGGCGCAGGCCGTGCAGGTGATCGCGTGGGAGTGGCGCAAGGCCGTCGGGGTGCACACGGTGCAGCCCGCTCAAGCGCAGGCCATTGCGGCAACGGCAGGCGAAGTCGAGGGCATGCTGGCCCATGTGGAGCAGGCATTGCGCGCACTGGAGGTGCTTGATCCGGATGCGCCGCGCAAGCTTCTGCCGCGTCTGCAGCGCCTGGCATCGCGCGCCGAACTCTCGCGCGAGGAGGTGCAGATTCTGCGTGGGGTGTGCGCCGCCATTCTGCGCAAGGTGCCGTCGCGCTGAGCCGCTTGTCCGCCGGGCAGGTTTTGCGTCCCTTCAATACACTGATCAACCGTTCGAATCCGCCCAAAGAACCCGGTCTATGCTGCAACGATTGCGTGAAACCATCCAGACCATCCTGGAGCGCGACCCGGCTGCGCGCTCCACCTGGGAGGTCATCACCTGCTATCCCGGCTTGCACGCCTTGCTGTTCCACAGTGCCGCGCATGCCTGCTGGACGCGCGGCTGGTACTGGCTGGGACGCTGGATTTCGCACTGGGGGCGCTGGTTCACCGGCATAGAAATCCATCCCGGGGCCACCATCGGCAGGCGCGTGTTCATTGATCACGGCATGGGTGTGGTGATCGGAGAGACAGCAATCGTCGGCGATGACTGCACCATCTACCAGGGAGTGACTCTGGGGGGGACGTCGCTCTACAAAGGCGCCAAGCGGCATCCAACGCTCGAGACCGGCGTGGTGGTGGGCGCGGGAGCGCAGGTGCTCGGCGGATTCACCGTGGGCGAGGGTGCGCGCATCGGCTCGAACGCCGTGGTGGTCAAGGCGGTTCCCGCTGGCGCGACGGCGGTGGGAAACCCGGCACGCATCATCCAGAAAGATGTGGAACAGCAGCGCGAGGCGACTGCCGCCCGCATGGGTTTTTCTGCCTACGCGGTCACGCAGAACGGAGATGACCCGCAGTCACGCGCCGTATTGGGTCTGATCGACCACGCAGCGCAACTTGAGCATCAGGTGGCCTTGCTCTGGCAGGCACTCGAACGCCACGGAGTCTGCCCTTCGGAGTCATGTCCCCCCGAAGCCCTGCGCACCGAGCACTTTGACAAAGCCAGGCTCGAAAAACTCGTCGAGTGATTGTCGGCAGCAGAAGCGGGTGGTTCAAGTGAACCGCCTTGTGGCCGATGACAATGCGCGACACCGCTTGGCACGCAGCGACAGCATGTCACGGACAAAAGCACTCACATGCCCCGCTCTCTGGCCGGGAAAAACGAAAAGGCCTTGCAGACTGCTCTGCAAGGCCTTGATTTTTCTTTGAATTGGTTGGCTCCTCGACCTGGGCTCGAACCAGGGACCTACGGATTAACAGTCCGGCGCTCTACCGACTGAGCTATCGAGGAACAGCAAAGCGAAGAAATATAACTGGCGCTTCGGGACGTGTCAACAAGTCGCCTTGTGCGGATCGAAAAGCGCCTGATCGATCGCTGTGGTCTGGCTTTCAAGCGGGTGCATCTGCTGCAGGATGGTGAGCAACACAGACGACACGCGAATGGCCCAAGTTGCATACCCGGGCAAGTTCTCCGCGCCAGCGTTCAAGTTGCGCTTTCGCCGTGATGGACGAACGGGAACGGACTCTGAATCGGGTCGGGCTGACGACATCGACGCAGTGTCTTGCCGCGCCGTGATTTGGAAACTCAAGGGGATGGGGCGCTGTTTGCCGCCAGCCACTGCACCCACTGTGCATGCAGGCCTGCATCGCCCGCGCACACCGCAGAGCGCTTGTCCAGTGTGTTGTTGAACACTGGCTCGCCGGGAAGTGTCTGGCTGTTGCCGCCAGCCTCGGCGAGGATCAGGCTGCCTGCGGCGTAATCCCACAGACCTTGGCTGCCGTGCAGATAGAGGTGAAAGCGTCCGCAGGCGACCCAGCACCAGTCGAGCGCGACCGAGCCGATGGAGCGTTGCGAGGCGTAGGGCGGGCGGATGGCGAGCGCGGTGGCCAGCGGTGCGGACAGGCGCTTGAAGTCGATGCAGGCAATGGTCTTGGCCAGCGGCGGCACCGCGGCGGGCACGCGCAGCGGCTGGCCGTTGAGCCAGGCGCCCGCGCCCAGCGCCGCGGCAAATACCTCATCGCGCATCACGTCGACCACCACGCCCAGGCGGACTTTGCCGCCCTGAATCCAGGCCAGCGACGGGCCGAACACCGGCAGACCGGCCGAGAAATTGCTGGTGCCGTCCAGCGGGTCGAGCACCCACAGGCCGGGGCCGTTGGGCGCGGCAGCCTCCTCGGCCATGAGGCGCTGCTGTTCCTGCGCTGTCATTTCCTCGCCAAGCAGCGGGATGCGTGGCCAGAGTGCGGCGAGCTCGCGCTGCACTCTGGCCTGCATCGCGAGATCGGCGTCGGTGATCCAGGTGCCGTCGGCTTTCAGACGTGCATCAGGCGCTTGGGCGCGGGGCAGGATTTCGTCGCGGGCGGCGTGGCGCAGCAGGGCGCTTACCAAGGCAAGATCGGGCGAGGTTGCGGCAGGTGAGTTCACGCGTTCTTCAGGGCACGAGGATGGTGGGCGCGGCAGGAGCGGCGGTCTGGGGCCAGTCCAGGCTGTAGTGCAGGCCGCGGCTTTCATGCCGCAGCTGCGCCGAGCGGACGATCAGCGCGGCGACCTGCAGCAGGTTGCGCAATTCCAGCAGATCGCGGGTGACGCGGAAGTTGGCATAGAACTCGTCCACCTCGGCCTGCAGCAGGGCGATGCGGTGGGCGGCGCGCTCGAGTCGCTTGTCGGTGCGCACAATGCCGACATAGTTCCACATCAGGCGGCGCAGTTCGTCCCAGTTGTGGCTGATGACCACCAGCTCGTCGGCGTCGCTCACGCGGCTTTCGTCCCAGCGGCGCGGGGTGGGCACGGCGGGCGGTTCGGCCTGCAGGATGGACAGCGCTGCAGCCTTGCCGAACACTGCGCATTCCAAGAGCGAGTTGCTCGCCAGGCGGTTGGCGCCGTGCAGCCCGGTGTAGGCCACTTCGCCGGCAGCGTACAGACCGGGCAGGTCGGTGCGGCCCGACAGGTCGGTGAGCACGCCGCCGCAGGTGAAGTGCACAGCGGGCACCACCGGGATGGGCTCGCGCGCCATGTCGATGCCCAGCTCGAGCAGGCGGGCGTGGATGGTCGGGAAATGCTGGCGGATGAAGGCTTCGCCCTTGTGGGTGATGTCCAGATACACGCAATCCAGGCCGCGCTTTTTCATCTCGAAATCGATCGCGCGGGCCACCACGTCGCGCGGGGCGAGTTCGGCGCGCGGGTCGTGCGCGGGCATGAAACGCGTGCCGTCGGGCAGCACCAGCCGGCCGCCCTCGCCGCGCACCGCCTCGGTGATGAGAAAACTCTTGGCCTTGGGGTGGTACAGGCAGGTGGGGTGGAACTGGATGAACTCCATGTTCGCCACCCGGCAGCCGGCGCGCCAGGCCATGGCCAGGCCGTCGCCGCTGGCGGTGTCCGGGTTGGTGGTGTAGCGGTACACCTTGCCCGCGCCCCCCGTGGCGAGCACGGTGTGTGCGGCGGCGAAGGTCTCGACCCGGCCGCTGGCGGTATCGAGCGCATAGGCGCCCCAGCAGCGCGGGCTGGCCTTGCCATCCACATGACGGTCGGTGATCAGGTCGACCGCGACATGGTTTTCGAGCAGGGTGATGTTGGGGTGCGCCTTGGCACGGGCCAGCAGCGTGGTCTGGATGGCTGCGCCGGTGGCATCCACCACATGGGCGATGCGGCGCTGACTGTGCCCGCCCTCGCGGGTGAGGTGCAGCGCGTTGCCCTCCACGTCGAAGGGCACGCCCATGTCGCGCAGCCAGGCAATGGCGTCAGGGCCGTGCTCGATGACAAAGCGCGTGGCCCGCAGATCGTTGAGCATCGCGCCGGCCACCAGCGTGTCCTGCACATGCTCCTCGACGCTGTCACTCTCGGCCTGGACTGCGGCAATGCCGCCCTGCGCCCATTGGCTGGACGACACGTCGAGCGTGCGTTTGACCAGCACCGTGACCTTCTGACGCTCGGCCAGATGCAGCGCGGTGGACAGGCCGGCCAGACCGGCGCCGAGAATCAACACATCGCTTTGAGGCATGGGGTCAGCACTCCAGGTTGTCGATCAGCCGCGTGCGGCCCAGGCGCGCCGCGGCCAGTACCACGCAGGGCGTGCCGCGGTGCAGGTCTTGCGCGGTGGGCGGCTGCAGATCGCTGCGGCGGCGCAGGGTGAGGTAGTCGGGCGTCCAGCCGAGCTGGTTGAGCCGCGCAAGGGCTTGTTGTTCCAGCAGATGCACCTGCTCGGGCGTGGCGGCGCCGCGGACGTCTTCCGCCAGGGCGCGCAGCGCGGCCTGGAGTTGCGGCGCCTGCGCACGTTCATCGGGCGTGAGGTAGCCGTTGCGCGAGGACAGCGCCAGACCGTCTTCGGCGCGCACTGTGTCGAGGCCGATGATGTGAATGGGCAGGGCGAACTGTTCCACCATGCGGCGGATCAGCAGCAGTTGCTGGTAGTCCTTCTTGCCGAACACGGCGTGGGTCGGCTGCACCATCTGGAACAGCTTCATGACCACCGTGGCCACGCCCTCGAAGTGCCCGGGGCGGGCGGCGCCGTCCAGGATGTCGGCAATCGCCGGGTCGGGCAGGACGCGGAAGGTCTGCGGCTGCGGGTACATCTCGGCTTCGTCGGGAGCGAACAGCAGGTCGCAGCCGGCTTCGTCCAGCAATTCGGCGTCGCGCTGCAGGGTGCGGGGGTAGCGGTCGAAGTCTTCGTGGGGGCCGAATTGCAGGCGGTTGACAAAGATGCTGGCGACCACCGGAACGTGTTCGGCCCGCGCCCGCGCGATCAGCGCGAGATGCCCGGCGTGCAGGTTGCCCATGGTGGGCACCAGCGCCCAGTGCGGCTGCTGACGCAGCGCAGCCCGCAGATCGACGAGGGTGTGGACGGTCAGCATGACAGGCTGGGCAAGAGGTCAGGCGGTGTAGCCATGCAGGGCGTCGTCCGGAAAGCTGCCGTCTTTCACGGCAAGTACATAGCTGTGCACCGCGTCGAGCATGCTGGGTGCGCCCTCCATGAAGTTGCGCACAAAGCGCGGCTTGGGGCCGCGGGTGATGTCCAGCATGTCGTGCAGCACCAGCACCTGGCCGTGGGTGCGGCTTCCCGCGCCGATGCCGATGGTGATGCCGGGAAAGGCGGCGCTGATGTCTGCAGCCAGATCGGACGGCACGAGTTCGAGCACCAGCATCGCTGCGCCCGCTGCGCCCAGCTCGGCGGCGTGCTGGCGCAGGGTGTCGGCGGCTTGTGCGTCGCGGCCCTGGATGCGGTAGCCGCCCAGGGCGTGCACGCTCTGCGGTGTGAGGCCCAGATGCGCGCATACCGGGATGCCGCGCTCGACCAGCGCGCGCACCAGCGGCGCGGTCCAACCGCCGCCTTCGAGCTTGATCATCTGCGCCCCGGCCTGCATCAGTGCCACGCTGCTGGCGATGGCCTGCTCGGTGCTGCCCTGATAGCTGCCGAAGGGCAGGTCGGCGATCAGCCACGCCGTACGGTTGCCGCGTGCCACGCACTGGGTGTGATAGACCATCTGCTCCAGCGTGACCGGCAGGGTGGAGGCATGGCCCTGCATCACCATGCCGAGAGAATCACCGACCAGCAGGCAGTCCACCCCGGCGTCGTCGAGCAGGCGGGCGCTGGCCGCGTCATACGCGGTGAGCATGGCGATTTTCTCGCCCGCTTCACGCAGGGCGCGCAGGCGGTGCAAGGTCTGTGGCTTGCGCGGCGCGGTCTCGCGCGACGGCGTGCCATAGGGGGAAGGGGGTGCGGTCGATTCGGCAGTCATGGCGAGACGGAAAAAGGAACCGGGGCATTATGCCGTGGGTGTGCCATGCGGGCTTGAACAAGGCGAACGAGCGTTCGATTCGCGGCACTCAGCTCGGCAGACTTGGGCTATAGGCCAGCCGCACATACAGGGGCGCAAACGCCTCGGCCTGGGTGATTTCCACCAGCGCCTCGCGGGTGAGTTCGAGCAGCGCCACCAGCGTGACCACGGCTACGGGCACGCCCAGCGCGGGTTCGAACAACTCGTGAAATTCGAGAAAGCGCTGGCCCTGCAGCTGGCGCAGCACCCGGCTCATGTAATCGCGCACCGAGAGCTGTTCGCGGGTGATCCTGTGGTGCGTGTGCAGCTTGGCGCGCTTGAGAATGTCGCTCCAGGCCTGCTGCAATTCGCTCGCCGTGACCTCGGGCAGACGCGGTGCGGCGTCGCGGTCGAACAGCACCTGCGCGCGCCAGAAATCGCGCCCGAGCACCGGCAGGGCGTCGAGTTGCTGCGCGGCGAGCTTGAAGCGCTCGTATTCGAGCAGGCGGCGCACCAGTTCGGCGCGGGGGTCTTCGGGTTCGGCGCCGGGCTCTGCGGGCGGGCGTGGCAGCAGCATGCGCGACTTGATCTCGATGAGCATGGCCGCCATCAGCAGATACTCGGCGGCGAGTTCGAGGTTGTGATGGCGGATCTGCTCGACATAGCTGAGGTACTGCGCCGTGACCTGCGCCAGTGGAATGTCGAGGATGTTGAAGTTCTGCTTGCGGATCAGGTAGAGCAGCAGATCCATCGGCCCTTCGAAGGCCTCGAGAAACACCTCGAGTGCGTCAGGCGGGATGTAGAGGTCTTGTGGCAGCTCGAACAGCGGCTCGCCATAGAGGCGTGCCACCGCCATGCCGTCGACCGTGGCCGGGGTGCTGTCGATCGCCGGGGCGATCAGCGCGGCGTCCTGGGCGGTGTCGGGCATGCCCCGTCTTCTCAATGACTGCCGTAGACGTAGGCCTTCTGCGGCACGCGAGCGTCCTTGAAGGCCTTGGCCAGTTCGGGGTTTTGCGGCTTGTCCCAAAGCCGCGCACGACCTTCCTTCTGCTTGGCCTCGAGCTGCGGATCGCTTTGCTTGAGGTCCTGGAGGAAATGCGTCACTTCAGACACATAGGGCTTGACTTTGAAGGGCATGGGGTCTCGCTCGAAGAGGGGAAAAACGGAGTCATCATTCTATGCAGCCCGCTGCAGCGCTCCAATGCACCGAGACGGTGCGTCCGTGCCGCATTTCAGGGCGCTCGGTGCGAGGCATGCACTGCGATCGGGCAAGATGTTGGCATTTGTTTCTGTTGGGCATGCGCCGTGCCGCAAATTCGGGCATGACGTTTGCTTGTGGTGCATGTCCCTCTCCTGCAAGACGCTCATCATGGTGCACGATCCCTCCAGCGGCAATGTGTTGTTCATCCTGCTCGGTGCCATTCTGGTGCTGGCGATGCATGCCGGTTTTGCCTTTCTCGAACTCGGCACGGTGCGCAAGAAAAACCAGGTCAACGCGCTGTCCAAGATCCTGACCGACTTTTCGGTGTCGGCCATTGCCTATTTCCTCATCGGCTACGGCATCGCCTACGGCCAGCACTTCCTGGTGGGCGATGACGTGCTCACCAAGGAGCATGGCTATGCGCTGACCCGGTTTTTCTTTCTGCTGACCTTCGCCGCAGCGATTCCGGCCATCATCTCCGGCGGCATTGCCGAGCGCGCCAGGTTCTGGCCGCAGCTCATCGCCACCTTCACCATCGTCGCGTTCGTCTATCCGTTTTTCGAGGGCATCGTCTGGAACGGCAACCTGGGGGTGCAGGCCTGGCTGCAATCGACCTTCGGCGCGCCGTTTCATGACTTTGCCGGCTCGGTGGTGGTGCATGCGATGGGTGGCTGGATCGCATTGCCCGCAGTGCTGCTGCTTGGGGCGCGGCGCGGCCGCTATCACGCCAACGGGCAGATGTCGGCGCACCCGCCGTCGTCCATTCCCTTTCTCGCGCTGGGCTCGTGGATCCTGATCGTCGGCTGGTTCGGCTTCAATGTGATGAGCGCGCAAAAGCTCGACCAGATCAGCGGTTTGGTCGCGGTGAATTCGCTCATGGCCATGGTCGGCGGCACGCTGGCGGCGCTGGCCGCGGGCCGCAACGACCCCGGTTTTCTGCACAACGGCCCGCTGGCCGGGCTGGTGGCGGTGTGCGCCGGATCGGACGTGATGCATCCGCTGGGCGCGCTGGTGGTCGGTGCCGTGGCTGGTGCGCTGTTCGTCTGGATGTTCACGCTCACGCAGAACCGCTGGAAGATCGACGACGTGCTCGGCGTGTGGCCGCTGCACGGCCTGTGCGGCACCTGGGGCGGCATTGCGGCGG
>JAGDVQ010000017.1 GCA_023255715.1 Thiomonas sp.
GGCGTGGAGGAGATTGGGAGAGGGTATTTGCACCTCCCCCACGGCGTGGGGGAGGTTGGGAGGGGGAACGAGCATTCCCCGCTACCGCTATCAGCTACTGCGCCATTGAACTCCGCTCCGCGAGGTTGCGTTGCGCCTCGTCCTGCACCCATTGCCGGGCGCGCTGGCCCAGGCCGGTCTGCGGGTCGGTCGGGTTGGTGGACCAGTGGAACAGCCGCAGCCAGGACAGCACCTCGGCGGGTGGCATGGGTTTGGCCAGCGCGTAGCCCTGGCCGGCGTCGGCCCCCAGCACCGCGGCCACCTCGACCAGCGCCGGGGTTTCCAGACCTTCCACCACCACCTGCAGGCCCAGGGCCTGGGTCATGCGCACCAGCGCGCCGATGAAGCCGATCATGCCGCCGGCCTCGGCCTCGGTTTCGCCGGGAATTTGTCGCACCAGCCCCTGGTCGATCTTGACGGTGTGGAAAGGCAGGGTGCGCAGGCGCAGCAGGCTGCTGTAGCCGCTGCCCAGATCGTCCATGACCAGCCGTGCGCCGGTGGCGGCCAGGCTGTGCACCGCGCGGTCACGTTCGGTGCCGTTCTGGAAGTCGGCGTCCTCCAGAACTTCGAGTCGCAGCCGGTCCGGGGCGATGTGGCGCGCGCGCAGCGCATCACTCACCCAGCGCGCGCATTCGGGCATGAGCAGCACCTCGGGCGGCAGGTTGACCGAGAGATCGAGGGACAGCCCGGCCGCGTCCCATTGTGTGAGCTGACCGAGCGCCTGCTCCAGCCCGAGGGTGAACAGGCGGGTGAGCTCGGAGGTGCCGAAGGATGGCAGGAACTGACCCGGCCCGATCAGCCGTCCGTCCTCGAGCCGCAAACGGGCCAGTGCCTCCATGGCCACGGGCTTGCCGCTGCGCAGATCGACCACGGGCTGGTAGTGCATTTCCAGGCCGCCGCTGAACAGGCGGTGGCGCCAGGCACGGCGGTCGCTGGCCGGCAGCAGGGTGTCTTCGCGGCGAGTCATCAGACCGTACAGGCCGCGCTCGAACAGTTGCTCCAGCCCGCGCAGGAAGCTGCGCATGGACTGGGTGTCGAACATGCCGGGATAACGGCCGTAAAGGCCCATGACCGCGACCATGCGCCCGCGACTGTCCTTCATCGGCACCGCCGCAGAACTGCGGATGCCCACGCTGCGCGCCGCAGCGCGCCACGGAGCCATGCGCGGATCGGTGACATAGCTGACATTGGTTTCGATCTGCTCGCTGCGCCAGCAGCGCGGATGTGGTGTCTGGCCGAAGGGGCTTTGCGGGTCGAGTTGCAGCGGGGCGATCGCGGCTTGCTCGATGGCCTGCATGTACTCGTCGAAACTGCCTGCGGTGAACTCGGGCACGAATTGGCCTTGCGCGTCGGGTTTGTAGATGACCGTGGCCGCCACGCCTGGCAGTGCCGCCACGGACTGCAGCACGGTGCGCGCCAGATCGGCCCACTGGGTCAGGTCGGGCTGCATCTGCTCCAGGCCGAACAGCATCTGCAGGTATTGCTCGCGCAGCGCCTGCGCGCCCTCGCTCTGCCATTGCAGTTCACGCTGCAGCCGCGCGGTGACGACATGGGCAAGGGCCGCACGGTCGGGGCTGCGCACCGGCGCTTCAGCCAGCAGATCGTGCATGCTTTGCAGATACCAGCCCATGCTGCTGACCAGCGCGCCGGTGCTCACGCCCACCAGGGTGTGGATGGCGCCCGTGTGTTGCGCCTCGTCCTGATGCGTCTCCTTGGTCAGATCGGGCCGCAGGATGTGCAACAAGCGGGCATGCTGTCGCTGGCGCAGTTGCACGTGTTCCTCGGCAGACAGGGTGGACAGCAGCGCGGCGGACTCCGGGTCCTGGCTCAGCGCGGTGTAGAAGCGCTCGACAAAGGCCGTTGCGTTGCGCTCCAGCAAAGGGGCGATGAGACCGAGCAGGCGAGACGTGGTCTCGCCATACGGATCGACGTGAACGGGAAGCTCGGCCGCCTTGGTGGCTGCCTGCTCCAGGGCGTCGCCCCATTGCTGCCACCAAAGGGTGCGGTCCGCCTTGTGCGCCTTGCTGGCGTAGAGCGCAGCGTCGGCGTGGCGCAGCAGCACTTCGGGCTGCACATCATCTGCGGGATACAGCGTGAGCCCCAGGCTCATGCCGACCTTGGCCAGCGCGCCGTCGCCCAGGTCGAACGGGGTTTCGACCGCGCCATGAATGCGATCGAGTACCACGGGCAGATCGGCAGCCTGCGCCATGCCTTCGAGCACCAGCACGAACTCGTCGCCACCCAGCCGGGCCACCAGATCGGTTTCGCGCACTGCGGCCTTGAGCCGTTCGCCCAGCTGGCGCAGCAGCAGGTCGCCAGCGGCATGGCCGTGGGTATCGTTGACCGGCTTGAAGTCGTCCAGATCCATCACCCCGACGGCCAGGAGGGTCTTGTGGCGCCGGGCGCGGGCCATGGCCAGGGGCAGGTGATGCTCCAGCGCCAGGCGGTTGGGCAGGCCGGTGAGGGCGTCGTGGCGCGCCAGGTGGCGCTGCTGCGCCTGCTCGGTTTCCAGCGCGGCCTTGAGATCGATCTCGCCCAGCGCGCGCTCGATCAGGCTGGCCACGCGGCGCAGCAGGGCGTGCAGGCCGTCATCCAGATCATTGCCATTGAGCAGCACCAGCACCAGCACCGCCCAGCGCGCACCCGCACGGCGCAGGGGCAGGGCCAGAGCCAGCGGCTGCCATTCGGGCAGCGAAAAGTCGGCCCAGGGTTGCAGCAGCGGCGTGTCCTTGCGATGGTCCTGTGCTTCCATGCCGCTGCGCCAGGCGCGGGCGAGTGCATGTGTGGCCTCGTCGCTGACCCGCAGCGGCGCCTGGGCCGCCAGGATCTCTGCGCCGTTGCCGCCCGCAGCCAGTGGCTGAGCGACCGCATCGGCATCCGGCCGGGCCACCCAGACGGCGGAGAACAAGCCGGTTTCGAGCAGACGGGTGCAGGCGTTGTCCAGCACTTCCTGGTCATTGCGCGCACTCATCAGGACATCGATCTGCGCGAGCACCGAGCGCACCAGTTCCTGCTGGCGTGCGGTGCTTTCGCGCGCCTTCAGTTCGGCGGCGGCGAGATCGAGGCGATCCAGGCCGCGTCCCAGGCTGCGGGCGAGTTCTTCGAGCAGCTCGCGCTGCTCGCGGTGGATGCGCCCCTTGCCCTCGCGGTAGATGCTGAAAATGGCGTCGAGCCGCCCGGAGCGCCAGACCGGCAGCGCGGCCATGCTGCGCAGGCCGTGGTGCTGCATGCGGTTCAGCCACGGCACGATCAGACCATCCGAGGCGTCGCCCTGCACGAACACTGGCTGCGCCTGCCGCCAGGCGGTGCCGAAAGGTCCCTTGCCAGCGGGTTCCTCGGCCAGGACTGACAGTTGCAGGCCGCTCAGGTAGGCCGTGCGGCCCTCGGCGGCGAGCACCTGCGCCTGTCCACTGACATCGGGGCGACCCACCCAGGCCAGCGCCATGCCACCCGCCTGCACGCAGATCCGGCAGATGGCCTGCAGCAGCGACGCTTCATCCTGCGCCTCGGCCACGGCCTGATTGGCCTGTGCCAGCGCGGCATTGATCTGCGCCAGACGCTGCTGGCGCTCGGCCGCGCGCAGAATCAGCCGACCGCCAATGACCTGCAGCACCAGCAGCAACCCCCAGGCCAGCAGCATCGGCCAGTTCTGCCGCCACCACAGCCCGGTGAGCGCCGACACCGGTAGGCTGGTAAAGGCCACCACGCCGTGGTTGCCCAGTCGCTGCCAGGCGCCAATGAGTTCCGCGCCGCCCGCGGACTGCACCGGGCCCTGGAAAAACCCGCGTGTGCGATCAGGGTGTGCGGCGATCTCGCGCGCCAGCACGCCGCGCGCCGGTGCCTTGGCCAGCGCGCTGCGGGTATGCGGCAGCGGCGCGGGCAGGCGCGCCAGCAGATAGCCGTCGCTGCGCAACAACCCGATCGCAGGGACCCAGCGGCCCTTGCCGTCGAACACCGACAGGCTGTGCTGCAGCTGGGTCAGCGCAGCCTGCAGCCCGACGTTGAACACCAGCACCACCTTCGAGCCGGTGTGCGGCACATGCAGCGCGCAGCGCGCCGGGGTGATGGTCTTGTCGGGCTGAAGCGGATCGGGCTGCGGCAGGCCGATCTGCACCTTGCCGGGGTTGTTCAGCGCCTGCGCGAAGCCGTCTGACGAGGCGAAATCCGGCCGGGCCGGAATCGGGCGATCGACCTGCGCCTCGGTGGCCAGCAGCGTGCCGTCTGGCGCGACCAGCGAGATGCCGTCGATGAAGGGCACCAGGTTGTCCATGTCGCGCAGCCAGGAATCCGGGGTCAGCAGCAGGCCGGTGTCCTGCTCGACCTGGTGTTGCGCCATGCGGCAGGTGGCCTGCAACTGGTCGTAGCGCTGGTTCATCGCGTCCGACCAGAACGCCGCCTCGCTTTGCAGGATTTGCTCGACGCCATTGCGGTTGCGGTCCCAGCTGGTGTAGAGCGCCAGCGCCACGCCCGCGGCCAGCACCAGATTGGCCAGCAGGACGAAGACGAGGATGCGGCGGCGGTCAGCCTGGAAACGGGCGTTGTGGGGCATACGAGGAAAGATTCAGACAACGCCCGGAATTACAACAGCTTGCGCAGGGAGTCGAAGGTGTTTTGTCCCAAAAGTTGATTCAGTGTGGAAAAGTGGACGCATCAGGGCGCATCGGCGCGCGGACAGGATCAGATGTAGGCCAGCCGTACCGCACCCCAGTGACGTTCGCCCACGCGCACCGGGCGCGACAGCTCCTGCATGATCTCGCCGGTGTCGCGGGCATAGACCTGCAGCAGGTACGGGTTGGTGTTGCGTGCAGCGGCCAGACCCACCGGGTCGTTGAACAGGCGCATCGAGCGGTTGCCCACCAGATCGGTGGCGTAATCGCCGGTCAGCGGACGGTCGAACACGCTGTTGTGCGCGGCGGCATAGCCGTTGCGGTCGACAAGCAGCACAAAGCGGTAGTGCTCGCTGCGCGCCAGCCAGGCGTCTTCGATCGGCTGGATGCGGGTCTTGATGAACTCGGTGAAGCGGGTGCGGAATTTCTGCGGATTGGTGCCGGCCACCGGTTCGTACTGCTCGTCGAACAGCGCCTGCTCGGTGAGCGCGCCGCTGGCCAGCGCCTGCGCGAGCGCGGCCTCGATTTCCTTGCAGACCCCATCGAGATCGCGCATCACCTGGCTGGTCTTGGAGGCGGTGACGAATTGCGTGGCCGCCTCGAACAGGCTCTGGCTGGCGTTGAGCGACTGCTGCACTTCGTCGGCGATGCGCTCGGACGTGGCGATGGTCTGGCGCGCGTTGTCCTGCACCGTGCTGGAGAGCGCGGCGAACTGACCATTGATGGCGCGCACCCTCTCGACCTCCTGGCCAAGCTGCGCCGAGACCTTGTTCATGCCGCTGTGCATGGCGTCGATGCCGCGTGCGATGTCCTGGAAATTGCCCGACATCGCCGTGGCCAGCGCCTTGCCACTTTCCATCCGCGTGGCGAACTCGGTGGTGGACTGCGTGACCACCTGCAGGCTGCGGCTGACTTCTGCGGCAAAGGTGGCGATGCTCTCCACCGATTTCTGCGTGTTCATCGCCAGCTTGCGGATTTCGTCGGCCACCACGGCAAAGCCACGCCCGGCCTCGCCCACACGGGCAGCCTCGATATTGGCGTTGAGCGCCAGCAGGCTGGTTTTTTGCGCAATGTCCTTGATCACCTGCGTGACCGCGGTGACCTGCGCAAAGCTCTTGCCCAGGGTCTGGATTTCGCTCTGGTTGTTGCTGGTGGTCTGCGCCAGCTGCTCGAACACCTCGCGCGCCTCATGGGCCTCTCGGGCGCCGCGGCTGCTCAGCAGGTTGATGCTCTGCGACTCGGCGCGCAGTGCCTCGGCCTGTCCCTGCACGCCGACGATGCCGCGGATGAACCGCTCCAGGCTGTCGCCCATTGCGGCGATGCGCTCGGTCTGCGCCTTGGCATGGGTCTGCGCGTCCTGCGTGGCGGTGCGCGCCTCGAAGCTGATGCGGGCAATGCCGTAGGCCACGCCGGTGGCGTTGTGCGTGGTGGTGTCCACCAGATGCGTGACCAGGGCCAGAAAGCGGTCGAGATCCTCGCCGCAGCCCGGAGGCACCGGTTGGCGCAGATCCACGGGCCGCTCGGTGAGCAGGTGCCGCAGGAATTCGGCCGGAGACCGGTTGCTGATGTCTTCTGGAAGCGTGGGCGTGGTATCCATCGGTCGATCCGCTTGAATGAAATGACGTGGCGCTCAGTTGTGCGCGGCAATGGCCTTGCGGATGGTCTGCGCCAGTTCGTCGGCGACGAACTTGGCCACATAGGCATCGGCGCCCACGCTGCGGGCGTGGTCTTCATTGGCCGAGCCCGACAGCGAGGAGTGGATGACCACGGGAATGTTCCTGAAGCGCTCGTCCTGCTTGATGTGGCGGGTGAGGGTGAAGCCGTCCATCTCGGGCATTTCCAGATCGGTCAGCACGAGCTGCACCTTGTCTTCCACCCGCTTGCCTTCGGCGCGTGCCTCGTTGGCGATGGTTTGCAGGCGCTCCCAGGCTTCCTTGCCGGTCTTGGTGCTGATGAAGGGCGCCTGCAGGGCCTGCAGGGCCTTCTCGATTTGCGTGCGGGCGACGAAGGAGTCGTCTGCCGTGAGGATGACCGCGCCGGGCCTGAGCCCCAGCGCCGGGCCCATGTGGTGGGTGTCCTTCACCTCATGCACCCGCGAGGGCAGCACGTCGCGCAGCACTTTTTCCACGTCGAGCACCAGGGCCAGGCGGGTGGTGTCCTCGCCCTCCAGACGGGCAATGCTGGTGACCATGCCACCCACCGCGTTGGCCTCGGCGGACAGCACCTTGCTCCATTCCAGCCGCACGATTTCTTCCACTTCTTCCACCGCAAAGCCCTGCACCGAGCGCTCGTACTCGGTGACCACCAGGATGTTCAGCCCGGTCTTGGGCGTGCAGCCCACCACACCGGGCAGGTCGATGACGGGAATGATCTGCCCGCGGATGTTCGCGACTCCGAGCACGTGCCTGGGCGCGCCGGGCATGACCGTGACCTGCGGCATCACCAGCGCCTCGCGCACCTTGAACACATTGATGCCGAACAGCTCGCGCCGCCCCGACTGCGGCTCGGCGCCGAGGCGAAACAGCAGCAGCTCGAATTTGTTGGTGCCGGCGAGGTTGGAGCGTTCGTCGACTTCTTGCAAGACATTGGTGTTCATGATGTGGTCCTGTGTGCGAAATGGGTTCAGGGAATCTGGCGCATCAGCGCCTCGAGCCGCCCGGTGATGGTGTCGCTCAGGCCTTCCAGGCGAGCGGCGAGTTCGGTGGTGCGGGCGGTGTTGTCGGTGCGGATGGCCTCGACCAGCGCCTGCCCGGTGCGGTGCACGTCCTGGTGCACCGAATCCACGCCGGCAAACCCGGCGTCGCTGCCGAAGTAGGCCGCGCCCGCGCCGAAGTACCACTTGCCGAAAAAGCAGCCGTGGAAGTTGGACACGTCCATGTCCACCTTTTCCTGTTTCTGTGCGGCGGTCAGCAGCTGGCCGATCCACTGGTAATGCATGGCCAGAGACACCCGCAGGGTGACTGCGGTGTCGGGCCATTTGGAGACTGCGGTCACGCCGGTCTTGAGCTGATCGCGGGCGGTGCGGATCAGGCCCATCATGGCCTCGAAGCGCTGCACCAGCACCTGCATCAATTCGGCGGCCTGCTCGGCGTCGAGGCGCTGGCGGTCGGCGTCGCTGACCAGTTGGCGCATCAGCCCGGTCTGCTCCACCGTGACCGTGCGCACCTGCGCCAGCATGGACTTGACCTGCGCAAGCGTCTCGCCGGTATTGGTGACCAGCGCGCCCACGCGCTGCACCCGCTGGACCGAACGGGCCATGTCGGTGCCCACGTCGGACGACTGGTCGCGCAGGTTGTGGGTCAGTTCTTCGATCTCGTGGGTGATGCGCGCGGTCTTGCGCGCCAGGTTGCGCACCTCGTCGGCCACCACGGCGAAACCGCGGCCGTGCTCGCCGGCGCGGGCGGCTTCGATGGCGGCGTTGAGCGCCAGCAGATTGGTCTGCGAGGCGATCTCGCTGATGCCCGCAGTGAGTGCCTCGACCGAGCGCACCGCGTCGACAAAGCCGGTGAGCTTGGTCTCGGTGTTGGCGATGAAGCGCGACACGTCGGCCACTTCATCCAGCGTGGTGGCAATCGCCTGGTCGCTGCGTTCGACCGATTCGGTGGTGGCATCCACCCGCTCGCGCAACGCGTCGAGCTGGGTCTGCGCGGTGTGGGTGTGGGTGGCGGCGCTCTGCAGCCGCGCGGCCATGTCGCCCACGCGCTGCGACAGGCCGTGGATGTCGTGGTCGAAACCCGCGGTGCGGCTTTCGGCAAACGCCAGTGACTGGGTGGTGGTGCGCAGCGCGTCCACGCCGTGCAGCAGCATGGTGCGCACCGCGCCGAGCTTGTCGGCCCAGCCTACGGCGTCGATCAGGTCGATGTCGCGCAGCGCGCTGTCGCCCTTGCCGGTGAGGAGGTCGAGCACGGCCTGCAGCACGCGCTCGCGGTCCTCGCGCACGCGCTCCAGCAGACCGCCGGGGGGGATGTTTCTGGTCTGGCCCTCACCCCAACCCTCTCCCGGAGGGAGAGGGGGTATTTCACTTCCCTCGTTGGTTGAGAGAGGGAGTTTTTCTCCTCCCCCATGCAATGGGGGAGGTTGGGAGGGGGTCGACTCCTGCGCATCCACAAGAGCGGTCATGTCGGGGCTGACGGTTTCCACGGCGGTCTCCTGGTGTCGATTGATGCGGTGTCAGCCCGCACGTCCGCCACCATGTTCGATGGCATCGCTGAGCGCCTGCAGGCGGTCGATGATCAGGTCTTCCTGCTCGCTGAGCGAGGCGGAGAGGCGGGCCACCTGGTCGCGCTGTCCGCCATGCACGGCCTCGAGCAGTTGTTTCGCGGTGGCGTGGATCTGCGCATGCGGGGCTTCGAGGGCGCGGAAGGCCGACAGGCCGCCAAACGTGGCCTGGCCCTGGCTGTCGTACCACTTGCCCAGGCGACAGTTGTGGTGGTCGCTGATCTCGGAGGGCAGCTTGGCCTGCTTGTCCTTGGACGCCTCGGCAAGGATGTGATTGACGAAGTCCTTGTGGTCTTCCTGCGCCGACTGCAGCATCATGCGCGTGGCGCTGGACTGCATATTGCTCACCTGATTGTTCATGCGCACCACGACCGACTGCACCAGTTCGAGCTCCTTGCCCGAGCTGGCGCTGGTGACCGCGATGTCGTGCGCCTGCTGGCCGATGGAGGTGGTGTTGGCTTCGACCTCGGCAGTGGCGGCCTGCACCCGGCGGGCGAGGTTGCGCACTTCGTCGGCCACCACGGCGAAGCCACGGCCGTTTTCTCCGGCCCGCGCGGCCTCGATGGCGGCATTGAGCGCGAGCAGATTGGTCTTGGCCGCCAGTGCGGCCACTTCGGCGGACATTTTTTCCAGTGCCTCGGTATAGCGCGACATGCCCAGCACCTCGCTCACCATGGCGGCGCGTTTGGCCAGCGCGGCGCGCAACTGATCGAGCACATCGCCGAGCTCGCCTTCGCTGCGCCGGAACACAGCCACGACGCCTTCGCCGCCGTCCATGCCTGCCGCTGCCTGCTGCGACGCCTTGACCGCGTTTTCCAGCCTGGTGTGTAGACTGGAAAAGCGTTGGCTGAGCGCGAGGATGGCGGTTTCCATCTGTGCCCGCCCAGCGTCGATCTGTTGACCAAGGACGGGCAGCGCCTGTGCGCACAGGGTGTCGATTTGTGCTGCGGCGTCAACCTGATGTGTGGTGTTGGAGTCGGTCATGGCGGGGTCAGGGGGCGGGACTGTGGAATTGCGCGGCCAGTTGGCGCACGACGGTTTCGAGTTGCTCGATTTCGGAGCTTTTGTCGAAGAAGTAATCCGCGCCGCCATCCAGGCTGCGAGCGCGGTGCTGCGAGTTGGCATGCTGGGTGAACATGGCGATGCGCACATCGCTGCGGCTGGCCTTGATGCGTTGGAGAAGCTGCAGCCCGTTTTCGCCCGGCATCTCGATGTCGAGCACGATGAAGCGCACGGTTCCGGCGGTGTCAACGTCCAGAAGGTCCAGGGCGCGCTGACCGCTGTCGGCTTGCAACACACCATGCACTCCGGCAATGCCGCACAGCAGATTCGCCAGGCGCTCGCGCACCAGCGCGGAATCGTCGACCACCATCAGTTGCATGCGCCCGCCTTCAGAAAGAAATCATGTACCTATTGTTCGGGGCCGGCGGGTTCACAGCCATCGGTCGCAGGCGCGAGGGAACATCGGACAGTGACGCTTTGCGCTGTCAGAAAATTCCGACATCTGACAGATTCACACCAGTTTGTGGTCTAGCGCGTAGCGCACTAGATCGGCATCGCGCACGAGGGCCATTTTTTGCATCAGATGGGTCTTGTGCGTGCTGATGGTCTTGACGCTCAGGTGCAGTTCACGCGCCACTTCACCCACAGTGCGTCCGGCGCCGATGCGCAGCAGGACCTGCAATTCACGGTCGCTCAAAGTTTGGTGCGGCAATGCATGAGCGGCTTCACCATCCTGGAAGTGGTTGGCGAGCTGCTCGGCCACGGGCCCGGTGAGATAGCGTTTGCCCTGGGCTGCGGTGCGAATGGCGTCGATCAGAACTTCGGGGGCGCTGTCCTTGGTGAGATAGCCGGCCGCGCCATGGCGCAGGGCGCGCATGGCAAACAGGTGTTCGGCGTGCATGCTCAGCATGAGCACGGGCAGGCTGGGATGGCCGGCTTTGATGCGCTTGAGCAGATCGAGACCGTCGCTTCCTGGCATGGAGACATCAAGCAACACCACGCTCCAGCTGCTGTTGCGGATGGCGTCCAGCGCGCGTGCGGCATCGCCGCACCACTGCGTTTGCAGACCATCCGCCTCCAGCACACGGGCCAGCCCGGCGCCGACCAGGGCATGGTCGTCCACGATGAGCACGCGCATGGCTTCCATGGGCGATCAGTCCGCGCAGGGCACGCGCAGGCGGATGCTGGTGCCCTGGTCTGGCGCGCTGATGCACTCCAGCGCGCCGCCCAGCAGGTGCGCGCGCTCGCGCATCCCGCGCAGACCGAAGGATGTCTGGCTGGACTGCGTCTGGCTGTCGAAGCCCCGTCCATCGTCCATGATGTCCAGTGCGATCAGCCCGGGCATGCGGGCGAGGGCGAATTGCACCGAGCTGGCCTGCGCATGGCGGGCGATGTTGGTAAAGGCCTCCTGCGCAATGCGGAAAATCTGGATGGCCGTCATGTCGTCCAGGGTTCCCGCGTTGTCGAGATCGAGCACAACGGGGACGCCGTAGCGCTGTGTGAATTGCTCGGCCAGCCAGGTCAGCCCATCGGTCAGGCCCAGGTCGAGCACAGCGGGACGAAGCTGTGCTGCCACCCGCCGACCCGCGGCCGTGGCGGCGTCCACCAGGCTGGCCATGCTGTTGAGTTGCGCGTCGTCCGGGCCCAGCCGCCTGCGCAGCAGGCTGATGTCCATTTTCAGCGCGGTGAGCAACTGGCCGAGTTCGTCGTGCATGTCGCGCGCGAGCCGTGCGCGTTCCTGCTCGCGGGCATGTTCCATGTGCGCGGCCATGTCGCGCAGATCGGACTCGCGGCGGCGGGCATGGCTGATGTTGATCATGATGCCGTCCCACTGCGCCTGCGCGGCGCCCGTGCGGGTGACGGCAGCGCGGATGTTGATCCACTTGATCTCGCCCTCCGTGAGGATGCGTCCCTCCCAGTTCCAAGGCTCGCCATGCAGCGCGCTGGCCTGGAGCGAGGCGTGGAAATCGGCCTGATCCTCTGCGTGAATGCGACCGATGAAGGCAAGGCTGGAGCGCAGCAGCGCCTCGGCACTGAGGCCGCACACCATGTGCGCCGATTCGCTGGCCTGGGTGAATTGCAGCTGCCCGCCGCGTTGTTGGAGCTGAAACACAAGGCCAAAGCCCGAGAGTGGGTGCGCCGCCCACTGCGCATTGCACAACGGGGTCTCTTGAACAGGCGGCGAGGGGGGCAGGGGCGTTGGCACTGGCGGGCGGTGTGGAATGCGTTTGACAGTCCACCTAACGGCCCGATCGGGGAAAACTTGAATCTGTCCGGCGTGGCGCGGGCCTGCTGGCGTGCCTGCGGGGTCAAAACATCTCGATGCGGGCCAGGGTGTCACTGAGCGGAGCGAGACAGTCGAACACCTCGCGCTGTGGCAGGGAGCGCAGCCAGGTGAGCTGACGTTTGGCCAGCTGCCGGGTGGCGGCGATGGCCTGTTCGCGAAACTCGGCAGACGAGGTCATGCCGTCGAGATGACTCCACGCCTGCCGGTAGCCCACGGCGCGGATGGACGGCAGCGCGGGGCTGAGGTCGCCGCGTTGGCGCAGGGCGCGTACCTCGTCGAGAAAGCCCGCGGCCAGCATGGCGTCAAAACGGTCAGCGATGCGCGCGTGCAACACACTCCGGTCCGAGGGTTCGAGCGACAGGATGCGCAGGGGAAGGGTTTGCTCCGGGGGCGCGGGCGGAGCGAAATGCGCCGACAGTGGACGGCCGCTGAGCAGCCAGACTTCGAGAGCGCGCTGGATGCGCTGGGCATCGTTCGGGGCGAGGCGGGCGGCAGTGGGTGCATCCACGTCAGCCAGACGCGCGTGCAGCGCGGGCCAGCCGAGCCGCGCGGCGTCGGCGTCGAGCTGGGCGCGCAGTTGCGCATCGGCCTGCGGCAGCGCGGA
Organism: Thiomonas sp.; assembly: GCA_023255715.1. Taxonomy (GTDB): domain Bacteria; phylum Pseudomonadota; class Gammaproteobacteria; order Burkholderiales; family Burkholderiaceae_C; genus Thiomonas. The sequence continues at coordinate 12,758 of JAGDVQ010000017.1, forward strand.
CAGGCCCGACTGCAACGCCTTGAGGTAGAGCATGGTGCCGCCGACGATGAGCGGCTGCGCCGCGCGACGGCGGATATCGTCGATCAGCCGACGTGCATCGGCCACGAATTGCGCGGCGCTGTAGGCCTGCGCCGGGTCGAGGATGTCGAGCAGATGGTGCGCGCACGCGGCGCGCTCCTCGGCACTCGGCTTGGCGGTGCCGATGTCCATGCCGCGATAGACCAGCGCGGAATCCATGCTGATGAGTTCGACCCTCTGGCCTCGCGTCTGCGCCTGCTCGGCGAGATGCAGCGCGGCGGCGGTCTTGCCGCTTGCTGTCGGCCCGACGATGCAGACGACAGGCCGCGTGTCGTGCAGCGGGGTCATGGTCAGCGCCCGCGCAGGAACAGGGCGTCCAGATCGGCCAGGCCGATCTGCCGCCAGGTCGGGCGTCCGTGGTTGCACTGGTCGGCGCGTTCGGTGTGCTCCATGTCGCGCAGCAGCGCGTTCATCTCGGCCAGGGTGAGCTGACGGTTGGCACGGATGGCGCCGTGGCAGGCCATGCTGGAAAGCAGGGCATTGCGCCGCTCCTGCAAACGCGCGCTGGTGCCTTGTGAAATCAGATCGGCCAGCACGCCCCGCGCGAGCTGGATAGGGTCGGCATGTGCGAGCAGCGCTGGGGTGGCGCGTACCACCAGGCTGCCGGGCCCGGCGCGGTCGAGTTCGATGCCCAGGCTGAGCAGGGCATCGGCATGGTCTTCGGCGGCGCCGATTTCGGCATCGCTCGCGGCAAAGGCGGCGGGAATCAGCAGGGGCTGCACGGCAACGGGTGCGCCACCCTGTTCCGCAGCCTTCAGGCGCTCGTAGACGATGCGTTCATGTGCGGCATGCATGTCCACGATCACCAGCCCCTGCCGGTTTTGCGCCAGGATGTAGATGCCAAGAAGCTGCGCCAGCGCGAAGCCGAGGGGGAAGTCGGTGCGCTGATCTGGCTCGGACGCGGGCGGCCTGGACTCGCTGGCATAGACGCCTGCGAGGGCACTGTCCTGCGCCTGCCATGTCGTGGCCGGGCCGAGCGGCGCATGGGCACGGGCGACCGCATCCCAGGGCGGCGGGCTGGGGCGGGCATAGCTGAAGGGCAGGGGAGTCGTTGTCGGCAGCGGAGGTGGCGCCTGCAGTTCGGCGCGGGCCGCATGCGCTGCGTCTTGCTCGAGTTGCGTCGTCGCGCCGCCGAGCCGGGCAAGCGCCTGTTCGACGGCATGGCGCACCGCCTGATGCACGGCGGAGCCGTCGCGGAATCGCACTTCCGACTTGGCCGGATGCACATTCACGTCGACCAGTTCGGCCGGAAGATCGATCAACAGGGCGAACTGCGGCTGCAGCGCGCCATGCAGCACATCGGCGTAGGCCGCACGCACGCCATGCGCCACGGTGCGGTCGCGCACCCAGCGCCTGTTGACCAGAATGTGCTGTACATCGGCACGGGCGCGGGCAGCGGTCGGCTTGCACACCAGACCGCGCAGCGTGAGCGGGCCGACCTGTGTGACCACGGGCAACGCGTGGGCACTGAAGGCATCTCCCAGCACGGCAGCGAGGCGGTCAAGACCCTGCGCGGAGTTGTCGCGCTCGAATTGCAGCTTGAGCTGGCCGTCATGCCAGAGACGCAGGGCAATTTGCGGGTGGGCAATGGCGGTGCGTCTGAACACCTCGGCGCACCAGGCATATTCGGTGCTGGGTGACTTGAGAAATTTGCGCCGTGCCGGGAGATTGAAAAACAGTTGCCGCAAGGTGACGCGTGTACCGGGCTGCGCTGCGGCCGGCTGCACACCGCTGACCTGTCCGCCGCTGGCGCTGATGGCTGCACCCTGGGCATCCGCACGGCGACTGATGATCTCGACCTCGGCCACAGCCGCCATGGCCGCCAGGGCCTCGCCGCGAAACCCGAGATGCGCGGCGTGATGCAGTTCGTCGAGATCGGCGATCTTGCTGGTGGCGTGCCGCAGCAGAGCCAGCGGCAGCTCGTCAGGAGGAATGCCGCAGCCATCATCCTCCACCTGGATGCTGCCCAGGCCGCCTTGCTCCAGCCGCACGGTGATGGCGCTGGCTCCGGAGTCGATGGCGTTGTCGAGCAGTTCGCGCAGCGCAGAGGCCGGGCGCTCGATGACCTCGCCGGCGGCAATCTGGCTGATGAGCACGTCCGGCAATGGACGAATCGGACGTTGGGGTTGCGGCAAGGCAGGAGTGGCGCGCGGTCAGTTACCCGGCGCACGCAGACGAATGGACAACTGGGCTCAGTATACTTTTCAGGCTGTTTTCAGCGCGTCTTCCAGCGGCCAGCAGCGGGCTTGCTCAGGCACTGCTCAGTTTGCGGCGGCAGCATGCAACTGGTGCAGTCCGCCTGGTCATCCTCCGGGTCGGTCTCTCTGCCTTCGTTGTCTACCTTGGTCGCCCACTTCGCCCCCTCGCACTCGCCGCATGGACCTTCACTCGCTCATCGATCTCATCCTGCACTTCGACGTGCATCTGGCACAGTTCATCTCGTCGTACGGGCCCTGGGTGTATGGCCTGTTGTTCGGCATCGTGTTTATCGAAACCGGTCTGGTGATCATGCCGTTCCTGCCGGGCGACTCCATGCTGTTTGTCGTGGGCGCCTTTGCCGCCACGGGCGCGCTCAGCTTGCCTGGGGTCATGGCGGTGCTGTGGCTCGGAGCTGTGCTTGGAGATAGCCTCAATTACCAGATCGGCAAGGCGATCGGGCACAAGGTGTTTTCCTGGCAGGATTCGCGCTGGTTCAACCGCCGAGCCTTCGACAAGGCGCATGCGTTCTATGAAAAGTATGGCGGCATCACCATCGTTGCTGCGCGCTTCATGCCCTTCATTCGCACCTTTGCGCCGTTTGTCGCCGGGGTTGCGGAGATGTCGTATGCCAAGTTTCTCGCCTACAACATGCTCGGAGCAACCCTGTGGGTCGGGCTGCTGGTGATGGCGGGCTATCTGTTCGGCAACATTCCATGGATCAAACACAATCTGGGCATGATGACCGTCGGCATCATCGTGCTGTCCCTGCTGCCTGCAGTGTGGGGCTGGTGGAAGTCGCGGCAGCAGACGCCTGCGGTTTGATCAGCGGTCAATCGAGCGCACCGCGCAGCAATCCCACAGCCAGTCCCTCGATGGCGAAGGGCTGATCGGCGGAGACTCGAATGGGTTCGAACTCCGGGTTGGCCGGCAGGAGTTCGATGTGGTCGGCCAGGGTACGCAGTCGCTTGACCGTGACTTCGTCACCGATGCGCGCCACCACGATCTGGCCGTTCTGCGCCGTGCTGCTGCTCTTGACCGCCAGCAGGTCGCCATCGAGGATGCCGACGTCGCGCATGCTCATGCCACGCACCTTGAGCAGATAGTCCGGGCGGACCGAGAACGCCGCCGGATCGACCGTGAGAGTCTGCTCGATGTGCTCCTGCGCCAGGATGGGATGGCCGGCCGCCACCCGACCGACGAGCGGCAAACAGAGTTGCTCTGCGCCCGGCAAGGCGAGTTGCAATCCCGACATCCCCTGAGCGCGCGCTGACTGGCCCGCTCGCTCGTGACCCGCACGCTCGCGGTGCGGGTCCGTGATGCGGATGCCGCGCGACGCGCCGGGAGTGAGCTCGATCACGCCTTTGCGCGCCAGGGCCTGCAAATGATCTTCTGCAGCATTGGCGGACCGAAACCCGAGACGTGCCGCAATCTCGGCGCGCGTGGGTGGATAACCCAGTTCACGCACAGACGCGGTGATCAGGTCGAGGATTTCCTGCTGGCGAGGGGTCAGTTTTGAAATGAGTCGGCGCATGAGATGGGGCTCCCGGCAAATGCACAATGAAACCAACGCGCACAAACGACGCAAGCCCTGCAGGCTGCTGACACACTGAGCGATTGATCAGCTTGGTTATTTGCACAGCACTGTAATTCATAACAGCCACAATGCAAAGGAATTTCGAGATGCACAACCCATCAGGACCTGGCGCACGCCCCCGGATCGTGGTGCTCGGCACCGGCGGCACGATTGCAGGAACGGCAACAGGCGACCCCACCCTGCCGGGCTACACAGCCGGGGTGTTGAGCGTGGACGCCTTGCTGGAGGGCATCCCGTCCCTGTCCCGGCTGGCGCAGATTCATGCCGAGCAGGTCGCCAATCTGGACAGCAAGGATATGGAGGTCGCGGTCTGGACGCGTCTGGCCGAGCGGGTGGCGCACTGGCTGGCCCAGCCGGAGATTGCGGCCTGCGTGATCACCCACGGGACCGACACCCTGGAGGAGACCGCCTACTTTCTGCAGCTCGTGCAGCGCAGTCACAAGCCGGTCGTGCTGACTGCCGCCATGCGCCCGGCCACCGCATTGGACGCCGACGGCCCGCAGAATCTGCTCGACGCGGTTCGGGTTGCTGTGCAGCCGCAGGCACTCGGACTCGGTGTGGTGTGTGTGCTGCATGGCCGGGTTCACGCCGCGCGCGATGTCACCAAGGCCAGCACGCACCGGATGGACGCCTTCACATCAGGAGAGCGCGGCCCGTTGGGCGAGGTCGATGGCGACAGCCTGCGGCTTTGGCGTCGGCCTGACACCGAGCCGGGAGCACCTTTTGCCATTCCCCCTGCCGATGCCTGGCCGCGGGTCGAGATCGTGCTCAGTCACGCCGGTGCGGACGGTGCGCTGGTGCGTTGTCTGGTCGGGCAATCGGCACTGCAGCCCGCGCTGCGCGGACTGGTGGTCGCGGGGACGGGGGGCGGCACCGTGCATCAACGCTTGCGGGAGGCCTTGCAATGGGCGGAAGAGCAAGGGGTCCGCGTGGCGATTGCGTCGCGTGTCGGCCCGCTGCGTGGCGGAGCCGAGGACGGACTCAACGCGGTGAAGCTGCGCGTCCGCATGCTTGTGGAGCTGGCCAACTCACGGTGAATGCTGTGGTTTCTGCGGCAGCCAGATGCGCACCTGCAGCCCGCCACCTTCGGCGTGGCTGAGTTCCAGCCGCCCGCCCATCGCGGCGATGGTCTTGTCCACGATCGACAAGCCGAGTCCCGTCCCCTTGGCGGACGTGCGCGCAGCATCCCCGCGGAAAAAGGGCCGCGTGAGCTGAGCAAGCTGTTCCTGCGGAACGCCGGGGCCGTGGTCGCGTACGGTGAGCTGCACCGTATCAATGCCTGGCTGCAGGCTGATGTCGAGATCGGTATGCACTTCACCGGGGGTCAGGGCGTAGCGCTTGGCGTTTTCCACCAGGTTGACCACGACACGCTGCAGTTCCAGCGTGTTGGCCTGCACGAGAGGCACTGTCGGCGTGTGCAGATGCAGCACCACGGTTTCATCTTTCTGGTAGCGGTCGCGGACGAAGTCGATCAGGGCGTTGAGATCCACCGTCTCCAGCTTTGGTGTGATGCTGCGCGCGTATTCGAGAAACTTGCTGATGATGCGGTCGGCCTGCTCGATGTCGTCGATGATGTTCTCGCGCGACTGCTCATCCGGCACACTGAGCTCGGCCTCGAGCCGCAGCCGCGCCAGCGGGGTGCGGATGTCATGCGAGATGCCGGCCAGCATCAGCGCGCGTTCCTCTTCCACCTCCTGCAGGCTGCGTGCCATGCGGTTGAAGCCGCGGTTGACCTCGCGGATTTCGCGCATGCCGGATTGCTCGTCCAGCATCTGCGAGTAGTTGCCGGCGCCCACACGCGCCGTTGCGAGACGAAGGTCGCGCAGTGGCTTGTTGACAAAGCTGGCGATCACCGCAGCGCCAATGAGCGCCAGCAGGGTGGCGATCACGCCCCAGCTTGCCCAGGTCTCGCTGAGCGAGGGGTCGATGCGGGAACGGTCGAGCAGCAGCCAGTACGGGTCGCCCTGGATCTGAAAACCGATCCACAGGCCTGGGCGGTCGTTGACCACATCGGCAAAGTCGAGTTGCTCGTTCAGGCGCGAATCGACGGCGGTCTCGAGCCGCCTGGTGAAGTCGGTATGGTTCATCGGCATCCACTGATCGGCGGCATTGCGCGGATAGATGTAGATGCCCTCCTTTTTCGCCAGATCCTCCAGCAGGGAGACGCGGTACTGCGGCGCGGAGTGAATCAGCGCCAGTCGGGTGAGGTCGATCAGACTGGTGATCTGGCGTGCGGTCTGCGTGACCTGCGGCCCGAGCTCAAGCAGGCGAAAGCTCTGGAACCAGGTCGCCAGACTGGCACTGACCAGCAGCACGATGAGCAGGAAGGTGCGCCAATACAGGCGACCGAACAGGCCGCCGATCCAGCGTTTCAGCCGGGTGAGCACACCAACACCCGATGCTGGAGCGGGAGGCGCTGCGCAACCGTCCTGCGTGTCAGCCTTCGGCGTTGTCGGGGACGAAGACATAGCCCACGCCCCAGACGGTCTGGATATAGCGCGGATGCGCCGCGTCGGTCTCGATGATCTTGCGCAGTCGCGAAATGGCGACATCCAGACTGCGGTCGAATGCCTCGTAGTCGCGGCCGCGAGCCAGTTCGGCCAGACGGTCGCGCGATAGTGGCTGACGCGGGTGACGCACCAGCGCCTTGAGCATCGCGAACTCGCCCGTGGTCAGGCTGATGACCTCGCCGTTCTTGCTGAGCTCGCGCCGTGCCAGATCGAGGCTGAACGGGCCGAACACCACGGTTTCGTCCTCGCGCGACGGCGCGCCGGGCAGCTCTGGAGAAGGCTGGCGACGCAGCACCGCGCTGATGCGCGCCAGCAATTCGCGTGGGTTGAACGGCTTGGGCAGGTAGTCGTCTGCACCCACTTCCAGGCCGATGATGCGATCGACATCCTCGCCCTTGGCGGTGAGCATGATGATGGGCGTCTGATCCTTGGAGGCGCGCAGGCGCTTGCAGATGGACAGACCGTCTTCACCCGGAAGCATCAGGTCGAGCACGATCAGGTCGAAACGCTCCTTGACCATGATGCGCGACATGGCCTTGGAATCTTCGGCCACGAAGACTTCATAGCCCTCCTGCGAGAGATAGCGACGCAGCAGATCGCGGATGCGCGCGTCATCATCGACAACCATCAGCTTTTTCGGTTTTTCGTGGTCCATAGAAGCGTCTTATCGAAATGAAAAACGAGGCAGTTGCAACTGCCATCCTTCCTTGCAGCGATGTGTCAGCTTAAGGCTTGTTACAGAGTTTACTGCGAGACCGGGCCGGTTCGCGCCGGTTCGCCTTGATAATTTCAATTGCAAACTTTGGATACGCCCCCGCCGCAAATGCGCACCTTACATGCCCTGAACCTGTGTGTTGTTGCGATGGCGCTTGCGACATCCGCGTCGGCCGCGGCCGTTCTCCAGAGCCAGACGCGACGCATGCCCGTGGCGAGCGAAACCGTGCTGCACCAGCAGCAGGGCGGCCTGTTTGCCGCAGGCAAACAGCACGGCACGCACTTCCTCAGCCCGGACGCCTCCGCGCCCGTTGTGCCGCATGTCATGACCCCGCAGGATCGCCAGGTCTTGCGTGAGCAGATTCAAAGCACTGCATCCGGCAATTTTCCCCAGCCGCAGCCTGCGCCAAGCGCATCATCCAACTGAAACGACCCGGCAATCGGCCTTGGCGGCCGTGGGATGTGCACAGTACAGAAGTACAGGCAGTCACGCGGCGCAGATGTCGCCAAATGCTGCGCGTGCATGACAACCCATTGATTTTCAATGACAAAACGATGCTTAAAAAAGCGTCACACTAAGCGGATGTCTTGATTTTGCGGGATTTGGCCACGCCATTCAGCGCTTGCCCACAGAGTTGTCCACAGTTTGGTGGGATAACTGGATCGCCCTCTGCCCGCGCGTTGCGTGACCGGGTTGTGTGCCGCTTTTGCCACCCGGCATAATGCGGCGCTGGGGTTCGGAGAGACCATTTCCGTCCGGCGACGGAGCAGACGAAAAGGACAACCGCATGTTTCACATGGTGCAAGCCGCAGGCTGGCCGATCTGGCCGCTGATCCTGTGCTCGATCGTGGCGCTGGCCGTGATCTTTGAACGGCTGACCGCCCTGCGGCGTGCCCGCATTCTGCCGCCCAAACTGCTCGACGAGGCGCTGAACGTGTCGTCCAAGCAATTGCCCGCGCCCGATGTGATCGACAAGCTGGAGCGCAATTCGCCGCTGGGCGCTGTGCTGGCCAGCGGCTTTCGCTCCGTGGCACGCCCGCATGCCAGTGCAGCGGGCTTGCAGGAAGATCTCGAAAATGCCGGCCGACACGAGGTCTACCGTCTGCAGAAGTATCTCAACGTTCTCGCCACCGTGGCCTCGGCCGCGCCACTGCTCGGGCTGTTGGGCACCGTGGTGGGCATGATCGAGATCTTCGGCTCGCAGTCCACTGCGGGCACCGACCCGACTGTGCTGGCACACGGCATTTCCGTGGCGCTCTACAACACGGCGCTCGGCCTGATCGTGGCCGTGCCCTCGCTGATTTTCTACCGCTATTTCCGCAGCCGGGTGGACGACTACACCGTCGATCTGGAGCAGGCTGCGCGGCGTCTGGCCACGCACCTGCAGACCTATCTTCCGCGTCGCTGAGCCGCGCCTGCCGCCATGAATTTCAAGCGACTGAACTCCGAGGATCCCGAGGTCAACCTCATCCCGCTCATCGACGTGCTGCTGGTCATTCTGATTTTTCTGATGATCAGCACGACCTACTCCAAGTTCACCGAACTGAAGATCACCCTGCCCACCGCCGACGCCGAAAAGCTGCAGAACAACCCGCAGGAAATCATCGTGGCGGTCAGCAGCAGCGGGGAATACGCGATCAACAAACAGATCCTCCCCAGCCGCACCGTGGCGGCGCTGACCCAGTCTCTGCTCGACGCCGCCAAGGGCAAGCCCGAGTCCATGGTGGTCATCAGCGCGGATGCACAGGCAACGCAGCAATCGGTGGTGAACGTGATGGAAGCCGCACGGGCAGCGGGTCTGAGCCGTCTGACTTTTGCCACGCAAAAGTCTCCCGGCTCCTGATGGCGCAGCCCGCGTCACCCAGCGGCTGGCCTGCCTGGTGGCTGCGCCGCGGTCTGCTGACCTGGGTCCTCTGGCCGCTTTCCCTCCTGTTTTTCGCGCTGACGGGTTTTCGCCGCGCGCTCTATCACCTCGGTCTGCTCAAGACGGTGCGGGTTGCCGTGCCCGTCGTGGTAGTGGGCAACCTCACCGTCGGCGGCTCGGGAAAGACACCCTTGATCGCGGCGCTGGCCCGCGGGTTGCAGCAGATGGGCTGGCATCCAGGCATCATTTCACGGGGCTATGGGCGCAACCCAACAGATGCAGCAAGCCTTGCGGTTCAGGAGAACAGCGACCCCGCGCTGTGCGGGGACGAACCCGTGCTGCTGGCCCGGCTCACCGGCTGCCCAGTCCAGGTCGGACGCAGGCGCGTACAGGCTGCCCGCGACCTGCTGGCGGCGCATCCCGCGGTCGATGTCCTGCTCAGTGATGACGGTCTGCAGCATCTCGCCCTGGCGCGCGATGTGGAGCTGGTTGTGGTCGATCAACGCCTGTGGGGCAATGGTCTGCTGCTGCCCGCCGGTCCTCTGCGCGAGTTGCCCGGGCGGCGGCGCGATGCCACCCTTGGCCCGGCCGAGGCGCTGCAACGCATCGACGGGGGCGGGCGCCATGTCGTTCTGATGCGCGCACTGGGTGCGTTCTACCGCGTGGTCGGCGACGAAAGACTTTCACCGGCTCAGTTTGCGCAGCGCTTTTCCGGACAGCCTCTGGGGGCGCTGGCGGGCATCGGGCATCCCGGACAGTTTTTTTCCATGCTGCGCGCCGCCGGGCTGCAGGTCAGCGGCGTGGCGGTGGGGGATCACAAACCTTTGGCTGAAACCGATTTCGCTGCGTTCGACGCCAACTGCCCGGTTCTGATCACGGAAAAAGACGCCATAAAATCGGCGCATCTGTCGCCCGCCCTGCGCGAGCGTCTCTGGGTTGTCGGATTGCGGCTCGAACTGCCCGACGATCTGCTGCCCTGGCTACACCAAAAACTGGAGAGTGCGCGTGGACACCCGACTTCTTGATCTGCTTGTCTGCCCGATTTGCAAGGGTTCGCTGCAGTTCGACCGCGAGGCGCAGGAACTCGTCTGCCCGCGCGACAAACTGGCCTATCCGGTGCGGGACGACATTCCGCTCATGCTGGTCGATCTGGCGCGCGACATGACATTGCCCGCGCCCGAAGCCCCTGCTGCCGCGCAGGCCAGCAACGCAGACGCTCCGGCGTGAGCACTGTTGCGCCCTTCTGGGTGCTGATCCCGGCGCGTCTGGCCTCGACCCGGCTGCCCGACAAGCCCCTGGCCGACATCGGCGGCGCGCCCATGGTGGTGCGCGTGGCGCAGCGCGTGCAGCGCAGTGCAGCGCAGGGTGTTGTGGTCGCCTGCGACAGTCCGGCCATTGCGCAGGCCTGTGCCGCACATGGCGTGCAGGCTGTGCTCACAGCGGTTGAACACGCCAGCGGCACCGACAGGCTGGCCCAGGCTGCCACGCTGCTGGGCCTGCCCGACGATGCCATCGTGGTCAATGTGCAGGGCGATGAGCCGCTGATCGATCCGGAACTGCCCGCGGCCTGCGCCGCCTTGCTGCAGACCCAGCCGCAGATCGAGATGTCCACCTGCGCCCACCGCATCACCGACGAAGCGGAAATCTTCAATCCCCATGTGGTCAAGGTGGTGCTCGATGCCCAGGGCCGCGCGCTGTACTTTTCGCGTGCCCCGATCCCCTGGCAGCGCGACGCCTATGTGCAACGCCCAGGCGGCTGGCAGCGCCATGGGCAGGCTCTTCATCCGGTCTATCGTCATATCGGTCTTTACGCCTATCGCCACAGATTTCTGCGCCGCTACGCGGCTCTGCCCGCTGCGCCGCTGGAACAGGCCGAGGCGCTGGAACAGCTGCGTGCGCTGTGGCATGGACATGCCATCGCGGTGCACCTCACCGATCACGCCCCGGGGCCGGGCGTTGATACCCCCGCCGATCTGGAACGCGTGCGCGCCCTCTGGACGAGCTGAACGGGCCGCAGTCATCGGCGCGTCAGCGCCGGGGCAGGGCGGTCTGCTATTCTGAAACGCTGCGTTTTTACGATTGAGAGACCTTCATGCGATTGATTCTTTTGGGCGCGCCCGGCGCGGGCAAGGGCACGCAAGCAGCCTTCATTACCGAGCATTTCGGCATCCCGCAGATTTCCACCGGAGACATGCTGCGCGCCGCCGTGAAGGCCGGCACGCCCCTGGGGCAGCAGGCGCAGAAAATCATGGAGTCTGGACAGCTCGTGCCGGACGACATCATGCTCGGCGTGGTGCGTGAGCGTCTGACCGCGCCCGATTGCGCCAGGGGCTTTCTGCTCGACGGCTTCCCGCGCACCATCGCACAGGCCGAGGGTCTGGAGCACGCGGGAATCGGCATCGACGTGGTGCTTGAGTTCGACGTGCCCGATGCCGACATCATCGAACGCCTGAGCGGTCGCCGCGTGCATCCCGCCTCGGGGCGCACCTACCACGTCAAGTTCAACCCGCCTCGGGTCGCTGGTGTGGACGATGCCACGGGTGAGCCGCTGGTCCAGCGTGCCGACGATCAGGAAGACACCGTGCGCAAGCGTCTGGAGGTCTATCACGCCCAGACCCTGCCGCTGGTGAAGTTCTACGCCGAGCGCATGGCACAGGGGCGTCCGAATGCGCCTCGCCTGATCACGATTTCCGGCGTGGGCCCAGTGGCTGAAGTGCAGCAGCGCATTTTTGCCGCCCTGCGGGGCTGATTTCCCTTTTGATCACCATCATGCAACTCTCAGGCCATAGCGCCCTCATCAGTGGCGGCGCCTCAGGACTCGGCGCAGCAACGGCTGCCTTGCTCGCTCAGCGCGGAATGCACGTGGTCATCGCCGATGTGCAAGACGCAGCCGGTCAGGCACTTGCCGCAGAAATCGGCGCCCATTTCGTGCATTGCGACGTCACCAGCGAGACAGACGTGCAGGCTGCGGTCGATGCTGCGCAAGCACTGGCGCCGCTGCGGGTGGCGGTGAGCTGCGCGGGCATTGCGCCGGCCGCGCGCACCCTGGGCAAGCAGGGCCCGCATGCGCTCGATCTGTTCGAGCGCGTGATCCGCATCAATCTGATCGGCAGCTTCAATCTGGCGCGGCTGGCTGCCGCCGTGATGGCGCAGCAAGCGCCGCTTGCCGATGGCGAGCGCGGGGTGATCATTCAGACTGCGTCGGTGGCCGCCTTCGACGGGCAGATCGGGCAGGTTGCCTATGCCGCGTCCAAGGCTGGCATCGCGGGCATGACGCTGCCGCTGGCGCGTGATCTGTCGCGCGATGGCATCCGGGTGATGACCATTGCGCCCGGCATTTTCGAGACGCCCATGCTCATGGGCATGCCGCCCGAGGTGCAATCGGCGCTGGGGCAGATGGTGCCGTTTCCGCAACGCCTGGGCAAGCCGCAGGAATATGCCGCGCTGGTCGAAGCCATCCTGACCAACCCGATGCTCAATGGCGAAGTCATCCGGCTCGATGGCGCCATTCGCATGCAGCCCAAATAAGACGTTGTGCTGCGGCGGTCTGCCGCCCCGTTCCGAGTCATGCAGCAGCGCATTCCCCCCGGTTTCATTCAGGATCTGCTGGCGCGCGCCGATATCGTCGAGGTCGTCGGTCAGCATGTCGAGCTGAAAAAGACCGGAAGCAATTACAAGGGGCTGTGTCCGTTTCACGGCGAGAAGACGCCGTCCTTCACGGTCAGCGCGAGCAAGCAGTTCTATCACTGCTTTGGCTGCGGCGCCCACGGCACGGCCATCGGCTTCCTGATGGACTATGCGGGCATGGGATTTGTCGATGCGGTCAAGGATCTGGCCGGTCGCTGTGGCCTCACCGTGCCTGAGCCCGACCTCGATCCGCAACAGTTGCGGCAGATGCAGCAGCAGCGCAGCCTGCAGGCCACCCTGATCGACGCGCTGCAGACCGCAGACAGCTTCTATCAGCACCGTCTGCGCCACAGCGATCGGGCAAAGAACTATCTCATCACCCGCGGTCTGCAAGGCCAGGTCGCCAAGCGCTTTGGCCTGGGCTACGCGCCGGATGACTGGCAGCCGCTGGCCGGAGCGTTCGCCAATTACAACGCCGATGCGCTGGTGCAGTCCGGGCTGGTCGTGGCGCGCGACGCACAGGGCGACACGCTCGATCCCCAGGCCGAGTCCTTCGCCAGCGCGCAGCGCCGCTACGACCGCCTGCGTGACCGCATCACCTTTCCGATCCGCAACCTGCGCGGGGAGGTCATCGGCTTTGGCGGGCGCATCATCGATCAGGGTGAACCCAAGTACCTCAACTCGCCGGAAACTGCGGTCTTCCACAAGGGCGAGGAGCTGTATGGTCTGTTCGAGGCGCGCTCGGCCATCTCCCGCGCCGGTTATGCGCTGGTGGTCGAAGGCTATATGGACGTGGTGGCGCTGGCGCAGTTCGGCGTCGAGCACGCGGTGGCCACACTGGGCACCGCATGCACCGTGCAGCAGTTGCAAAAGCTCTTCCGGCATACCGGGCAGGTGGTGTTCAGCTTCGACGGCGACGCCGCGGGCCGCCGCGCTGCGCGCCGCGCGATGGAAAACGCCTTGCCGCTGCTCAGTGACACCCGGGTGGTGAAGTTCCTGTTCCTGCCGCCTGAGCATGATCCCGACTCGTATGTGCGGGAAAAGGGCGCAGAGGCTTTCGAGCGCGAAATCGGCCGGGCGCAGCCCCTGTCCGAGTTTCTGTTCGCCAGCCTGTTCGACGGCGTCGCAATGGCGACCGCCGAAGGACGCGCCCAGGCGATTCATGATGCCGGGCCGCTGTTCTCCCAGATTGCCGCTCCGGCGTTGCTGGGCCAGTTGCTCACCGATTTTGCCCGGCAACTCGACATGCCGACCGCGGAATTGCGTGAGGTGCTGCGGTTGTCCACGCCCGCACGCAAACCGGCGGCGCCTGCCGAGACATTCGGCAGCCCGCCGCACCGTCCGGAGCCGCGCCAGCGCGGGGGGCGCCACGCCCTGCGCGCCTTCGCCGCCCCGCCTGACCTGCTGCGCATGATGCTGCCCTTGCTGTTGTCGCAGCCCGCCTTGTGGTGGGAGATCAGCCCGGCGCAGCACGCGCTGCTGTCCCAGGAGCCCAGCCCCCTGCAGGGCTTCGTGATGGCGCTGGAGTCCATTCTGGAAGATCAACCCGGGATCTCCGCCGCCGCGCTATGGGAAACGCTGCGGGGGGCGGGGCACGCGCCCGAAGAGGTCCTCGCCCAATCGCCCGACCCGCTGGAAGTGGATGAATCCACCGCGCGGCACGATCTCTTTGCCATGCTGCTGCGCCTGGAGCGCACCGGCCTGTTGCGTCGCCAGGACGCCCTGGTGGCCGGGGGATTGGTGGACGAGGCCGACCGTGCGGAGTACCGCGGTCTGACACTGCGGCTCAAGGAAATCGATCAGGCACTGCGGGCGCCCCATGCGTCGCCGGGGTGAGTCTGTATGATGGCTCGATCGTCCTGCCCCTCCTGATCGCCGTGGAAAACCAGCCCCGTCTCGCCTCTGTGCAATGCCTGCATCCCGGCGGTCTGCATCGTCTGGCCTATTGGGAGTGGGGCGACCCCGACTGTGACGATGTGGTCGTCTGCGTCCACGGTCTGACCCGGCAGGGACGCGACTTCGATGTGCTGGCGCAGGCGCTGCAAGCAGGCCGCCGTGTGGTCTGCCCGGATCTGCCTGGCCGCGGTGAATCTGACTGGCTCGACAACCCGGCGCTGTACCAGGTGCCGCAATACATGGCGGATCTGGTCACCCTGCTGGCCCGCTTGCGTGCGCGCAGACTCGCCTGGGTGGGCACCTCGCTGGGCGGACTCATCGGCATTGGCCTTGCGGGCCTGCGGCACAGCCCGATCGAACGTCTGGTGCTCAATGACGTCGGTCCTGCACTGGACCCGCGCGGGCTGATGCGCATTGCCAGTTACGTGGGGCGGAAAATGCATTTCGATACGCCTGAGCAGGCCGCCGCGTCCCTGCGCGAGATCTCCGAGGGCTTTGGCCCCCACACCCCCGAGCAGTGGATGGCATTGACCCGGCCCATGCTCCGCCCCGAGGCGCAGGGCTGGCGGCTGCATTACGACCCGGCGCTGTCCCAACCCTTCACCGCGTCGACCGCGCAGGCCATCGCCGCAGGCGAAGTTGCCCTGTGGCAGGCTTTTGATCAGATCACCGCGCCCACGTTGGTGCTGCGCGGCGCGGACTCCGACATTCTCAACCGCCAGACAGCGCAGGCCATGGCACAGCGCGGCCCGAAGGCGCGCGTGGTGGAACTGCCGGGTGTCGGCCACGCGCCCACTCTGGTGCAGGACGATCAGGTGCGCATCGTGCGCGATTTTCTGCTGTCGTGATTCCGAACCCGCCCGATCCGCTGGAAGCTGCTGCGCATCACGCCTGCGCCGATGCGCGGGTGGTGCAGGCGCGCGCCTACTCGGTCGCGCTGATCGACACCGTCGTGCTCGAAACCGGCGAGCCCGCGCTGGAGCATGCCGATGGGGTGCGCAGCATCCTTGCCGACATGGGCGCAGATGCCGAAGCCCAGGCGACTGCCTATCTCAACCTCGTCGTGCCGCATCTGGCGCATCCGCAAGATCAGTTGCGCAAGCATTTTGGCGATGCGCTGGCCGACCTGGCTGTCGAGACCCGCAAATTGGTCGAGGTATCGCGCATGGCGCGCGGCGGGCCGGATGAGGCCGAACTCCGGCGTCGGCATACCGAGTTGCTGCGGCGCCTGCTGCTGGGGTTCTCGCGCGATCTGCGCGTTGCCTTGCTGCGACTGGCCTCGCGTTTGCAGTCCCTGCGGTTTTACACCCGCACAAAACAAATGGCGCCTGCAGCCTTTCTGGCGGAAAGCATGGAGGTCTACGCTCCGCTGGCCAATCGCCTGGGGATCTGGCAGGTGAAGTGGGAGCTCGAAGACCTCTCCTTCCGTCTGTCGCAGCCCACCATCTACAAGGAGATTGCCCGCAAGCTCGATGAGCGCCGTGTCGAGCGTGAGCAGGGCATTGCCGCGGCCATCGACCGTCTGCAGGCGGAATTGCGGCACCAGCACATTGCGGCGCAAGTGGTGGGCAGGCCCAAGCACATCTACAGCATCTGGCGCAAGATGCAGGGCAAGCAACTCGCATTCGAGCAGGTCATGGACCTGCGCGCCCTGCGGATCATCGTCGCCGACGTCAGCGCGTGTTACGCCGCGCTCAGCACGGTGCATGCCATGTGGACTGCCTTGCCCGAGGAATTCGACGATTACATCGCCAAGCCAAAGCCGAATGGCTACCAATCCCTGCACACGGTGGTGCGAACCGAGGCCGGGCAGGTGTTTGAAATCCAGATCCGCACCGAAGCCATGCATGCCTACGCCGAACAGGGCAGCGCGGCGCACTGGGCCTACAAGGAGGCCGGGGCCAAGGGCTATCAGGGCCAGTCGCAGGCCGGGGATTATCAATCGCGCATCGCGCTGGCGCGGCAGCTCCTGGCCTTGCAGCAAGAACTTGCGGGAACGCATGAATCGGCATCGGCCGCGCTCGCCGAAACCTCTGCAAAACAGGACGCCGAAGACCGCATCTTCGTCCTGACGCCACAGGCCCGTATTGTCGAGCTTGCACAGGGCGCGACGCCGGTGGATTTTGCCTACGCCCTGCACACCGATCTGGGGCATCGCTGTCGCGGGGCGCGGGTTGACGGTGCGCTCGTTCCACTGACCACACCGCTGCGCAGCGGCCAGACCGTGGAGATCGTCGCCGCCAAGGAGGGAGGGCCGTCTCGAGACTGGCTCAACGCCGAACTGGGCTACCTGCGCAGCCCGCGAGCTCGCGCCAAGGTTCGCGCCTGGTTCAACCAGATTGCGCAGCAGGAAACCGTCGCCAAAGGGCGCTCCCAGGTGGAGCGGCTGTTGCAGCGCGAGGGAAAGACCAGTCTCAGCCTGCAGGCTCTCGCGGAAGGACTGGGCTTTCGCACAGCCGATGAATTGTTTGAACGCGTTGGCAAGGACGAATTTTCCCAGCGTCAGATCGAGGCCTACCTGCGGGCTGACCCGTCTGCGCCTGCATCCGAGGAGTCCATTCAGCTGGCCAGTGGCGCCGCCTTGCAGAAAAAGTCCGCTGGACAGGTTCTGGTGGTCGGCATGGGATCGCTGCTGACCCAACTGGCGGCATGCTGCAAGCCCGCGCCACCAGACGCCATTGGCGGTTTTGTCACGCGCGAAAAGGGCGTGACGGTGCATCGTGCAAGCTGTGCAAATTTCCGCAACATCGCCCAGCAACATCCCGAGCGCGTGATTGCCGTGACCTGGGCCGGACAGGACGCTGGCGCCGCGCTCTATCCCATTGATCTGGAAGTGAGCGCCAGTGACCGCCAGGGCCTGCTGCGCGACATTTCCGATGTGCTGACCAAGGAGCGCATCAACGTCATCGGGGTGAACACCCGCTCGGTCGGCGATCTGGCGCAGATGCGATTCACCGTGCAACTAGCGAGCAGTGCCAAGCTCAAGCACGCCTTGACCCTGATTGCCAACGTCCCCGGCGTACTCAAAGCGTCGCGAAAGTAATCGCCCGAGTTCACAAAAAATGATGCTATGATGTGCGGCTTCGTAGGCGGTTAGCTCAGATGGTTAGAGCGCTTGCTTGACATGCAAGAGGTCGTTGGTTCGATTCCAATACCGCCTACCAGTCTGATGCCCCCGCCACTTCATGCGGCAGCTTTTTTTTGCGAAAGTCCCCCGATATCTCAGGTACACGGGGGATTTTTTTGCGCCACGCGCAGGCTGATCGTTCTGTCCAGAGTGCCCATGGAACTGCACGCAGCGCGGTCGATCACCTCGGTGCAGGCACCCGGGGCGTTTGCGTCACGGCTCCATTCTCTCCATCAAAGGATCTGGTCCGGATCCCCGCGCGGACTCTCATTCCGAGTCCAGCGGATGGGGCAGCTCACGGATGTGCTGGATGTCCAGGTGAACGGCACGCCGGGCGTCGGCGAGTTGCAGCGCCTCGCCAGCATGCAGTTGCGACAGGTCGCGCAGCACCCGGCCGCTTGCGTCCATGCCAAGCAGATAACCGCGCGCCAGCGTGGCGCGGGGGCTGAGCAATTGCAGGTGTTGCGCGGCCTGGTCGAGACGGTGCCGGGTTTCGCGTAGGTGGCGACTTTTGGCATCGGACAGATCCAGCGTCAGTTGATTCAGCCGCGCGCGCTCCTGCGGCAGGCGGCGTTGCAGCGCCTGCGTCAGCACGCGGTTGATCTTCACGCCGGCCCCATCCATGACGGCCTGGCCGGCGATCACGCGCTCGACGGCGCGTGGCTTGTT
>JAGDVQ010000035.1 GCA_023255715.1 Thiomonas sp.
TCACGCCGGGTCGGCCGACGGTACTTCTCAAATCCAGCGCCTTGATCGGCTGCCATTGCAAGGGTGTGTTGCGTCTTCATCAAGTTTCAACGCTTCACCACCTCATACGGTGGACTTGTTCGGTGTTGCCCTAAATCTGGCATTCGCTCCTTCGCCATGCGGCCTGGGTTCAGCCTTTCAATGGTGAAATCCTGTGACCACGGAGCAGCGCTCGTGTCATTCAAGCCTGGGCTGCCGCCTGTCGCGCGGCCTCGCGCTCCTGGAGCATGAGCCACTGGATCTTGCCGGTTCCGGACTTGGGCAGGCTGTCGACGAATTCGACGATGCGTGGGCTTTTATAGGCAGCCATGTGGTGGTGCGCCCAGTCGATGATGTCCTGCTCGTTGACGCGTTCGCGTGCGCCGGGCTTGAGCACGACGAAGGCCTTGACCGTTTCGCCACGGTGCGCGTCTTTTGCCGCCACCACGCAAGCCTCGGCGATGTCGGGGTGCTGGTACATCAGCGTTTCCACCTCGGCTGGCCAGACCTTGTAGCCCGACGCGTTGATCATGCGCTTGAGCCGATCGACCATGAAAAAGTAGCCGTCCTCATCGACCCGCCCCAGATCGCCGGTGCGCAGAAAGCGCCTGCCGTCCAGGGTGATGAATGCCTCTGTCGTGGCCTGCGGTTGGTTCCAGTAGCCCTGCATGACCTGCGGCCCGTGGACGATGATCTCCCCCACCTCGCCTGCGGGCAGTTCCTGCTGGGTCTGCGGGTCGATGATGCGGGCATCGACATCGAACAGCGGCACGCCCAGGCATTGGCGCTTGGGGCGATGCGGCGGGTTGATGTGCGTGGGCGCCATGGTCTCGGTCATGCCGTAGCCCTCGATGTAGGTGATGCCGCACAGATCCTGCAGTTTCTTCGCCACGGCATCGGGCATCGCGGCACCGCCGCCGGTCATGTTCCACACGCTGGAGAGGTCATACTCGGCAATGCGTGGGTGCATCAGAAAGTCCACCACCATCGCGGCGATGGCCTGCCAGGTGCCTACCTGGTAGCGCTGCACGCAGTCGAGCGCAGCGTCGCGATCCCACCGCGGCAGCAGCACGAGGGTGTTGCCGTTGTAGAGCGAGGCGTTCATGCCGCCCTGCATGCCGGTCACGTGAAAGAACGGCAGCACGGCCAGCGCCACCGTGTCCTTCGGCATGCGCAGCCATTCCACACCGCCCACGACGGTGCTCATCACGCTGCGGTGGGTGTGCATGCAGCCCTTGGGCCTGCCCGTCGTGCCCGAGGTATACGGCATCACACAAAGATCGTCGGGGCTGGCCTTCAGCGGCGCCGGGGCGCGGCGCTGCGCGAGCATGTCCACCCATTGGGTCACCCCGGGCGCGGTGAGCGGCTCGCGCGGCGCAGCGACGAACGCGGGAACGGCGATGCGCGGTGTGGGGGAGATGTAGTCGCTGTAGGCCGCGACGATGATGTGGCGCAGGCGATCGGCCTCGGCACCCGGCCCGGGATCCAGCAAGGGCCGCATCTGCGCGAACAGTTCCTGGCCGACGAACGCCACGCGCGCGCCGCTGTCCTGAACGTAATGGGCCAGCTCGTGGGTCAGGTTCATCGGGTTGATCGGCACCACCACGGCTCCGGCGCGCAGGATGCCGTAATACGCCAGCACGAACTGCGGGCTGTTCTGCATGTCCAGCAGCACCCGGTCGCCGCGGCGCACGCCGCAATCCTGCTGCAAAAAGCCGGCAATCGCCTCGGCCTGGCGCTTGAACTCGGAGAAGGTCAGCGCCTGGTCGTAAAAAATCAAAAACGGCTTGTCCGGATAGCGCGCCGCCGACACCTCGACGTTGTGGAACAGATGGGTCTGCGGAATGGTCAGGTGCCGCGGCATTCCCTTGGGCCAGAACGCAAAGTGACGCGGGTTCATGGGCAGTCTCCTGTTGTGTCTGCGGTCGCGCCGCTGCGTGTCGAATTCCGACCTGAACCGCCGGTCAACGCAAAGGCGTGTGGCGCGCCAGCTCGAGGCGCGCGATCTGATCGCGATGCACCTCATCGGGCCCGTCGGCAAAGCGCAGGGTGCGGGCGCTGGCGTAGGCATAGGCCAGGCCGAAATCGTCGCTGACCCCGCCGCCGCCGTGTGCCTGCATCGCCCAGTCGATGACCTGACAGGCCATGTTCGGCGCCACCACCTTGATCATCGCGATCTCCTTGCGCGCTGCCTTGTTGCCTTCGCGGTCCATTTTGTCTGCCGCCGCGAGCACCAGCAGCCGCGCCTGGTCGATCAGCAGGCGGGCATTGGCGATGCGCTCGCGCGTGACGCCGTGGTCGGCAATCGGGCGGCCGAACGCGGTGCGCGACAGCGCCCGGCGGCACATGGCCTCGAGCGCGCGCTCGGCCAGACCGATGAGCCGCATGCAGTGGTGGATGCGCCCCGGGCCGAGGCGCCCCTGGGCAATCTCGAAACCCCGGCCTTCGCCCAGCAGCATGTTGGCCGCGGGCACGCGCACGTCGGTGAACGCGATGTCGGCGTGGCCATGCGGTGCGTCGTCGTAACCGAACACGGGCAAGTGGCGCAACACCTGCACGCCGGGCGTGTCCATCGGCACCAGGATCATCGATTGCTGGCGGTAGCGGTCCGGGTGATCGGGGTCGGTCTTGCCCATGAAGATCAGCACCTTGCAGCGCGGGTCGTTCGCCCCGGACGTCCACCATTTGCGGCCGTTGATCACATAGTGGTCGCCGTCGCGCCGGATGCTGGCCTGGATGTTGGTGGCATCGCTCGACGCCACATCGGGCTCGGTCATGGCAAAACCCGAGCGAATCTCGCCGCGCAACAGCGGCTCGAGCCACTGCGCCTTCTGCTCGGGGCTGCCATAGCGCTCGAGCACTTCCATATTGCCGGTGTCGGGCGCCGAGCAGTTGAACGCCTCGGGCGCAATCGGCGAGCGGCCCATGATCTCGCACAGCGGGGCGTATTCGAGGTTGCTGAGCCCGGCGCCATGCGCCGATTGCGGCAGAAACAGATTCCACAGCCCCGCAGCCCGCGCCTTGGCCTTGAGGTCCTCCATCACCTGTGTCGGTTGCCAGGCGTTGCCCGCAGCACGGTGGGCCGCAACCTCGGCGGCGAACCGCGCTTCGCTGGGGTAGATCTCGGCGTCCATGAAGGCGGCGAGCCGCTGCTGCAGCGCGCGCACACGGTCAGAATAGGTGAAGTCCATGAAAAGTGCCTCGTGTTTGAGCCAAGGGTCAGCTGCCGAACACCCGCTGCACCTGCGCCCACGCCGCCTCGGCCAGCGGACGGGCGTGGCGGCCGGCCTCGAGCGCCTGGGCGCTCGAGGCATTGCCCTGCAGCGCCCGCGCCAGCACCCCCTGCAGGATCGCGGCCAGGCGAAACAGGTTGTAGGCCATGTAGAACTCCCAGGCCTCGCCCGGAATCGGCGCCCGTGCGGTGCGGGCGCAATAGGCTGCGACATACGCGGCCTCGCTGGGAATGCCCAGCGCCTGCAGATCGCCGCCCACCAGTCCGCGGAACTGTCCGGGCTCGAGCCGCCAGGCCATGCAGTGATAGGCCAAGTCGGCCAGCGGATGGCCCAGGGTCGACAGTTCCCAGTCCAGTACCGCCAGCACCCGCGGCTCGGTGGGGTGGAACACCAGGTTGTCCAGGCGAAAGTCGCCATGCACGATCGCGGTCTCTTCCCCGGGCGGGATGTGCGCCGGCAGCCAGTCGATCAGCCGGTCCATGGCCTCGATGCGCTCGGTCTCGCTGGCGCGGTACTGCTGCGACCAGCGCGCCACCTGGCGGGCGATGTATTGCCCGGGCTTGCCGTAATCGCCCAGTCCCACGGCGCTGGGGTCGATGCGGTGCAGCGCGGCGATGGTCTGGTTCATCGCATCGAACAGCGCGCCGCGCTCGGCCGGAGCAAGGCCAGGCAGTTGCGGGTCCCAGAAAATGCGCCCCGCGACGAAGTCCATCACATAGAACGCCGTGCCGATCACCGCTTCGTCGGTGCACAGCACATGCGGGGCCGGCACCGCAAAGCCGGCCTGGTGCAAAGCCTGCATGACCCGGAACTCGCGGTCGACCGCGTGCGCCGAGGGCAGCAGCTTGCCCGGCGGCTTGCGCCGCAGCACATAGCGCGCGCCATCGGCACTGGTCAGCAGGTAGGTGGGGTTGGACTGCCCGCCCTGGAACTGTGCCACCTGCCACGGGCCGCGCGCAGCGGGCAGGTGGCCGCGCAGGTAGCGTTCGAGCGCGGCGACATCGAAGGCCAGCGCCGGGGAGACTTCGCGGGTGCCGGGCATCATGGCGTGTGCTCAGATCAGCTTGACCAGTTGCTTGCCGAAGTTCTGCCCCTTGAGCATGCCGATGAAGGCATCGGGCGCGTTCTCCAGCCCCTGCGCCACGCTCTCGCGCCAGCGCAGCCGCCCTGCCGCCACCAGCCCCGCAAGCTCGCGCAGCGCCGCGGGCCACTGGTCCATGTGCTCGGACACGATGAAGCCCTGCAGTTTGAGCCGGTGGATCAGCACCGCGCGGAGGTTTTTCATGCAGTACGGGTCTGTGGTGTTGTAGTCGGCGATCATGCCGCACAGGGCTATGCGCGCAAACGCATTGGTGCGGGTCAGCAAGACGTCGAAAATGTCGCCGCCGACGTTTTCGAACAGCGCGTCCACCCCGCCGGGCAGCGCCGCCTTGAGGTCGGCCTTGAGGTTGCCGGCCTTGTAGTCCACGCAGGCGTCGAAGCCCAGTTCTTCGACTACGTAGCGGCACTTGTGCGCGCCGCCGGCCACGCCCACGACCCGGCATCCCTTGGCCTTGGCGAGTTGACCGACCACGCTGCCCACGGCGCCCGCGGCCGCAGTGACCACGACGGTCTCGCCCGCCTTGGGTTCACAGATGCGGTTGAGCCCATACCACGCGGTCACCCCGGGCATGCCCACCGGGCCCAGATAAGCGGACAGCGGCACCTGCCGGTCATCCACCTTCTGCAGCGCCCGCCCCGGCGCCACGCCGTAGAGCTGCCAGCCCAGCATGCCCACGACCTTGTCGCCCGGCTGAAACTGCGGGTCGCGCGAGGCGATCACCTCGCCTGCGGTGCCCCCCACCATCACCGCGCCGAGCGCGACCGGCTCGGCGTAGGACTTGGCGTCCGACATGCGGCCGCGCATGTACGGGTCGAGCGACAGCCAATGATTGCGCACCAGCACCTCGCCGTCGCCCGGCGTCGGGATCGGGCTGCGCTCGAAGCGGAAATGGCGCGGCTCGACCCAGCCGGTGGGGCGCTCGGCGAGCAGGCATTGCAGGTTTTGATCGTGCATTCGGGTTTCTCCAGAAAGTGTGGGGTCGCGCCATGCGTGCAAGGCGCGACGGGTTCAGATCACGCTCGCCCCGCCGTCGACGGCGAGACATTGGCCGGTGACATGCCGTGATGCCTCGCTGGCGAAGAACACCACCGCGCCCATCAGATCCTGCTCGCCTCCGAGCCGCGCCAGCGGGGTGGTGCGCACGACGGTCTCGGCCATCGTTTCCAGCAGTCCGGCCGACATCTTGGACGGAAAGAATCCCGGCAGCAGGGCGTTGACCCGGATGCCATGCTGCCCCCATTCGGCCGCGAGCGCGCGGGTGAAATTGATCACCGCGCCCTTGGAGGTGTTGTAGGCGATGGTGCGCATCGGCAGCGGGTTGCCGCCCAGACCGGCGATCGACGCGATGTTGATGATGCTGCCGCGACGCTGCGCGATCATGCAGCGCCTGCCCACCTCGCGGCTGAGGAAGAACGGGGCGTCGACATTCAGGCGCATCACCTTGTCCCAGGCCGCGTCCGGGTAGTCCTCCGCCGGCGCACC